>NZ_AP027737.1:2400000-2703451 GCF_030296695.1 Agromyces mangrovi | reverse complement strand
GGCGCCGCGGCAGCCGCGACGACGGCGGCGGCGAGGATGGCGGGGCGCAGCGCGTCGAGGCGGAGTATCCGCTCGCCGTCTGCGCGGCCGAGCAATGCGCTCGTGCCCACGAGCGCCCACGCGGCGGCGACCAGGCCGTAGGCGCGCCACGGGTGGGCAGCGCCGCTCCCGGCCACGGCCAGGACGACCAAGAGCGGCGCGATCGCCGCGAGCAGCCCGGCGGCGAACAGCCCGGTCGCCCGTGCGCCCCGCGCCGTGCGCACGACCGCGACGAGGGCCGCGCCGAGCGCCGGAGGCAGCAGGTGCGCCTCCACCGAGCTCACGCCGACGAGCGACCACAGGCTCCAGAGCGCGCCCGTGAACGCAGCGCCCGCGAGCCACCAGCCGTACCGACGGATGGTGAAGTGCGCCTGAGCCGCGAACCCGACACCCAGTACGAGCAGCACGACGAGTGCGGTGGGCGCGCCGGCCGCCTCTCGCGTCAGGGCCAGCACGACGGCGATCGCGGCGGTGGCAAGGGACGAGCCCTCGATCGCGAGGCGGGCCGCGGCCGCATCACGAGCACCGACACGTGGCTCGAGGGCCGCCCGGATCGCCGCGGTCGACGGGAGCACCACGGCGACGAGGACCGCGACGACGGGCAGCACTACGGGTGACCCACTCGTCTCGAGGAACTGCGCGCCCAGGCACACGACGACCACCGCCGCCGAGGGCACGACGAGGCCCGCGGCGGCCGAGCGGAGCAACGTGCCGAGGCCGGCGCGTCGGGTGACGGTGAGCGCGACGGCCAGCAGCAGGATCACTCCGGTCGACAGCGCCGTCCACCCGCTGCGCTCGACCAGCACCAGGGCCACACCGACGACGAACGGCACGGCCGTGACGGCCAGGATCGCGACCCACGATCGCGGCGGGACGCGCCGCAGGAACGTGGCGACGATCGCGCCGACACCGGCAGCGCTCGTGGTGAGGCTCAGCACCGCGATCGCCGTGACATCCGCACGCCCGAGCGCGGTCGCGAGCACGACGAGCGCGTAGGCGAACCCGACGCCGGTGTGCACGAACCGCGCGGACGCGGGGACGGTCCCGGCGAGGACGGCGACGGCGCCGACGACCCCGATGCCCGCCCAGACGGTGGTCTCGGGATGCTGCCACGACAGCGCGGCGGCGAGGAGGACCACCAGGTGCGCCCCGACCACGACCGGCAGGCGACGCGCGAGCCCCGCGGCACGGAGGGGCGTGCGCGTCGCGACGACCGCGAGCGCGACGCCGAGCGCCAGGCCGAGCGCGATGCCGGCCCCGGGCGACACAGCGGGCAGCGTCATGGCGAGCAGCAGCGCGAGCACGCCGTACCACTGCCCGAGGTAGCCGAGCCAGGCGGTGCCCAGCGCGCGTGGTGCGACGGTGGGGGACTCAGCCGCAGGCTCCGCACTGCTTGGTGCGGGACCGGACTCCCCGCACCCGCCCGGCCGGGATCACGCGCCTCTCCCGTCGCGCGGGTCGTCCAGGTGAGCACGCCGAGCCCGAGGGCCAGCGCGGCCATCGCGACGGCGATTGGGGGTTCGACCGGGTCGACGGCGATCGTCCTCGCCCGATCGCCCAGCGAGACGACCGCGATGAGCGCCGCGAGGGCGATGGCAGTCGGGGGCGCCGCGGCGGTGCCGACCGCGGTGACGGCCCCGCCGAGAAGGAACGGCGCTCGCACCCGGCGGTGCAGCGGGCGGGCGGCGCCGATCGCCACGAGGGTGGCCACGGCGGCCGAGGGCACGAGCGCCCACAGCCACACGGAGGGGACCCGCTCGGCGAAGACGCCCACGGCCGCCGTGACCGCGGACAGCACTGCGGATGCGCCCGCGACGAAGCTCCAGAAGCCGCCCGCGGGCGGGCGGGCCGATGCCACGGCGATCACGGCCACGACGAGGGCGGACGCGCTGACGGTGAACGCGGGCACGGTCGGCACGGCACCCGGCACGTACACCGACTGGATCAGCGCGACGACGGCGAAGGCGGCCTGCAGCACGGTGAGCGTCACGATCTCGGCCGTGAGCACCGTGCCGACGCGGGACCGGAGCCGCACGGCCCATGCGACCAGCGCCGCGGCAGCGGCCGCAGACGTGAGCGTGCCCGCGATCACCCCCGCCGGCTCGGGAGAGGCGAACCCCAGTAGGAGTGGCACGAATGCCAACGCCGTGAGCGAGCTCCAGACCCACACACGCAGTCGCAGCCGGACCGCGAGCAGCGCCATCGGCCAGGCGCCGGCCAGGGTCGCGATCGCGATCGCCACCCACGGGTCAACCGCCGCGGGGAGCAGCGGAATCGACGCGGCGACGGTGAGTGCGGTGAACACCAGGCCGAGCCCGCCGACGGCCTCGGCCGAGAAGCGCAGGTCGCGACGCACCAGCACGACGGCGGCGCCGAGGAACGCGGCGGCGATCGGGGCGAGAATGACCGCTCGCACGCCCGATCCCGCAAGGTCCGGGTTGAAGAACGCGAACACGACGGCGGCGACGGCGACGAGTCCTGCTCCGGCGACGGCGAGCACCGACTGGACCGTGGCGGATGGAGCCGCCTCGGGCGTCGTGCGCGGCACGGCGTCGCTCGGCACGGATGCGACGGGCGGGACGGATGCCGGGACGGCGTCCCGCGCGATGACGGGCACCCGGTCGAGCACGGCCTGGCGGTCGCCCAGCGCCTCGGCCGCGCGCTGCGACGCCTCCCAGAGTTCAGTGCCGAGCTCGGCGTAGTCGGCGCCGCACCGCCCGCACCGGTTCGCACGCACCTCACCCTCGCCGCACCGGGGACAGGTGTGGTTGTCGAGCAGGTGCGCGATCGCCCGCGTGCTCCACGCCGGAGCGGGCCGCGTCTGCGTGGCAGCGCTCACGCTTCGGCCCCGTCTGCTGCTGCCGGGACGTCCGCTTCGTCCGGCACCCACTCAAGGATGTCGCCGGGCTGGCACTCCAGAACACGGCAGATCGCGTCGAGCGTCGTGAACCGCACCGCCTTCGCGCGCCCATTCTTCAGGACCGAGACGTTCGCCGGGGTGATGTCGATCGCGGTGGCGAACTCGGCGACCGACATCTTCCGCCGAGCGAGTTCGACGTCGAGGTTGATGATGATCGCCACTCAGACCACCTCCGACAGGTCGTGCTCCAACTGCAGCGCCTTCATCAGCAACCCACGGAGGACCAAGATGAGGAGCGACAGCCCGCCGCCGACGATAACCCCGAGCACGAGTAGGAGGGTGATCGAGGGAGTGAGGGTTCCCGTGAAGCTCAGCGTGACGAAGGCGACGAGCACTAGGAACGTGGCGAAGGCCACGGCACCGAGGCTCAGGTCGACTGCGGGGAAGGCGCTCTCGCGGAAGATGGCGTCCTCGCTCACGAGCGACAGCAGGCGCCACACGCAGAGCATCACCACCTGGACGCACGTGAGGAAGAGGATGCCGACGATGATGCCGGGGATCTCGAGGTACGCGATATCGGCGTAGCGCACGGCGGACTGCGTGGCAACGGCCGGGACGACGAACACCTGACAGCACAGCAGGAGTGCGAGCTGGACGGCCATGAGAACCTTCAGGACGATGATCGTCGTACACTGCATGCTTTTGCCCTATCGATAAACGGAACTAATCTATCGATAAACAATAGTTATCGGATGCCGCGGGCGGAAGTCCCGCCATTCAGATGCTGAAGTCTCTCTGAAGTGACACCTGGTCGGTGACCACCAACCATGCGACCAGGTCACGCGCCCGCCGAGGGAGCACCTCCGACGGCTTGACGGCGCGGCGCGCGCGATCTCCTACGATGGGGGCACTCCCGCGAGGCGCGCGGGGCGGTTCGGAAGAGACGGGCGAGCGATGAGGCGAGTGGGCATCCGCGATGTCGCCGCGCGCGCCGGCGTCTCGATCAGCACCGTGTCGAACGCGCTCAACCGGCCGCACCTCGTGAGCGCGGCGCTCGCCGATCGCGTCCGCGACGCGGCCGACCAGTTGGGGTACGTGCCGCTCCAGGCCGCCCGCCAGCTGCGCGCGGGGCGCAGCGGGCTGCTCGGCATGACGGTCATCAACATCGCCAACCCGTACTTCGCCGAGCTCGTGGCGGGCGCCGAGGACGCGGCATCCGCTGCGGGCCTCCGTGTGCTCGTCGGCAACAGCAGCGACGACGCCGCGAAGGAGCGCGACCACCTCGAGCTGTTCGAGCGCGTGCAGGTCGAGGGCGCGCTCGTCAGCCCGTTCGCCGACACCGGGCCGTGGCTCGAGCGGCTGCGGCGGCGCGGCATCCCCGTGGTGATGGTCGACGCCGTGGACGACGCCGGCGAGCTGGCATCCGTTTCGTTCGATGACGTCGCCGGCGGCCGACTCGCCACCGAGCACCTGCTCGAGATCGGCCGACGTCGCCTCGCGTTCGTCGGGGCGCGCGAGGAGGTACGCCAGGTGCGCGAGCGCCTGCAGGGTGCGCGCGATGCGGTGGGGCAGGTGACGGATGCCTCGCTCGAGCCGATCTGGACCCGGAGTTCGACCTCGGAGAAGGGCCTCGCGTTCGGCGAGGAGATCGCCGCGCGCGACCCTGCGGACCGCCCCGACGGCCTCGTCGTCTCGAACGACCACCTCGCGATCGGACTGCTGCACGGGCTCATCTCGAAGGGCGTGCGCGTGCCCGAGGACATCGCCGTGGTCGGCTACGACGACATCGAGTTCGCCGCGATCGCGACGGTGCCGCTCACGTCGATCCGCCAGCCCGCGCGCGACATGGGCCGCACGGCCGCCGAGCTGCTGCAGGCGCTGATCGCCGGCGATGCCGACGACATCGAGCGCCACGTCGTCTACCAGCCCGAGCTCATTGTGCGCGCCTCGACCGTCGCCGGCTGAGCCACCGGAGGCACCATGATCGAGCCCGACGCCGCCGCACCCGGCGAGATCTACCGCGACCCGGTGTACGACGGGGCGACCGACCCGACCGTGGTGGTCGACGCGGCGGGCACATGGTGGATGCACTACACGCAGCGCCGCGCGAACCACCCCGACCCGGGCCCCGGCGTCGCGTGGGTGCACGGCAGCCGCATCGGGGTCGCGACGAGCGACGACGGCCGGCACTGGGAGTACCGGGGCACGCTCGAGTCGACCCGCGGCGGCCTCGAACTGCGCGAGGGCGCCCCGCCCGAAGTCGTCACCGAGACCCACTGGGCACCCGACGTCATCCACGACGGCGCGCGCTGGCGCATGTACCTCACCGAGATCGGGGGCGTGCCGACCGAGTGGGCGGGGCACGCGCGGCGCATCGTCGAGTACGTCTCCGACGATCTCGTGCACTGGGAGCGGCGCGCACCGCTCGCGCTCGACAGCAACCTCGTGATCGACGCCGCGGTCGCGCACTGCCCGGACGGACTCTGGCGCCTCTGGTACAAGGACGAGGCCGCCGACTCGGTCACCAAGGTCGCAGTCTCCCCCGACCTTGCGACCTGGCAGCCCGGCGGCACCGCCATCGGCGGCCGGGCGCACGAGGGGCCGTACGTGTTCGCGCTCGGCGGCCGGTGGTGGATGCTCACCGACGAGTGGCGCGGGATGGCCGTGCACCACTCCCCCGATGCCGTTGCGTGGCAGCGCCAGGGCGGCCCGGACGACGTGATCCTCGGCGAGTCGGGGCCGGCGAGCGCCGGCATGCAGATCGGGCGGCACGGCATGGTCGTCGTGCGCGGCGACGAGGCGCGGCTGTACTACTTCACCCACCCGTGGTGGGACGGATCGGAGATCGCCGAAGCGGATGCCGCGCACCAGCGCCGCAGCACGGTGCACGTCGCACGACTGCGCGTCGTCGGCGACCGGCTGGTCTGCGAGCGGTAGCGGGCGGACGCTCGCGGCCGACCGAGTCGGCGAGCGGCAGCGTGCGAGCGCACGCGGCTGACCGAGCGTCAGCGTTCGGCCATCGCCCGCGGGGGCGGGCGGCATCCGCATTCGAACGTAGACTGTGCCCGGTCACAGTCGACGGGTGCCAGGAGCCCGGAATCGTGACCTCGTCGTTATTGAAACGTCCAAATCTCGACACGCCGCCCCTTGCGAAACGTTTTTTTGCACGCTAGATTGCTGGGCAAGCGCTTTCCCATCCGCACCAGGGCCGGGCGCGACACCGCAACCAAACGGACAACGAACGTCTCGGCGGACAATCGGACGAGGACGTTCAGGAGAGGACAACGATGTTCAGCAAGAAGCGGGCATTCGCCGGAGTCGCACTCGCGACCGGCGCCGCACTGGCCCTCGCCGGCTGCGCCGGCGGATCCGAGTCGGCGGGCGAACTCGACCCCGACGAGGAGGTCACCCTCGACCTCGCGTTCTGGGGCAACGACGTTCGCGCCGAGCTCTACAACGAGGTCATCGACGCGTTCGAGGCCGAGTACCCGAACATCACGGTGAACTCGACCTTCCTCGGCTACCCGGAGTTCTGGGAGAAGCGCCAGACCGAGGCCGCGGGCGGCAACCTGCCCGACGTGATGCAGTTCGACTACTCGTACCTGCGCCAGTACTCCGAGAACGGGCTGCTGCTCGACCTCGACCCGTACATCGGCGGCATCATCGAGTCCGACCCGCTGCCCGAGAACATCCTCTCGATCGGCGTCGTCGGCGGCACGACCTACGGCATCCCGACCTCGACCAACGCGTGGGGCATGTACACCAACCCGACCCTGCTCGGCGAGGTCGGCGTCGACGAGTTCGCCGGCGGCAGCTGGGACGACTACAACTCCTGGATGGCGGAGGTCACCGACGCCAGCGGCGGTGACGTCTACGGCGGCACCGACTGGACCGGTCGCATCCAGAACTTCGAGGTGCAGCTGCGCTCCGAGGGCTCGTACCTGTTCAGCGACGAGGGCGAGGCCGGCTTCGACGAGGCGCGCCTCGCCGAGTTCTGGGAGTCGGGCGCGGGCATCCGCGACGACGGCACCGTGATCGGCCAGCAGACCCTCGAGGAGGTCGCCCCGCTCTCCGGCTTCGGCGCCGCGCTCACCGTGAGCGAGCTCACCTGGGACAACTTCGGCGGCGGCTACCTCGCCGAGCTGGGCGAGGGCTACCCCGAGCTCGGCCTGGTCGCTCCCCCCGTGACCGTCGAGGGCTCGCAGGACCTGTACCTCAAGCCGTCGATGCTGCACTCGATCGCCGCGAACACCGACCACCCCGAGGCGTCGGCCACGCTGGTGAACTTCCTCATCAACAGCCCGGCGTCGGGTGAGATCTTCGGCACCAACCGCGGCCTGCCGGCCTCGGAGACCGCCCTCGCGGCCGCCGAGCTCGACCCGCTGAGCCAGCAGATCGCCGACTACGAGGCGTCGATCGCCGACCGCCTCGGCGACGCCCCGCCCGTGCCGATCAACGGCTACGGCACGCTGGAGGAGAAGTTCCGCCAGCTCGGCACCGAGCTGGGCTTCGGCACCATCACCGTCGACGAGGCCGTGAGCCAGTTCTTCGGCGAGATGGACGTCATCCTCGGCTGACGCACTCGCTCCGGGGTCCGGATCCACGTGATCCGGACCCCCGGGCACCGAACCCCATCCACGCAGTATCGGGAGCAATGACGTGACCACCACATCGACGAGGGCGCTCGTCACCGGCCGGCGCCTTCCCAAGGGCAGGCTGATGCCGCGCCGCACCAGCGAAGCCCCCGCCCAGCGTCCGGGCCAGCGGCGCCGGCAGTGGCGCGAGACGCTCGCGGGATACGGGTTCCTCAGCCCCTGGCTGATCGGCTTCTTCGGCCTCACGATCATCCCGATGATCTACTCGCTGTACCTGTCGTTCACCCGGTACAACATCTTCCAGCCGCCGCGCTGGATCGGCTTCGACAACTACATCCGGCTGTTCACGAACGACCCCCAGTTCATCCAGTCGGCCCAGATCACCCTGATCTACGTGCTCGTCGGCACCCCGGTCATGCTCGCCGCGGCCCTGGCCACCGCACTGCTGCTGAACTACCGCGACAAGGGCGCCGGGTTCTTCCGCTCCGCGTTCTACGCCCCGTCGCTGATCGCCGCGTCGGTGTCGGTCGCGATCGTGTGGCGTGCACTGTTCTCCACCGACGGCCCCGTCGACAACACGCTGAGCTTCTTCGGACTCGAGCTCGGCGGCTGGGTCGGCAACCCCGACCTCGTGCTCCCGGCGATGATCATCCTCGCCGTGTGGCAGTTCGGCGCCACCATGGTCATCTTCCTCGCCGGCCTCAAGCAGATCCCCAAGGAGCTCTACGAGGCCGCCGAGATGGACGGCGCGAACGCGATGCAGCGGTTCCGCGCGGTGACCATCCCGATGCTCTCCCCGGTCATCTTCTTCAACCTGCTGCTCGGCCTGATCGGCGCCTTCCAGGTGTTCTCGTCGGCGTACATCATCTCGAACGGCTCCGGCGGCCCGGCGGGCATGACGAACTTCATCACCCTGTACCTCTACAAGCGCGGCTTCAGCGACGGGCAGATGGGCTACGCCGCCGCGATCGCCTGGGTGCTGCTCGTGGTCGTCGCGATCATCGCCTTCATCCTGTTCCGCACCCAGCGCAGCTGGGTCCACTACTCGGGAGACAACCGATGAGCACCTCAAGCTTCGGAGAGCCCGCAGTCCAGGAGCTCGAGCACCAGCTCGACCCGAACACCACCGGTGCCCGGGGCCGCGACACGACCCCGCGCCGCAGGGTCAAGCGCAAGACCTGGCAGACCGTCATCTGGTTCGTCGTGCTCATCGCACTGACGGCGCTCGTGCTGTACCCGCTCGTGTGGCTGTTCTTCGCCACGTTCAAGCCGAACGCCGAGTTCGGGCAGAACACGGGCCTGATCCCCGAGAACCCCACGGGCGAGAACTACCTCAAGGTGCTCGAGGGCATCGCCGGCGTGCCGATGTGGAAGTTCTACTGGAACTCCCTCGTGCTCGCCACCGCAGCGGTCGTCGGCACCGTGATCTCGTCGGCCCTCGCCGCGTACGCGTTCGCGCGCATCCAGTTCAAGGGCCTGGCGATCCTGTTCGCCGCGATGATCGGCACGCTGCTGCTGCCGTTCCACGTCGTGATCATCCCCCAGTACCTGCTGTTCAACAACCTCGGCATGGTCGACACGTTCTGGCCGCTGATCCTGCCGAAGTTCCTCGCCACCGAGGCGTTCTTCGTCTTCCTGCTGGTGCAGTTCATGCGGCAGATGCCGCGCGACATGGACGAGGCGGCACGCATCGACGGCGCCGGGCACGTCCGCATCTTCTGGGCCATCATCGTGCCGCTGATCAAGCCCGCGCTCATCACCTGCGCGATCTTCAGCTTCATCTGGGCCTGGAACGACTTCCTCGGACCCCTGCTGTACCTCACCAGCCCCGAGAACTACCCCCTCCCGATCGCGCTGCGGCTCTACAACGACCAGACCTCGTCGTCGGACTACGGCGCAACCGTCACCGCATCGTTCGTCGCCCTGATCCCGATCCTCGTGTTCTTCGTGGTCTTCCAGCGCTTCCTGGTCGACGGCGTCGCCACCCAGGGCCTCAAGGGCTGACGCGCCGCGACGCGCATGGCAGGCTGACGATGGAGCAGACGATGGACCGCAACGAGGAACGCGCGGCGCGCCGCGCCGAGGCCGCAGCCCGTCGCGGTGAGCGCGACGGCAGCGGGCCGACGCGCGACGTCCACACGGTCGCCCGGTTCCCCGGCGCGACCGCGAAGTTCGCGCTGCTCGGCGAGGTGCTGCTCGTGGGGGTGCTCGTCACCCTGGTGGGCATCCTCGTGGTGACCCTGCCCGCCGCGCTCGCGGCCGGCACCCGCCACCTGCGCCGCTACATCGGCGCCGAGGGCTCGTCGCTGGGGCTGTTCTTCCGCGACGTGCGCATGGCACTGCCGGGCGGACTCGCGATCGGCGCCGGGGCCGCACTGCTCGCTGCCGTGCTCGCGCTCGACATCGTCATCGCGAGCTCTGGCCTGCTGCCGGGCGGCGCACTGATGGCCGTGGTCGGCTGGGTCGGCCTGCTCGCGCTCTCGGTCGTGCTGCTCGCCACCGCGGGACTGTGGTCGCCGCAGGCCGGATGGCGCGCCGCGCTCCGCGCCCTCCCCGCAGCCTCGCCGACGACGTGCCCGGCGCGCTCTACCTGGCCGCGACCGGCGTGTTCGTCGGCGTCGCGACGTGGGCGCTCGTGCCGCTCGTCATCCCCGCGCTGGGCTGCGCCGCGCTGGCGGTCGTCGCGATCCCCGAGCGCCCTCGGCACCGCGTCGGCTGAGCCGCATCCGCCCCAACCACCACCCACCGCACCCCGCGAAGGAGCCTCGACGTGCTGTACGGCGCCGACTACAACCCCGACCAGTGGCCGGAGGAGGTCTGGGACGACGACGTGCGCCTCATGCAGGAGGCGGGCGTCAACATCGTGAGCCTCGGCATCTTCGCCTGGTCACGCATCCAGCCGGCCGAGGGCGTCTGGGACTTCGCGTGGCTCGACACCGTGATCGAGAAGCTGCACGCGGGGGCATCCGCGTCAATCTCGCCACGGCCACCGCCTCGCCGCCGCCGTGGGTGAGCGCGCGCTACCCCGAGACCCTGCCCGCCGACGAGAGCGGTGCGACCTACTGGCCGGGCAGCCGCCAGCACTTCGCCCCGTCGTCGCCGACGTACCGGCGCCTCGCCGGTGAGCTCGTGCGCCGCATCGCCGGGCGCTACGTCGACCACCCCGCCGTGGTCATGTGGCACGTCGGGAACGAGTTCGGCTGCCACCTCCCGATGGACTTCTCCGACTCAGCCCGCGACGCGTACCGCGACTGGCTGCGCAACCGGTACGAGACCGTCGACGCGCTGAACGACGCCTGGGGCACGAGCTTCTGGTCGCAGCGCTACGGCGACTTCGACGAGGTCTTCCCGCCGCGGCTCGCGCCCTACAGCCACAACCCGTCGTCGATGCTCGACTGGCGCCGCTTCACCTCCGACATGCTGCTCGAGTGCTACCTGATGGAGCGCGAGATCCTGCTCGCCGCGGGCGCGACCCAGCCGATCACGACCAACTTCATGGGCCCGTTCAAGCCGGCCGACTACGCCGCCTGGGCGCCGCACATGGACGTGATCGCCGACGACTGCTACCCCGACCCGTCGAGCCCGACGCGCGTGCGCGACTCGGCGTTCCAGCGCGACCTCATCCGCTCGCTGAAGCCGGGCGTGCCGTGGCTGCTCTGGGAGCAGGCGACGGATGCGGTCAACTGGCGCCCCTCGAACCCGGGCAAGGCTCCCGGGCAGCTGATGGCCGAGACCGCCCAGTCGGTGTCGCGCGGCGCCGACGGCATCATGTTCTTCCAGTGGCGGCAGTCGCGCGCCGGCAGCGAGAAGTTCCACTCGGCGATGCTCCCCCACGCCGGCACCGACACGGCGACGTGGCAGGCGGTGACCGAGCTCGGGGCCCGCCTCGCGGCGCTGCCCGAGCTGCCTCCGCCGGGCCGTGACGCCAGGGTCGCGCTCGCGTTCGACTGGGAGAACTGGTGGGCCGTCGAGGAGCGCGACCACCCGACCGAGGTCGACTACCTCGCCGTGTGCCGCGAGTGGTACGGCGCCTTCCACTCCCGCGGCATCATGGTCGACATCGTGCCGCCCGAGCAGGTCGACGACGGGTACGACCTCGTCGTCGCACCAGCGCTGTACCTGCTGCGCGACGCGGGCGCCGACGCGCTGCTGCGGTTCGTCGAGGGCGGCGGCACGCTGCTCGCGGGCCCGTTCAGCGACGTGGTCGACGAGCACGACCAGTTCCGCGACGGCGGGTTCGTCACGCAACTGGGCGAGGCGCTCGGCGTGCGGTTCGAGGACTTCGGCGCGCTCGGCGGCGCGTCGACCGGCGGCAGCGGCGTCGGTGCGCAGGGCAGGCGGCAGGCGGATGCCGCGCGCGAGACGCTCCCCTCCGCATCTCCGGCGTCGAAGCAGCCGCCACGCTCGTCGCCGAGACCGTGCACCCGACCACCGCAGACGTGGCCGCGACGTTCGGCGACGGTCGGCCCGCGCTCACGCGCAACCGGCACGCGGCCGGCGAGGCCTGGTACGTCGCGACCGTGCCCGACGCGGCCGGCATCGACGCGGTCGCGGGCCTCGTCGTCGCGGCGTCCGGCGTCGAGCCCGTGCTCACGGGCCTGCCCGCAGGCGTCGAGGTCGCCCGCCGCGGCGATCTCGTGACCGTGATCAACCACGGCCACGAGCCAGCCGAGGTCACGCTCGACGGCGACGACTGGGAGTCGGGCGCGACGATCGGCTCGCGTACGCTCGGCGCACAGGAGGTGCTGTTCGCACGGATGCCCGCGGCCGGAGCCGGCCCCGAGGCATCCGCTGCCCCCGTGCTCGCCCACGCACCCACCGCCTGACCCGCGACCACCCAGGTTCACCGAAGGAACGCAGATGACCGACGCCACCGCCCGCCTCGACCCCTACCACGTCGTCGCCGACATCGACCGCCGCATCTTCGGCGGCTTCGTCGAGCACCTGGGTCGCCACATCTACGACGGCATCTTCGAGCCGGGGCACCCCGCCGCCGATGCCGACGGGTTCCGCACCGACGTCGTCGAGTTGGTCAAGGAGCTCGGCGTCTCGACGATCCGCTACCCGGGCGGCAATTTCGTCTCGGGCTACCGCTGGGAGGACGGCATCGGCCCGGTCGACCAGCGGCCGCGCCGGCTCGACCTCGCCTGGCACTCGACGGAGACGAACGAGGTGGGCCTGCACGAGTTCCAGCAGTGGCTCGACCGGGTCGGCAGCGACCTGATGCTCGCGGTCAACCTCGGCACGCGCGGCACGCAGGAGGCGCTCGACGTGCTCGAGTACGCCAATTCCGATGCGACGACCGCGTGGACGGACCAGCGCGCGGCCAACGGGCATCCGGAGCCCTTCGCCGTCACGATGTGGTGCCTCGGCAACGAGATGGACGGGCCCTGGCAGATCGGCCACAAGAACGCCGATGATTACGGCAAGCTCGCCTCGCAGACCGCGAAGGCCATGCGCATGCTCGACCCGGGCATCGAGCTCGTCGTGTGCGGGTCGTCGGGGCGCAGCATGCCCACGTTCGGGTCGTGGGAGCGCACGGTGCTCGAGCACAGCTTCGACGACGTCGACTTCATCTCGTGCCACTCGTACTACCAGGAGCTGGGCGGCGACGCGCAGGAGTTCCTCGCGTCGGGCGTCGACATGGCGAAGTTCATCGAGTCGGTCGTCGCGATCGCCGACTCGGTCGCCGCGTCGAAGCAGAGCGAGAAGCGCATCATGATCTCGTTCGACGAGTGGAACGTCTGGTACCTGCACAACGAGGAAGGCGGGCAGAACGACAAGCCGGAGGAGCGCGGCTGGCCGGTCGCCCCGCGTCTGCTCGAGGACCGGTACCACGCGCTCGACGCCGTCGTCTTCGGCGACCTGCTCATCACGCTGCTGCAGCACGCCGACCGCGTGCGCTCGGCATCGCTCGCGCAGCTCGTCAACGTGATCGCGCCGATCATGACCGAGCCCGGCGGCCCGGCCTGGCGGCAGACCACGTTCTTCCCGTTCTCGATCACCTCGCGCCTCGCGAGCGGCACCGCGCTGCGCGTGCCCGTCGACGCGGGCACGTTCACGAGCGCGAAGCTCGGCGAGGTCGCGAACGTGAACGCGGTGGCGACCCTCGACGACGAGGGCGTCTCGCTGTTCGTCGTGAACCGCTCGACGACGGATGCCTCCGAGCTGCGCGTCGACCTCGGCCCGCTCGCCGCCCGGTTCGGCCGCGACCTCGCCCTCGCGGAGACCCACCTGCTGCACGAGGACGACCGGTACGCCGCGAACACGCTCGAGGACCCGGAGCGCGTCGGCGTGCGCCCGATCGACGGCGCCGTCGTCGACGGCTCGACGCTCGTGCTGCCGCTGCCCGCGGTGAGCTGGGCGGCCGTCCGGCTCGTCTGATCCCCGGCGGCCGGGGCCCCGACGACGCCCCGACGACGCCGGCGCGCCGTGCGCGCATGCTCCTGTCCCCATTAATGCGGATAGCGGCACGGCACGCCCGCGGGGCAGGATCGAACCCATGGATGTCGGGGGCGCGCGGGCGGTACGAGCGGGTGCCGCGAGCGCACTCGACACGGAGTTGCCGGCGGTCCACCGCCCGGTGCGCGTGCAGACCCTCCGGCCGCGATCCGCAGTGATCCGCGGCATCACGACGCCCATCGCCGGCATCGGCATCCCGGTCGTCGGCGTGCTGCTCTGGACGGCCCTCCCCGAGGGCGACTGGGTGCCCGTGGTCGTGGGCGCCGTGCTCGTGGCAGCGCTGCTCGCCGCGGTGTGGATCATGTTCCGCCGCGTGGCGATCTGGGTCGATTCGACCGGCATCACCGAGCGCGGGTTCTTCGGGGTGCTGCGACACGCGCAGCGGCGCGACATCGACCACGTCGTGCGCCTCGACCTCTACGCGGGGGCGACGCCCGACACGACCCCGCAGCTGTTCGTCGTCGACCGCGACGGCCGCGCGCTCGTGCGCATGCGGGGCGACTTCTGGGATGCAGCGGCGATGGACCGCGTCGCACCGACGCTCGAGGTGCCCGAGCACCGGCACGACGAGCCGGTCGCGATCGACGACCTGCGGGCGGCGAACCCCGAGCTGCTGTACTGGTTCGAGAAGCGGCCGCGCCGCCACTGAGCGGGCGCGGGTTCGCCCCCAACCGGCCAGGCTGCCTACCCGGTCGCGATGCCGAGCAGCGGCGCGTCCGGCGTGCTCGACGGCAGCTCGACGAAGCCGAGGCGGTCGTAGAACGCCCGCGCACCGACGTTCGCCGCGTCCATCGACAGGTGCACGCCTGGCACCCCACGCGCGGTGAGCGCCTCGCGCAGGGTGGCGATGAGCCGGCGCCCCAGCCCGTGGCCCTGCGCCTCGGGCAGCAGGTCGATGTGCAGGTGGGCCGGGTAGGCGTCGAGCTCGGCGATGCGCATGCGCTCGGGGCGACGCCCGTCGGCGATGAGCTGCGCCTCGGTGTAGGCGGGCTCGGCGGCGGTGGGCGTCCGCGCCTCGGGGTGCCGCGCGTCGAAGGCGGGCAGCCACTCGCCCCGCCACCAGTCGACGAACGAAGCCGTGTCGGCGACGCCGAGCACGTACCCGACGACCCGGCCCTCGAGGTCGGCGACGAACGCCAGGTCGGGTGCGTACGCGAGGTAGGGGCGTGCGTAGACGTCGGGCATGAGGTCGTCGTCGGAGTACGCGCCGCGCGCGTCGTCGCCCGCGAGCGCGGTGCGCACGCAGACCTCCGAGACGGCGTCCTCGTCCGCCGGGCGGTACGGGCGGATCACGGGTCGTTCGGTCTGCGGGGTTCCTGGCGCGGTCACGGCCCGATCCTACGGAACCGGCGGGATACTGGGCGCATGGCGGTTTCCGCGTCCCCAGAGCGACCTGCCGTGGTCGGCGCCACGACCCTGCGCGGCCGCGTCGGCCCGCCGATGCGCGCCGCCGACGTGGTGCTGGAGTCGTGGCTCGACCGCTGGCGACTCGCGGCCGACGGCCTGCCGTTCGAGACCCGCACGAGCCGGTTGCTGCCCGTGCGCACCGAGGAGGGCGTCGTGGCGATGCTCAAGGTGAGCCGCAGCGACGAGGAGCGGCGCGGCGGCACGGTGCTCGCGGCGTGGGGCGGGGCGGGCGCGGCGCCCGTGCTGCGGGTGGAGGACGACGCGCTGCTCGTGGTGCGCGCGACGGGCGGGCGCAACCTGGTGACGATGGTCGAGGCCGGGCGCGACGAGGCGGCCACGCGCGTGCTGTGCGAGACCGCGGCGCGGCTGCACGCGGCATCCGATGCCGTGCGCCCCGTCGCCGGCGAGCACCTGGTGCCGCTCGCGAAGTGGTTCCGCGACCTGTCGCCGCAGTCCGACGTGCTCGGGGCGTTCCATCGTCGTGGCGCCGACATCGCCGCCGAGCTGCTCGACGAGCAGGTCGAGGTCGTCGCGCTGCACGGCGACCTGCACCACGGCAACGTGCTCGACTTCGGTGCGTCGGGGTGGCTCGCGATCGACCCCAAGGGGCTGCTCGGCGACCGCGCGTTCGACTACTGCAACCTGTTCTGCAATCCGGGTCACCTCATCCCGCTCGCGCGCGGGCGGCTCGAGGCGACGCTGAAGGTGGTGACGGATGCCTCGGGGCTCGCGCCGCGCCGCATGCTGCGCTGGCTCGTGGCGTGGTGCGCCCTGTCGTCGACGTGGTACGCGATCGACGACGACCTCGTGCACTCGCGGTCGGTCGCGGCGATCGGCGAGCTCGCGGCGGGCGTGCTCGACCGGGAGCTGTTCGCGTGAACATACCCCAGGGGTATCTGCTAGGATAGCCGCCATGCCCACCACGACCATCACCGCGGCCGACCTCACCTCGACCATCCGCGACAACGAGATCGTGCTGCTCGACTTCTGGGCCGCCTGGTGCGGCCCGTGCCGCGCCTTCGCGCCCGTGTTCGAGCGCGCCGCGGAACAGCACCCCGACATCGTCTTCGGCAAGATCGACACCGAGGCCGAGCAGGCACTGGCGGCCGGCTTCCGCATCACGTCGATCCCGACGCTCATGGCGTTCCGCGACGGCATCATCGTCTTCGCCCAGCCGGGCGCGCTCGGCGCCCCGCAGCTCGACCAGGTCATCGCCGGCGTGCGCGCCCTCGACATGGACCAGGTGCGCGCCGAGGTCGAGGCCCAGCGGGCCGCACGCGAAGCGTCGGCGTGAGCCGCCTGGTGCGCGCGCTGCGCTCGACGAGCTGCGGTGCCCGCCCGGTCGACCGTGTCGTGCGCGCACTCGGCGCCGTGTTCGTCGGCGCCGTCGCGATCAGCGTCTGGGACAGCCCGTGGTGCGCGATTCCCGCGGCGATCTGCGCGACCCTGCTCGCGGTCGGCGCGATCACCGGCTGGTGCCCCGACGACCTGCTGCGCGCGGGGCGCGACGTCGAGCCGAACCACCTCGGGTACGAGGAGGCGCGCCAGCCGCTGCTCTCCGGCGAGCGCACCCGCTGACCGCGTCGCGGACGACCGCTCGCGTCAGCCGCGCTTCAGCGCGCCCGTCGACCAGAGGGCCCAGGCGACGAGCAGCGGCTGGAAGAACAGCCGCACGAACCGCTTGCGGTCGGTATCGAGGCCGAACCCGTCGCGCCGCTCGGTGTACTGCGCGATGTTGCCGGGGAAGATCGCGGTGAAGAACGCTGCTGCGACCCAGCCGATGCGGCGCCGCTCCTTCGGCAGCGCGACGAGCGCAGCACCGAGCCCGATCTCGGCCACGCCCGAGGCGACCACGACGCCATCGGCGTCCATCGGCGCCCACGGCGGCACCTGGGCGCGGAACTCCTCACGCGCGACCGTGAGGTGCGTCGCGCCGGCGAACACGAGCGTGCCGCCGAGCAGCACGCGGGCGATGGTGCGGGGGACGGAGGTCTTCGAGGCCATGCGTCCAGTCAAGCGCGGGTCGGGGCGAGCGAACCCGAGAATGTGCACAGAATGCAGGATTCTACGGGAGTGGCGGCTCCGCCCGGCCGCACGACCGGGCGGAGCATCCGATCACTCGGCGTACCGCAGTCCGTGGCCGAACCGGTAGAGCGGGTCGGCGGTGTCGAACGGCACGTCGGGGCGGCTCACCTCCACGGCCGCCATCGAACGCGGCAGGTCGAACGGCAACGAGCCCTGCGGGCGAGCGTCGCCGACGAGGACGTCGAGCAGTGCACGGCCGCTCGCGCCGTAGTTCGCCACCAGCGCCGCCACGTCCCCGGCGAACGGGGTGAGGATCGCCGGGCGGTCCAGGAACACGTCGACGACCGTGGGCACCGCCGCCGCCACCGCGCGCGCGTGCTCGACGATCTCGACCGGGAAGTCGAGCGAACCGGCGTGGAAGAAGTTCTCGAACATCGTCTCGCGCTGCTCCCACGGCGCCTGGAGTCGCAGGATCGCCACGTCGGCGTCGGCCGGCGACTCGACCACCGTGCCGTACTCCGCGGCGACGTCCGGCGCGATGCCCTCGACGTAGAGGCGGAGACCGCGACGGAGCGGGAGCGTCGCGCCCGAGGCATCCGAACCGTTCTCCAGCACCGTCACCGACGCGCGCTGCGCCGCCTCGCCGGCGGCGCGGAACTCCGGCGCGCCGACCACCGTCGATGCGGCCTCGACGTCGACGTCGGGAGCGTCGAAGAGCCCCAGCCGGAACTTCTCGCGCAGCAGGCGGCGGGCCGAGACGTCGATGCGCTCCTCGGTCACCTCGCCCGAGCGCACGAGGTCGATGAGTAGCTCGGGGCACGCCTCGCCGCCGAACTGGTCGACGCCGGCCTCGAGCACCTTCCGCATGCGCTCGCGCGGCGAGAGGTGCTCGACGCCCCAGGCACGGGCCGGGAACGGCTGGCCCATGATCTCACCGTCGGTGATGAGGCCCCAGTCGGTGCAGACGACGCCGTCGAAGCCGTAGCGCTCGCGCAGGAGGCCCGTGACGACCGACTTGTTGAAGCCGAACCCGACCTCCTCGTACTCGGTGCCGATCGGCATGCCGTAGTACGGCATCACCTGGCTGACGCCCGCATCGAACGCGGCTTCGAACGGCGCGAGGTGATGCTCGAACCGACCGCCCGGGTACACCTGCTCGCGCCCGTACGCGAAGTGCGGGTCCTCGCCGTCCCGCTGCGGCCCACCGCCCGGGAAGTGCTTGACCATGGTCGCGACGGAGTGGGCTCCGAGCTCGGCACCCTGGAAGCCGCGGATGTAGGCGGCGCCGAGGCGTGCCGACAGCTCCGCGTCCTCACCGAACGTCGCCACCTGCCGCGACCAGCGCGGCTCGGTCGCCAGGTCGACCTGCGGATGCAGCGCGACGCGGATGCCGACTGCGGTGTACTCCTGGCGCGCGATGTCGCCGAACCGCTCGACGAGCGCCTCGTCGCCGATCGCCGCGAGGCCGATCGCCTCCGGCCACTGCGAGAACGGGCCGGCCATCATCGCGGCCCCCGGGTTGTCGCTGAACGAGTGCCGCGGGTCGGTCGAGATCGTCACCGGGATGCCGAGTCGACTCGTGGCCGCGAGCTGCTGGAGGCGATTGTGCCACTCCGCCATGGTGCGACCGTCGGGCGCCGCGCCGAGGAGGTTGAAGTGCGTCATCCCGCGGTCGAGCACGAGCTCCTCGGTCGACGGCAGCCCGAACACCGGGTTCGGGCCGGCGAGCTCGCCACCCTCCCCCATCGCGATCATGCTCTGGAAGAACAGTCCTGCCTTCTCCTCGAGCGTCATCTGCGCCAGGAGCAGCCCGACGCGCTCCTCGACGGGCAGCGAAGCGTCGAGATGCGACGCCGTCGCTCCATCGGCGGTTCGGCCGGTGATGGTGTCGGTCATGTCACTTGACTCCCTTGATGCGGTAGACGAGCACCGCGCCCGCGAGGGCGACGAATGCTCCGAACAGGTAGAAGACGGTGTAGCCGCCGAGCGCGGTGGTCGCACCGAACGCGATGATCGCCGGCGCGATCGCCGGGGCGATCGACTGCGGGAGAGCGTTGGCGATGTTCAGCACGCCTAGGTCCTTGGCGGTGTCGTCGGGGTTGGGCAGCACCTGCGTCGCGAGGGCCAGGTCGACGGAGAAGAACGCGCCCGCCCCGAGGCCGATGACCGCCTGCGCGACGATCAGCACGGGCACGCTCGGCGCGAATGCGAGGAGCACGAGCCCTGCCACCATGATGAGCCCGGCCGCCGTGACGAACGGCCGACGCTTGCCGAACCTGTCGGACAGGATGCCGCCGATCGGGCTCGAGATCGCCATCATGGCCATCGAGGCGAGGTTCGCGATGAGGATGACCCCGATCGCCTCCTGCTCCCCGAGCGCGAACCGCTCCGTCAGGTAGAACGGCAGGAACGTGGCGATGCCGGCGTACCCGAACATGACCAGGAACTTCGTGATCCACGTCCAGCCGAAGTCGGGGTGGCGACGCGGGTCGAACACGAACGAGCCGAGGAACTCGCGGATGCCGAACCGCTGCGACGGCGGTGCGGCGAGGCGGCGGTCGCGGAGCGTGACGGCGAACAGCACGGCGAGCACCAGGCCGATCGCGGCGGGGACGAGGAACCGGGCGAGATCGTCGTTCAGGAAGTTGACGAGGAAGCTGCCGGCGAGGATGCCGAGCGGCGTCGTGATGCCCACCAGGCCGGACACCTTGCCGCGACGCTCTGCCGGAACCTGGTCGGGCAGGGTGGCGTTCGCGGCGGCGAGCACCGCGTTCATGCCGGCCTGCGCGATGCACCACCCGATCAGCACGATCCACACCGACTCGGCGACGCCGATGAGCGCGAACGCGAGGAACCCGGTGGCCGCACCGCCCACGATCCACGGCCGGCGCATGCCGAACCGGGACGAGGTGCGATCGGAGAGCCGGCCCACGAGCGGGTTGGCGACCAGGGCGAAGACGGCGCCGACGCCGAGCACCAGCCCGAGGGCGCTCGTCGCCTCGGTCGCGTCGGCCGTGATGTGCTGCAGCTTGAACGCCATCGAGACGAGCACGGGCGTCAGCAGTGCGATGTAGATGCCGAAGTTGGCGAGCGCGAGGGTGGGCGCGTAGGAACGCGGCTCGCGACCGGGGGCCCGACCGGACGGGTCGGCGGATGCCTCGGCGAGGACGGACTCGGGCTCGCGGCCCAGTGCCGCAGCAGACTGCTCTGTCATCAGGGGGTGTGTCCTTTCCCGAGTCGCCATCGACCCGGCGGAATGAGCGTAACCCAGAAACCCGACCGACTGGTAACTTTTCTTCTCGATAGGCTCGATCCGACACCGCGAGGCGAGGACGGAGGCATCGTGACAGCCGACGTCACCCCGACCCGACGGCGCTACGCGAAGAGCGCCGTCACCCGGGACCGCATCCTCGACGCGGCGCGCGACCTGTTCGCCGAGCGCGGGTTCCGTTCGGTCTCGCTGCGCGACATCGCCGGCGCCGCCGACCTCTCCCACCCCGGCGTGCAGCGGCACTTCCGCACCACCGCCGACATCCTCGATGCGGTCGTCGCTCGGCTCGAGTCCGACAACGAGCGCTGGCTCGAGGAGACGGGCCGGATGGACGACGGCGAGGCGATGCTGCCGGCGCTCGCGCGCCACAACGCCGCCACGCCCGGCTACGTCGAGCTGTTCACGGTGCTCGCCGGTGAGGCGACCGCGATCGGGCATCCCGCCCACGCGCGCATGCGCGATCGGTACGCCGACCTGCGCGCCCGGTCGCGGGAGGGGCTCGACGTCGACGACGGCGCCGCGGCGAGCCTGGCCGCCGTCTCCGACGGACTGCAGCTCATCTCGCTCTACGACCCCCGCATCGACGTGGGCGGAGAACTCGAGGCCTACCTGGGCTGGCGACGCACGGGCGCAACGGGCTCGAGCACGCCGGTTCCGCCGGGCAGCGTCGACGAGACCGGCGCCCAGGCGCTCGCACGCCTCGTCGGCGACGAGAGCGGCTACGCCACGGGTCGCGCCCGCCGGGCCGCGCTCGTCGAGGCCGCGACCGCACACTTCGCCGCGAACGGGTTCCACGACGCGAGCCTGCGTGAGATCGCAGACGCCGCCGGCATGGCGAAGTCGACGCTGCTGCACCACTTCTCCAGCAAGGACGAACTGCTCGCCGCGGTGCTCGTGCATCGCGACCGTCGCGTCGCCGAACTGTACGGCGCCAACCCGGATGCGAGCGGCGTCGAGCAGCTGCGCGGCGCGGTCGAGGGCGCCCGGCGCAACGCCGGCGAGCCCGGCCTGGTCGAGGTGTACGCCGTGCTCTCGAGCGAGGCGTCATCCGCGTCGCATCCGGCCCACGACTACTTCCGCCGACGTTTCGACGCCGCGCGCGCCGGCTTCGCTGCGGAGTTCGCCGACGCGCGGGCCGCCGGCGCCACCCGGGCGGACCTCGACTCGGCGCGCGCGGCGCTCTGGACGATCGCGCTGTGGGACGGCCTGCAATGGCAGTGGCTCTACGATCGCGATGCGATCGACGTGCCGGCGCTGCTGTCGCGCACCATCGAGGGGATGCTCACGACCGCCTGAGCACCTCGGGCTCGCGCGTGGCCCACGCCCGCAGCAGCTCGTCGCGCACCGTCACGCCCGTGCCAGGGCCGTCGGGCACGCGCAGCTGCCCGCGGTGCTCCCCGTGCCGAGCTCGAACGGCTCGGTGAGGTCATCGGCGAAGTAGCGGCGCGACGCCGACGTGTCGCCGGGCAGCGTGAACCCCGGCAGGCCCGCGAGCGCCACGTTCGCCGCCCGGCCGACGCCGGTCTCGAGCATGCCGCCGCACCAGACCGGCACGTCGACCGCACGGCACAGGTCGTGCACCCGCACGGCCTCGAGGTAGCCGCCGACGCGGCCGGCCTTGATGTTGATCATGCTCGTCGCGCCGCGCTCGATCGCGTCGAGGGCGACGTCGGCGTCGAGGATCGACTCGTCGAGGCAGACCGGCGTCTCGATCTCGGCGGCGAGCGCCGCGTGCGTCGCGATGTCCTCCTCGGGGAACGGCTGCTCGATCAGCACGAGCCCGAACGCGTCGAGCTCGGCGAGCAGCGGGATGTCGTGCGCGCGGTACGCGCTGTTCGCGTCGACCTGGAGCAGGCGGTCGCGGCCGAGCTCCTCCCGCACGGCGTTCACGGGCAGCAGGTCCCACCCCGGCTTGACCTTGAGCTTGATGCGCCGGTAGCCCTCCTCGACGTAGCCGGCGACCTCGTCGAGCAGCTCGTCGATCGAGCCGGCGATGCCCACCGAGACGCCGCAGTCGACCCACTCGCGCTCGGCCCCGAAGTAGGTGCCCATCGACATGCCCTCGCCGCGGAGCTGCGCGTCGAGCACGGCCGCCTCGAGCGCGGCCTTCGCCATGCGGTGCCCGGCGACGAACGCGAGGGTCTCGGCGACCGACTCGGCCGTCACCGCGTCCTGCGCGAGCAGCGCCGGCACGAGGTAGGTGCGCAGCACGTGCGCGGCGCCCTCCACGTACTCCGAGCTGTAGAGCGGGTCGGCGCCCGCCACGCACTCCCCCAGCCGTCGCCGACGTCGCTGCGCACGTGCACGAGCAGCACGTCGCGCGCCGACTGCGTGCCGAAGGACGTCTCGAAGGGGCGCACGAGCGGCATGGCGACCCGGTGCAGTTCGATCTGTTCGATGCGCATCAGCGCCCTTCCGTCGGGGTGTCGCCGGGGCTCGATACCCGGTCGGGGTCGTCGTCGGTGAACACGTAGTCGCCCGCCGCGTCGAGCTCGGGGCGGAGGCCCGCGTCGACGGCGGCGGCGAAGGCCCGTCGAGCGTCGTCGCGGTGGTGGGCGGCCTGCTCGGGGGCATCCGCTCGCAACGCCTCGTAGTCGGCGACCAGCGCGAACCCGGTGTCGCCCCGCCAGTCGGGCTGCGGCTCGCGCGCGAGGGCGCGCAGCACCCGGGGCGCGGCCAGCCGCCAGCGCACCTCGAGCCGGTCGCTGTGGTCGGTGCCCGAGATCGCGTCGCGCAGCTCGCCGTAGAAGTCCGGCAGCACCTCGACCACCTCGGCGCCCAACCGCACCAGGTTCATCCGGGCGTTGCGGCGGATCAGCGGATCGAACGTCCAACGCATCTCGTCGACGCCGTGCTCGAGGCACAGCGCCCGCTGCACGAGCTTCAGCGACACGCCGATGCCCCGCCCGCGGCCCCGCGGCAGCACCGCGTTCATGTGCGAGTGCAGGTGGATGCCGCCCGACCAGCCGACGAACCCGTAGGTCGCGCCGACCGCACCGTCGCCGTCACGTGCGACGAGCACCGTCGCACCCGCCTCCAGCATCGCGCGCAGGTGCGGCCAGTCGGGGCTGCGGCCGGCTCCCCAGGTCGCGGTGAACACGCCGATGACCTCGTCGAGGTCGGATGCCGCAGCCGGACGCACCTCGACGCCCGACGCGGCGCACGCGGCCGCCGCCTCGTCGACCGCGGCGCGCAGCACCTCGGAGTCGATGACGTCGGTGGGCATGCCTCGACGCTAGTGCTCAGAGGCCGAGGCGCGCGAGGAAGTCGTTGCGGAACGCGCCGCTCGGGTCGTAGCGCTCGCGCAGCGCGGCGAAGTCGCCCCAGTGCGGGTAGAGCTCGGCCATGCGGGGCGCGGCGGAATCGACGTCGAAGAGCTTGCCCCAGTGCGGGCGCGCGTCGAACGGCGCGAGCGCCTCCCCGAGCTCGTGCACGAGTGCGTCGACCGCGGGCTGCTCCTGGCGGAACGTGAAGTGGATGCCGACCGCGTCGGTGCCCGCCGCGGGCGAGAGCCACAGGTCGTCGGCCGCCATCGTGCGGACCTCGCTCGCGAACAGGAGCGGCGCGATGGCCGCGGCGTGCGTGCGCACGACCTCGATGGCCGCCACCGCGTTGCGGCGCGGCACCAGGAACTCGGCCTGCAGCTCCTCGCCGCGTGACGGCGTGAACCCCAGGCGGAAGTGCGGCAGCCGGTCGAGCCACGCCCCGGGAACGCCGAGCTGGTCGGTGCAGTGCTCGGCGTCGGGGTTGCCGAGGGGGTCGACCTTGACGGTCGCCTGGCGCGCGCCGAGCAGTTCGTCGGGCGCCTGCCCCGAGGCATCCGCCCGCCGCTTCAGCCACACCTGGTCGACGGCGTCCGGGTCGCGCCAGGTGAAGAACATCGAGACGCTGTAGCCGGCGCCGGTGACCGCGTCGAGGTCGGCGAGCACCGCGTCGAGCGGCACGCGCTGGTAGACGGTCTGCGCGATGTCGAACGTCGGCACGATGTCGAGCTCGACGTGCGTCACGACGCCGAGCGCACCGATCCCGACCACCGCGCCGGCGAAGTCGGGGTCGCCGCGACGCAGCAGGACGCGCTCCCCCGCGGCCGTGACGAGCTCGAGCCCGGCGACCGCGCTCGACAGGGTGCCGACGCGGTCGCCCGACCCGTGCGTGCCGGTCGCGATCGCGCCCGCGACCGAGATGTGCGGCAGCGAGGCGAGGTTGGGCAGCGCCCAGCCCGTGTGCTGCAGCTGGCTGCCGAGGTCGCCGTAGCGGATGCCTCCGGAGGTGCGCACCACGCGGCGTTCGGCGTCGATCGCGACCTCGGCCGGCAGGCCGGCCGTCGACACGAGCAGGCCGTCCGTGTCGGCGATGCGGTTGAAGCAGTGACGGGTGCCGAGCGCACGGATGCCCGTGCCCGCGTCGGCCGCGGCGCGCACCTCGTCGGCGAGTTCGTCGACCGAGCCGGGCGTCGCCACCCGCTCGGCGCCGTACGCGAGGTTGCCCGCCCAGTTGCGTTGCTCGGCCCCCATGTGCTGTTCCCTTCCGATCAGCCGCGCGCCGCGTGCCGCTGCACGAGGTCCTCCGCGGCGACCCACGGCAGCATCGCGCACTTCACGCGCGCGACGTAGCGCGACGCGCCGCCCAGTGCGGCCGCATCGCCGAAGCGCTCCTCGTCGAGTTCGAGCGTGCCGCGCGAACGCAGCACCGTGCGGAACTCCTCGATGAGCGACGTGAGCTCGTCGTCTGCCATGCCGGTCGGCTCCTCCTCGAGCAGCGCGGCCAGCATCGACGCGCTCGCCTGCGAGATGGAGCACCCCTGCCCGGTCCAGCCGACCTCGACGACCCGGCCGGCGTCGTCGCGCCGCAGCGCGAGCGTGACCTCGTCGCCGCACGTGGTGTTGAGCTGGTGGCTCGTCTCCTCGCCTTCCTCGAGCCCCACGCCGTGGGGTCGCTTCGAGTGGTCGAGGATGATCTGCTGGTACAGCTGGTCGAGGCCGCTCATGCCGCGCTCCCGGCGACGCCGAAGAAGCTGCGGATGCCCGAGACGGCGTCGAGCGCCCGGTCGATCTCGTCGGGGGTGGTGTGCACGCCCGCGCTGATGCGCAGGCTCGCGGTGAGGCCGAGGCGTCGGTGCAGCGGCTGCGCGCAGTGATGGCCGACGCGCACCGCGATGCCGAGGTCGTCGAGCACCTGGCCGGCGTCGTGCGCGTGCACGCCGTCGACGTCGATGCTCGCCAGCGCGACGCGGCCGTCGGCCCCGGGGCCGCCCAGCACGCGGATGCCCGGCATGCCGGCGAGCCCGTCGTGCAGCCGCTCGGCGAGGGCGTGCTCGCTCGCCGCGATGCGGTCGAGGCCGATCTCGTCGACGAAGCGCAGCGCCTCGGCGAGGCCGATCGCCTGTGCGATGCGCGGGGTGCCGGGTTCGAACCGCGCGGGCGCGGGCAGGAAGTGCGCCTTCTCGAGCGTCACGGTCGTGATGGCCGAGCCACCGTAGAGGTGCGGCGGCAGCGCGTCGAGCAGCTCGCGGCGACCCCAGAGCACGCCGATGCCGTTCGGCCCGTACACCTTGTGCGCACTGAACACGGCCGCGTCGACGCCGAGTTCGGCCGGGCGCAGCGCGAGGTGGGGCGCGGACTGGCAGGCGTCGAGCACGACGAGCGCGCCCACCGCGCGGGCCGGTGCGATGAGCGCGTCGAGCGGCGACACGCGACCGGTCGCGTTCGAGACGTGCGCGACCGCGAGGATGCGGGTGCGGTCGGTGATCACGTCGGCTGCGGCATCCGCCTCGATCACCCCGTCGTCGTCGACGGGCACGACCTTCAGGCGCGCGCCGGTGCGGGCCGCGAGCTCCTGCCACGGGATGAGGTTGGCGTGGTGCTCGAGCTCGGTGACGACGATCTCGTCGCCTTCGGCGAGCGCGTGCGCCGGGTAGTCGGCGCCCGCCCCGCGACCCGTGCTCGCGTGCCCGATGGCGGTCGCGAGCAGGTTGAGCCCCTCGGTCGCGTTGCCCGTGAAGACGACCTCGTGCTCGCTCGCCCCGAGGTGGCCGGCGACGGTGCGGCGGGCCTCCTCGTAGCGCTCGGTGGCCTCGGCGGCGAGCGTGTGCGCGCCGCGGTGCACCGCGGAGTTCGCCTCGGCGTAGAAGGCGCGCTCGGCGTCGAGCACGCGCAGCGGCTTCTGCGCGGTCGCGGCGGAGTCGAGGTAGGCGAGCGGATGCCCGTGCACCTCGGTGGCGAGGATCGGGAACTGCGCCCGGATGTCGACGAGTTCGCCCTCGGTCAGCGGCGCGGAAGTCACCCTCCCAGCGTACGCGTCTGCGCCGGCGGGGCGGCCGGGAGCGGTCAGGCGGCGGTCGTCGTGCGGGAGCCGGGCGGATGCCACGCCTGCCGCTCGCGCTCGAGCGGCCGTGCGAACGGCGCCCACAGGATGAGCGCGACGCCCGCGCCGACCAGCAGTCCCCCGATCGTGTCGGTGAACCAGTGCACGCCGAGGTACGTACGGCTGACCAGCATGAGCACGACGTACGCAGTACCCGCCGCCCACACCCAGACCCGCGGCACGATGACCCCGAGGGTGACCGCGATCGTCGCCGCGTTCGCCACATGCCCCGACGGGAATGAGCCGAAATCGCTCGTGACGAGCATGTCCTCGGGGCGGGCGCGGCCGAAGAGCTGCTTGAGCAGCTGCACCAGGCCGGCGCTGGCGACGGATGCCGCGAGGAAGTACGCCGCACCCCACGGCCGGCGCAGCAGGAGCAGCAGGCCGATCGTGACGAGCGGCACGACGAACACGCCGACGATTCCGCCGCCGAGCCAGTCCATGGCCGTCGCGAGCCAGATGCCGACTGGGCCGCGGATCTCGAGGATCTCCTCGGCCCACTCCTCGTCGATCTCGACGGGCAGCCCGTCGAAGCGCCCGGCGATCAGCAGGCCGAGCCCGGCCGCGAGCAGCACGGCGGCGATGCCGCTGAAGAGGGGGACGCGTCGCCCGACGCTGCGCGCCTCGGCTTCGGCCGCGGCATCCGCTCGCTCGCTCTCCCCCATCGGTCCACGCTATCGCGTGGAATGAGGTCAGTCGCTGAGAGGCGGCACGGTGCGTGGGCGCACCACGATCCAGAGCACGAGGATCGCCACGACGATCGCGATGCCCATGACCGCGCCCATCGGGGTGGACGAACCCACGCCGAGCAGGCCGATGAGCGGCGAGATGAGGCCCGCGAGCCCGAAGTTCAGCGCGCCGAGCAGCGACGCGGCGGTGCCCGCCTCAGAACCGTGGTGCGCGAGCGCGAGCACCTGCACGGCCGGGAAGTTGAAGCCGCAGGCGGCGATGAAGAACCAGAGCGGGATGATCACGCCCCACAGCCCGGCGCCCGCCTGGTCGAGCACGACGATCGCGATCGCCATCGAGAGCTGCACGATCGTGGTCGTCGCGAGGATCCACTGCGGGCCCACGTCGAGCTTCGACATGAGGCGCGACGAGGTCTGCACGCCCGCGACCACGCCGATCGAGTTCGCGGCGAACAGCAGGCCGTACTGCTGCGCGTCGAAGCCGTAGACGTCCTGGAATACGAACGACGATGCCGACAGGTAGGCGAACAGGCCGGTGAAGTTCATGCCGCCGATGAGTGCCACGCCGATGAAGATGCGGTCGGTGAACAGGGCCTTGTAACGCTGCCCCATCGTGGAGTGGCCCGGCTGGTGGCGGCGCTGCTTCGGCAGCGTCTCCACGAGCAGCACGAGCACCGCCACGAGCACCGCCGCGCCGTAGCCGGCGAGCACCCAGAAGATGCCGCGCCAGTCGGTGATGAGCAGCAGCTGCGAGCCGATCACCGGCGCGATCACGGGCGCGAGACCCGACACGAGCGCGAGACGCGAGAGCATGCGCACGAGCGGCTTGCCGCCGAACAGGTCGCGCACCATCGCCATCGCGACGACCGCGCCGGCGGCCGCGCCGAAGCCCATCAGCAGGCGGAAGGCGCCGAGCCAGAAGATGTCGGGCGACAGCGCCGCGCCGACGCACGAGAGCACGTGCAGCACGGTCGCGAGGATGAGCGGGAGCCGCCGCCCGATCTTGTCGCTCCACGGGCCGACGACGAGCTGGCCGAACCCGAAGCCGAGCATGGTGCCGGTGAGCGTGAGCTGCACGGCCGCCGCGGTCACGCCGAGGTCGGACTCGAGCGCCGGGAACGCCGGCAGGTAGAGGTCGATCGTGAACGGGCCCAGCGCGGTCAGCGCGCCGAGCACGAAGATGTACGTCAGCCGCTGGCGGCGCGTCAGCGCGTCACCCGCGTGCGGGGTGCGCGCATCGCTCGGCATGACGATGGGGATGGGGCTCGTCGCGGTCACTGCGTTCCTGTTCGAAGGGTCACGAGCGATGCGCGCCGTCGGGCACCGTCTGGGGCGGAAGGTGAGGAATGGCGGGCCGCGTGCGCGCCGCCGGAGTCGGATCGACCGGATCTGCCGCGATCTCGAATCGATTCGATGCGTTCCGCCAGTCTAGCGCCGCCGCGGCGCGCGCCGAAACCCGTCGAGGTATCGGCGCCCGTCATGGCCGGTTCAGGCGACGGATGCCTCGGGGCCCGTGCTCAGCCCGCGGCGACCTCGCCGGCGAGCCGCGCGCCCGCCTCCTCGAGCCAGTGGAGCGTGCGGGCCATGGCCTCGTCACCGCTGCCGGCCAGGTCGGTGAGCGAGACGGATGCGACGAAGTCGCCGGTCTCCGCGGCGATCGCGCCCGCGACCAGGGCGACCGGCACGCCCGCGGCCAGCGCGGTCGCCCGCACCTCCGACGGCACCTTGCCCGCCTCCGACTGACCGTCGAACCTGCCTTCGCCGGTCACGACCACGTCCGCGCGGTCGATCGCCGCGGCCAGCCCGATCGCCTCCGCGACGGCGGCGGCGCCGCTCACCGCGGTCGCGCCCCATGCGAGCAGCCCGTACCCGGCGCCGCCGGCCGCACCCGCGCCGGGCGTCTCGGGGGCGGGCGCCGGCCTCGGGGCATCCGCCGCCTCGAAGCCGTGGCGCAGCACGCGCACGAAGCGGGCGAGGTGTGCGTCCATCAGCGCGACGGTGTCGGCGTCGGCGCCCTTCTGCGGGCCGAACACGGCTGCCGCGCCCGCAGGCCCGAGCAGCGGGTTCGTCACGTCGCTCAGGATCACGGCGCCGCCGGGCGGCAGGGGCCGCAGGCCCGACAGCTCGATCGCGTCGAGGTCGCCCAAGCCGCGGTTGCCGGGCGCGACCGGCTGCCCGGAGGCATCCGTCGCCCTGGCACCGAGCGCGGTGAGGGCGCCGAGCCCACCGTCGGTCGAGGCGCTGCCGCCGATCGCGAGCAGTAGGCGGTCGACGCCCGCATCGAGGGCGGCGGCGATCGCTTCCCCGAAGCCGATGGTGTGCGCGTCGAGCGGCTGGAGCGGATCGAGCAGGGTGATGCCCGACGCACTCGCGAGCTCGACCACGCCGAGGCGCTCACCGTCGGCGCCGGTGAGGCGCAGCCAGCTCGTGTCGACCGGGCGGCCGTCGGGCCCGGTCACGCGCACGGGCATCCGCTCGGCGGCCGGGTCGGCGGCAGCGAGCGCGTCGACCGTGCCCTCACCGCCGTCGGCCATCGGGCGGGCCAGCACCTCGTCGTCGGGGGCGGTGCGCGCCCAGCCCGCGGCGAGCGCCGCTGCGGCGTCGGCGGCCGACGCGGTGCCCTTGAACGAGTCGGGGGCGAGCACGATGCGGCGGCTCACGGGCGCTCCTCGAGCAGCCAGCGCACGGCGTTGCGCAGCAGCGTGACATGCTCGGGGCTGTCGTATGAGCGCATGTCGTGGCCGAACGCGTCGTAGACGAGCCGCGTGCGGCCGATCTCGCGCGCCCACACGAGCGGATGCTGCTCGCCGTCGTAGGTGTGCTCGACCAGCGGCACCACGTGCTCGCCGATCGCGAGGTCGGTGTACTTCTCGTCGTACAGCTCGAAGTCGGCGAGGCCGGCCACCACCGGGTGCGCACCGACGTGGACCTGCACCGACGCCGTGCCGAGCGGCGGGTGGAACGAGAACTCGGCGTCCCACTCGCCGTCGAGCAGTTCGTGCCACTGCGGCAGGTCGCGCAGCGACGCGGATGCCGCGTGCATGCCGAGCAGGCCGATGCCGCGCTCGACCGCCTCGGCGAGGTTCGCGCGCTCCGCCGCGAGCACGTCGGGCGCCGGCGTGCGGCGCTCGCGCTCTGGCAGCAGGGTCGCGTCGACGAGCGAGCGCCACGGGTCGCCGGTGTGCACGACGAGCAGGTCGACGCCGGCGAGACCGGCCGCCAGCCGTGCATCCGTGTCGTGCACGATCTCGACCGTGAGGTCCTCGTCGACGAGCAGGTCGGCGAGCGCCTGGGACGTGTCGATGAACGGGTGGAAGGGGTCGTCGTAGCGTCCGTGCCCGGACAGGATCACCGCGTTCGGCATCGGCCGCACCTCCTCGCGCGTCGGGGATTCGCGCTCGTTCGTATTCTGCACCCCTCGCGCTGCGGACGCCGCCACGGGTGGGAACCCGGAGCACCGCAGGCGGGACGGCCCGGCGGATCCCCGATGCGCGACAGCGGTCGTCGGTGGTAGGAACACCAGAGGGAGGCGATCATGATCGATCTCGAGACGCTCCGCGTCCGCATCTACCACTCGTTCGCCGAGGAGGGGCGCGTCGGCACGGCCGAGGAGCTCGCGGCCGACCTCGGGGCGACGCCCGACGAGGTGCGGCAGGGCATCCGAGAGCTGGCCGAGCATCGCCACCTCGCGCTCGACGCCGAGGGGCGCATCGCCCTGGCGCATCCGTTCGCGACCCGCGATTTCGGGTTCTCGGTGAAGAGCGCAGACACGCTGTGGTGGGGCGGATGCGCGTGGGACGCGTTCTCCATTCCGAACCTCGTGCCCGGGGCGTCGCCGTCGCTGGTGGCGACCACGTGCCCGGCGTGCGGGCGGGCGCACGCGTGGGTGGTCGACGACGAGGCGCCACCCGAGGGCGACCAGGTGGCGCACTTCCTCGTGCCGGTCGCGCACGTGTGGGACGACGTGATCCACACCTGCAGCCACCAGCGCATCTTCTGCGACGAGCGCTGCGTCGACGACTGGCTCGCCCGCACCGGCAACGCGCGCGGCTCGGTGTTCGGCCTCGATCGGCTCTGGAACCTCGCGTCCGACTGGTACTCGGGACGCCTCGAGCGCGGGTACACCCGGCGCGAGCCCGCCGAGGTGGGCGCGTACTTCCGGGGCGCGGGGCTCACGGGGGCATTCTGGGGCAACTGAGCCGCGGGCGGCCACGTGCTGCGGCCGCGCTCAGGCGCCCGGGCGGCGCTCGGTCACCGGGCTCTCGAGGCTCGTCAGGCGTGCCGCGTCCTCGCGCAGCGACTCGGGCGTGACGAGTGCGCCGTCGTGCGCGGCGGACGAGTAGATCGCGGTGACGAGCTCGAACGAGCGGCCCGGGGCGGTCGCGGTGGCGGGCAGCTCGTCGCCCGAGGCGAACGCGGCGTACGCGTCCCGCAGCAGCGGGAGGTGCCCGCTCGGCTCCTCCACGCCCGGCAGTACCCAGCTCGCGACCTCGGCCTCGTCGATGCCCGGCGCGGGCGTGATGCGCCAGTGGTCGTGCCCGTGCCCGTAGAGGTGGTCGACCGTGATGGTCGCCTTCTCGGTGTCGATGCGGATCGAGCTCGTCTCGCGCGGTGACACCGCGCTCGTGATGACCTGCGCGACGGCGCCGTTCGCGAAGCCGACGGTCGCGGTCGAGACGTCCTCGGTCTCGGTCTCGCGGTCGAGGCGCCAGAGGTCGCCGCGCACGCTGGTCCAGTCGCCGAGCAGCCAGGCGAGCAGGTCGATCTGGTGGATGCCGTGGCCGAGCGTCGGCCCGCCGCCCTCGGTCGCCCACTTGCCGCGCCACGGCACCGCGAAGTACGCCGGGTCGCGGTACCAGAGCGTCTGGCAGGTCGCCACGAGCGTGCGGCCGAACGCGCCCGATGACAGGAGCGACTGCACGTGCGCGGCCGCGGTGCCGGTGCGCTGCTGGAACACCACGACGAGGCGGCGGTCGTTGCGCTCCGCGGCGGCGGTCATCTCGTCGAGCTGCGCGAGCGAGAGCGCGGCGGGCTTCTCGCAGACCACGTGCACCCCGGCATCGAGCGCCGCGACCGCCTGCTCGGCATGCACGACGGGCGGCGTGCAGACGTGCAACACGTCGGGCCGCGCCTCGGCGAGCATGGTCCCGAGGTCCTCGTAGACGGCCTCGGCGCCGAACTGCTCGGCGAACCCCTCGGCGGCCTCGCGCACCTGGTCGGCGACGCCGACGATCGGCACGCCGAGCTCGCGCAGCGACTCCGCGTGAGCGTGGGCGATGGCGCCGGTGCCGACGATCGCGGCGCGGAGCGAGGTGGTGGTCATGCGGGGTTCCCTTCGGAGGAGAGGTCATCGGGTGCGTCGGTGGGCGCGAGCCCGCTCAGGTCGACGAGGTCGCCGGGCTCGTAGCGGTGCAGGCGCCCGCACATGCCGAACGCGGGCTCGGCCGGGCGGGTCGCGACGCGGCCGTCGGCGAGGTGGGCGGAGTCGCCGGCGGCGAGCGCGGCCAGTTGCGCGTCGGTCGCGGCGGCGATGCGGGCGACGGATGCCTCCCAGAGCGCGCGCCACGCGGCCGCACGCGGTGCGACCAGCGCCCCGGCACGCGCGTACAGGCGCCGCAGCGCCTCGGCATCCACGTCGCCCTCGGGTGTGCGGAGCGCGGCGAACCCGGCAACGGCGAGGTCCCGGCGGCGCATCGCGGCGGCGAGTCGGTCGGCTTCGGGGGCATCCGCCCCGGGCAGTGCCGCGGCCGCCGCGTACGCGTCGGCGTCGGCGAGCACGTCGTCGGGGAAGGTCATGACCGCGTCGCCCGCCTCGGGCAGCCCGGCGTTCTGCATGACGACGCGCACCGAGAGCCCGCCTCGATTGATCGCGCGGTGGATCACGCCCGGCGAGAACCAGACCACGTCGCCCGGTGCGAGCGGCGTCTCGCGGAACCCGCTCGCGTCGATCGTCTGCACCGCACCCTCGCCGGCGACGACCACGTACGCCTCGCTCGAGACCGTGTGCAGGTGCGGCGTGCCGCCCGCGAGCCCGTCGGGCGCGACGCCGTCGTACACGTCGAGCCGGCTGACCGACGTGCCGCCGGGGAAGTCGGGGCGGGGTGCGCCCGGGGCATCCGTCGTCATCGCTGCCCCAGCAGGTCGTCGAGGCGTTCGCCGGCGGCCCACGCGAGCGCTCCGGCGCGCTCGGGGTCGGATGCCCCGTCGGCGACGACCACCCCGTAGCGCAGCGTCATCGCGTCGTCGGGAGCGATCTCGTGCTCCTCGCTGAAGAACGGCGCCGGGCAGATGCACGCGAACTCCTCGCTGCGCGCGAACCACTGCGTCGGGTGCTGGAGGTTGCCGGGGTCGTCGACGAACACGACGGTCGAGGCCGCGTCGATCTCGTCGTGCTTCCCGGTGAAGCCCATCCAGGGCGCGCGCGTGCCGCGGAGCTCGTCACCGCCGGTGACGCCCGGGGCGAGCAGCTGCCCGCCGGTGAACGAACGGGGTCCGCGCCAGAACAGGCCGCCGTATCCGGCGTTCTCGCGCCCTCTCGTGGTGGGCGAACCGATCGGGATCGCGCGGTCGGTGCGGTTCGTCAGGCGGGTCGCGAAGCCGAGCAGCCAGGCGTCGTCGGCGATGACGGATGCGGCGAGCGTGCGCTCCTCGTCGAAGATCGCCTCGCCCGCCTCGGTCACCCAGGTCAGGCGTTCGACGGCGCGCGGGCTGCTGCCGGAGGCATCCGCTCGCTCGAAGCCGTCGTGGCGCTGCGTGCCGTTGTTGGGCAGCTGCACGTAGCCCTCGCCGCGCACGAAGGTGGGGCCGCCCCAGAAGTTCTCGTCGCCGACGACGGGGAGCGACCAGGCGATGCCCTTGTGCCAGACGTGGTCGTGCGGGCGGTAGAGCGACACGGTGCGCCCGGCGCGCGTGCGAATCGGGCTGAGGTACGGACGCGGCGACTCGTAGGTCGGGTGCGTTGGGCGGAAGACGTACTCCGCGAGGGTGACGCCGCCGTCGTCGGCGCCCGGGTCGGTGATCGTGAGGCGGTCGTCGGACTGGTCGATGCGGAGGTCGGGCATCGGGCTCCTCGGTTCGTCGTCGATCCTGCGCCTGGTTCGCGCCGCTCGTGTGGGAAAGCGCTATCCAGCGTACACGTCTCCGCCCTGTGCGCAATGCCCGCCGAGCGGAGGGGCCGCTGCCATGATGAGCGCATGACCATGATCGGCGCGCCGGCGCACGAGGCGCAACCGGGCGGCGCCGACGCCGCTCCGCCTGCTCCGCCGCGCCGACGGGCCGGAGCGGTCGCCGGCTGGATCGTCGCCGCGATCGCCGTCGTCGCCCTCGCGGGCTGGGCCGCCTGGGCCGCCCTCGGCGCAAGCGCGCTCGGCGGAGTGCGCGTCGTGTACGACGCCGAGCCGCTGCGGTGCGACGGCAGCGCGGTGCACCTGACGTCGGACCCGTGGAACGAGGAGTTCCTGCAGCCGATGGCCGAGCTCACGCCGGGCATGAGCTGCGAGCTCCGGGTGCAGGTCGTGAACGGCGGCTGGGTCGACGTGACCGTGCGCGAGGTGTGGCTCGAGGGCATGGGCAGCGGCAACCTGCTCGGTCTCCGCGTCGACCACGTGAACCCGAACGGGCCCGAGCCACTCTCGCAGGCCGACGAGACGTTCGACGCGGGCTTCGAGATCCTCGGCGGGCTCGTGGTGCCCGCCGGCATGTCCCAGGCGTACACCGCGGCCATCCGCTACGACGGCGGTGCCGAGATGGTCGAGTGCGGGTCGCAGGGGTGGAACCCGGTCGCGGTGCGCGTCGAGGCGCTGGGCGCCTCCAGGCTCGTGCAACCCGCCGACGAGTTCGCCATCTGGTTCTTCGAGGGCGACCTCGCGGAGTGCGAGGAGCTGGGCGCCGCGGGCGCCGCCCTCTCCGACGACTGATCGCGCCCACCGAGTACGCAAACTGCGGGAACGCGCCGCGGATTCCCGCCATTTGCGTACCCCGCCGAGCGCTGGGGCTGCGACGGAGTACGCAGAGTGCGGAAACTCACGCGGAGTTTCCGCACTCTGCGTACTCGGTCGTGCGGGAGTGCGGGCGGCGGGCGCGGGCGTCACGCGGGGAGACATCCGAGGGTCCGCGCGCGCGGGGTGCGAGCATGGGCGCGTGAAGTCACGCCCGCCCGCGCTCGTCGCCGTGTCGCACGGCACGTCGTCGATTGAGGGGCGCACCGCGGTGCGGGCGCTGTTCGACGCGGTCGCCGCTGCGGCGGGCGAGCGGTGGGGGTCGGATGCCCCCGAGCTGCGCCTCTGCCACGTCGACGTCGAGCAGCCCGACGTGCCCACCTCGCTCGCGACGCTGCCCGACGAGACACCCGCGGTGCTCGTGCCGCTGCTGCTCTCGGCGGGATACCACGTGCACGTCGACCTCGCCGACGCGGCGGCCGACGCGCGCGCGGGCGGCCGGCCGGTCGCGGTCGCCGAGGCGCTCGGTCCCGACGACCGCCTCGTACCGGTGCTGCGCCGCCGCCTCGCCGAGGCGGGTGCCCGCGACGACGACCGCGTGGTGCTCGCCGCCGCAGGTTCGAGCGACGCCCGCGCCGTCGACGCGTGTCGCGACATGGCCGCTCGCCTCGCCCGAGCGGCAGCCGCGCCCCAGGTTGCGAGACCCGACGGAAAGCTGCGCTCTGGCGTGCCAGAGCGCAGTCATTCGACGGGTCTCGCACCGCACGAGGGCGCGATCGGGTTCCTGTCGGCCGCCGAGCCGAGGCTGGGCGGGGCGGTGCGGGCAGCGCGCGAGGGCGCCGGCCCGGACGCCCGCGTGGCCGTCGCGAGCTACCTGCTCGCGCCCGGCTACTTCCAGGACCTCGCGGCCGCGAGCGCACCCGACGTCATGGCCGCGCCCCTGCTGCGCCACGACGCCCCGGCCCCCGCCGAGCTCGTCGCGATCGTGCTCGACCGATACACCGCGGGCGCTGCGCACGTCCACTGACGCACCCCGATGACGCGAGTGTTACGCGTTGCATGACCCCACGTGACCCAGCGTGACGCGGCGCCCTACCGGCATCCGCTCGACCTTCCGTACCGTCGGGCACGCACCCCCGATCGGGGGCCGCAGCGAGGAGGGGTGATCGTGACGATCGAGACGACGGATGCCGCGGGGCGCACGCCGCGCAGCTCGCGCGAGGCGCCCGCCGACGGGTCCGCGCCCGCCGAACGACCCGCCCGCCAGGCCCGCCCGCCGCGACCCGCGAGCCGCCCGAACGGGCAGTGGAAGGTCGACGGCACGGCGCCGCTCAACGCGAACGAGGAGTGGAAGCAGGTCGACGGCGGGCTCGCGGTGCGCGAGCGGATCGAGACCACCTACGCCCGCGACGGGTTCGCGTCGATCGACCCGACCGACCTGCACGGCCGGTTCCGCTGGTGGGGGCTGTACACGCAGCGCAAGCCCGGCATCGACGGCGGTCGCACCGCGACGCTCGAGCCGCACGAGCTCGAGGACGAGTACTTCATGCTGCGCGTGCGCATCGACGGCGGGCAGCTCACCACCGAGCAACTGCGGGTGATCGGCGGCATCTCGACGGAGTTCGCGCGCGGCAGCGCCGACCTCACCGACCGGCAGAACGTGCAGCTGCACTGGATCCGCGTCGAGGACGTGCCCGAGATCTGGCGCCGGCTCGAGTCGGTCGGCCTCGGCACGACCGAGGCGTGCGGCGACGTGCCGCGCGTGGTGCTCGGGTCGCCCGTCGCGGGCATCGCCGCCGACGAGCTCATCGACCCGACCCCGCAGATCGACGAGATCACGAGCCGCTTCATCGGCGACGAGTCGCTCACGAACCTGCCGCGCAAGTTCAAGTCGGCGATCACGGGCCACCCGAGCCAGGACGTCGTCCACGAAATCAACGACGTCGCGTTCGTCGCGGTCGAGCACCCGACGCTCGGCGTCGGCTACGACCTGTGGGTCGGCGGCGGCCTCTCGACGGCGCCGCGGCTCGCGGAGCGGCTCGGCGTGTTCGTCGCGCCCGAGCAGGTGGCCGACGCCTGGCACGGGGTCGCGCAGATCTTCCGCGACTACGGCTACCGGCGGCTGCGCAACAAGGCGCGCCTGAAGTTCCTGCTCGCCGAGTGGGGCACCGAGAAGTTCCGCGAGGTGCTCGAGACCGAGTACCTCGGGCACGCCCTGCCCGACGGCCCCGCCGCGCCCACGCCGACGACGACGGGCGACCACGTCGGCGTGCACCGCCAGAAGGACGGCCGGTTCTACGTCGGCGCGACCCCGATCGTCGGGCGCGTGTCGGGCGAGACGCTCACGGCGCTCGCCGAGCTCGTCGAGGCGCACGGGTCGAGCCGCCTGCGCACGACCCCGCACCAGAAGGTCGTCGTGCTCGACATCCCCGAGACCCGAGTCGAGTCGCTCATCGCCGGCCTCGACGCGCTCGGGCTCCAGGCACGCCCGAGCCTGATCCGCCGCGGCACCATCGCCTGCACGGGCATCGAGTTCTGCAAGCTCGCGATCGTCGAGACCAAGGGCCACGCGACCGCCGCCGTGCTCGAGCTCGAGGAGCGTCTCGACCAGCTCGACCTGCCGCACCCGATCAGCCTGCACGTGAACGGCTGCCCCAACTCGTGCGCGCGCATCCAGACGGCCGACATCGGGCTGAAGGGCCAGCTCGTCACGATCGACGGCGAGCAGGTGCCCGGCTACCAGGTGCACCTCGGCGGCGGGCTCGCCTCGCAGGACCGCGACGAGGCCGGCCTCGGCCGCACCGTGCGCGGCCTCAAGGTCGCCGCCGACGGCATCGCCGACTACGTCGAGCGGGTCGTCACGCGCTTCCTCGACGAGCGCGACCAGGCGGCCGACGAGACGTTCGCGCAGTGGGCGCACCGGGCCGACGAGGAGTCGCTGCGATGAGCGCGCGCAACCTGGGGAGCACGGCAGCGGATGCCCGTGGAGTCGGCGTGGCGCCGGAGGCATCCGTCACCGTCTCGACCATGGCAGCGGATGCCTCCGGGGCCGGCGTTGCGCCCGGGGCATTCGCCCGGCGCTCGACCCACGACGCGCCCGCCCGCCGCTCGCCCGACGAGCTGCGCGCCCTCGCCGAGGCAGGGAACGCCGAGCTCGGCAGCCTGACGGACCACGAAGCCTCCCCCGCCGAGGTCGTCGCCTGGGTCGCCCGGCACTTCGCGACGGATGCCGCGGCCGTCGCCTGCTCGATGGCCGACGCCGCGCTCCCCCACCTCGTCTCGCAGCACCTGCCCGGCGTCGACGTGCTGTTCCTCGACACCGGGTACCACTTCACCGAGACGCGCGTCACGCGCGACGAGGTCGCCCGGCAGCTCGACGTGCGCGTCGTCGACGTGCTGCCCGAGCAGACGGTCGCCGAGCAGGACGCCGAGTTCGGCGCGGAGCTGTTCACCCGCGACCCGGCGCTGTGCTGCGCGCGACGCAAGGTCGCCCCGCTGCAGCGGGCGCTCGCGGGCTACGAGGTGTGGTTCACGGGCGTGCGCCGCGACGAGGCGCCGACCCGCACGGGCACGCCGCTCGTGACCTACGACGAGCGCAACGGACTCGTGAAGGTGAACCCGGTCGCGGCGTGGAGCTTCGACGACCTCCTCGAGTACGCGGGCGCGCACGCCGTGCCCGTGAACCTCCTCATGTCGCACGGCTACCCGTCGATCGGGTGCGAGCCGTGCACGAAGCCCGTCGCCGAAGGCGACGATCCGAGGTCGGGCCGCTGGGCCGGCCTCGCCAAGACGGAATGCGGGTTGCACCTATGACCGACACGCTGACGACGACGGATGCCGCGGCATCCGCTGCCCCCGCCGGGTTGGACGCGCTCGACGCGCTCGAGGCCGAGGCGATCCACGTGATCCGCGAGGTGGTCGCCGAGTTCGAGCGGCCCGTGCTGCTGTTCTCGGGCGGCAAGGACTCGGTGGTGGTGCTGCACCTGGCCGCGAAGGCGTTCCGGCCCGGCACGGTGCCCTTCCCGCTGCTGCACGTCGACACCGGGCACAACTTCCCCGAGGTGCTGCGCTTCCGCGACGAGACGGCCGCGCGCCTCGGGGTGCGCCTCGAGGTGGCGCGGGTACAGGACTACCTCGACGACGGGCGGCTGGCCGAGCGCGCCGACGGCACGCGCAACCCGCTCCAGACGCTGCCGCTGCTCGACGCGATCGCCGCCGGGCGACACGACGCGGTCTTCGGCGGCGCGCGCCGCGACGAGGACAAGGCGCGGGCGAAGGAGCGCATCCTGTCGCTGCGCGACGAGTTCGGCCAGTGGGACCCGCGCAACCAGCGGCCCGAGCTCTGGAGCCTCTACAACGGCCGGCACACGGTCGGGCAGCACGTGCGCGCCTTCCCGATCTCGAACTGGACCGAGCTCGACGTCTGGCGCTACATCGCGCGCGAGCGCATCGCCCTGCCACCGCTGTACTTCGCGCACGAGCGCGAGGTGTATGCGCGCGACGGCATGTGGCTCGCGGTGAGTGACGTGTCGGCGCCCCGCGCGGGCGAGACCGTCGAGCGGCGCACGGTGCGCTACCGCACGGTCGGCGACCTGAGCTGCACGGGGGCCGTCGAGTCGGATGCCGCGGACCTCGACGCGATCGTGCGCGAGGTCGCCGCGACGACCATCACCGAACGCGGCGCGACGCGCGCCGACGACCGCCTCTCCGAGGCGGCCATGGAGGACCGCAAGAAGGACGGGTACTTCTGATGACGGATGCCACGCAGCTGCTCGCCCCCGCGAGCGCGACGGATGCCCCAGCGAGCGCCGGCCCCGCCCTCGACCGCGCCGCCGGCGCGACCTCGCTCTTCCGCTTCGCGACCGCCGGCAGCGTCGACGACGGCAAGTCCACCCTCGTGGGGCGCCTGCTGCACGACTCGAAGGCGATCCTCGCCGACCAGTTCGAGCAGGTCGCCCGCACCTCGCGCGAGCGCGGCTTCGGCCAGGGCACCGGGTTCGACTTCGCGCTGCTCACCGACGGCCTGCGCGCCGAGCGCGAGCAGGGCATCACGATCGACGTGGCCTACCGCTACTTCTCGACCGGGCAGCGCAGCTTCATCCTCGCCGACTGCCCCGGGCACGTGCAGTACACGCGCAACATGGTCACGGGCGCGACCACGGCCGACGCGGTCGTCGTGCTCGTCGACGCGCGCAACGGCGTGCTCGAGCAGACGCGGCGGCACCTCGCGGTCGTCGCCCTGCTGCGCGTGCCGCACGTGGTCGTCGCGGTGAACAAGATCGACCTGCTCGGCTTCGACGAGCGCGCGTTCACCCGCGTCGCCGACGACGTGCGCCGCATCGCGGGCGAACTCGGGCTGGCCGACGTGCACGTGCTGCCCGTCTCGGCGCTCGACGGCGACAACGTCGTCGACCGGTCGTCGCGCACGCCCTGGTACGACGGACCGTCGCTGCTCGAGCTGCTCGAGACGCTGCCGCCGCTCGACGGGCTCGAGGCCGACGCAGAGGCGTTCCGGCTGCCGGTGCAGCTCGTGCTGCGCCCGCAGGGCGGCCTCGCGCCCGACCTCGCCGGCGACCCCGCGACCGCCGAGGCCCACCGCGACTACCGCGCCGCGGCCGGCCGCATCGCGTCGGGCACCGTGCGCGTGGGCGACCGCGTGCAGGTCTTCCCGTCGGGCATCGAGACCACGGTCACCGGCGTCGAGGTCGCCGGCGCCCCCGCCGACGCCGCGGCCGCCCCGCAGTCGGTCGCCCTGCGGCTGGCCGACGACGTCGACCTCGCCCGCGGCACGCTGCTCGCCGAGGCCGGCACCCTCCCCGAGGGCCGTCGCGAGATCGATGCCGACCTGTTCCAGCTCGACGCGCGCACGCTCGCGCAGGGGGCCCGCGTGCTCGTGAAGCACGGCACGACGACCGTGCAGGCGATCGTCGCCGAGATCCGCTCCCGGCGCGACCTCGACACGCTCGCCCACGAGCCCGCCGACGCGCTGGCCGTGAACGACATCGGCCGCGCGCGCCTCGTGCTCTCCGCACCGCTGCCGCTCGAGCCGTACGCGCTGCACCGCGCCGGCGGCTCGTTCCTCGTCATCCACCCGGCCGACGGCGCGACGCTCGCCGCGGGGACCGTGCGGAGCTGACCATGGGCACCCCGTCGACCGAGGCCGCGTCCGCGTCCACCCCCGCCACCGCGGCGGGCGTGCGCCTCGCGCCCAGCTTCGACGGGGGCGCGCCGGCGCGCCAGGTGTCGCCGGCACCAGTCGCGATCCGCGTGGAGCACGTCGCCCAGCGTTACGGCGACGGCCCGCTCGTGCTCGACGACGTCTCGCTCGAGGTGGCGCGCGGCGAGTTCCTGTGCCTGCTCGGGGCATCCGGTTGCGGCAAGTCGACGCTGCTCGGCCTGCTCGCCGGCCTCGACGCCCCCACCTCGGGCACCGTGTCGATCCCGGCCGATGGCGCCGCCGCGATGTTCCAGGAGTCCGCGCTGCTGCCGTGGCTCAGCGCCCGGCGCAACGTCGAGCTCGCGCTGAAGCTGCGCGGCGTGGGCCGTGCCGAGCGCCGCACGCGCGCGCTCGAGCTGCTCGACCTGGTGAACCTGGCGGATGCCTCGGAGCGGCGCCCGCACGAACTCTCGGGCGGCATGCGGCAGCGCGTCGCCCTCGCCCGCGCGCTGGCGCAGGACCGCCCGGTGCTGCTCATGGACGAGCCGTTCGCGGCGCTCGACGCGATCACCCGGGACGTGCTGCACGACGAGCTCGAGCGCGTCTGGCGCGCGACCGGCCGCACCATCGTGTTCGTCACGCACAACGTGCGCGAGGCGGCGCGCCTCGGCGAGCGCGTCGTGCTGCTCGGCAGCCGGCCGGGCCGCGTGGTGCGCGAGTGGCGCGTCGCGCGCACGCACGGGCGGCGCATCGAGTCGCCCGAGGTCGGCGCGCTCGCGACCGAGATCACCGAGCACCTGCGCAGGGAGATCCGCCGCAATGCCGCCTGAGACCGTGCAGCCGCAGCCCCTGTCGTCGGAGCCTCCGGTGGTCGAGGCCCCGGCGGCCGACGACCACCGCCGCCTCGAGGCCGGCCTCGACCGGCTGCAGACGCGCGCACCCGCCCGACGGAGCCCGGTGCGACGGGCGCTCGCCACCGCACTGCCGCCCGTCGTCTTCGTCGTGCTGCTCGTCGTCGCGTGGCAGGCAGCCGTCGTGCTGCTCGACCTCTCCCCCGACGTGCTGCCGTCGCCCGCCGCCGTCGCGGGCGCGGTCGGCGCCGCCTGGGCGTCGGGCACGCTGCCCGCGGCCGTCGCCACGAGCGTCGGGCGCGCCTTCGTCGGGTACGCGCTCGCGCTCGTGGTCGGCACCGCGCTGGGACTCCTGCTCGCCGAGGTGCGACCGATCCGCCGAGCGGTCGGACCCGTCGTCTCGGGACTCATGGTGCTGCCGTCGGTCGCGTGGGTGCCCGCCGCGACCCTCTGGTTCGGACTCAGCGACGCGCTCGTCACGTTCGTCGTGCTGATGGGCGGCGTGCCGTCGATCGCGCTCGGCCTCGTCGCCGGCGTCGATCAGGTGCCGCCGCAGCTGCGTCGGGTCGGCCGCGTGCTCGGCGCGGGCCGGTTCCGGCAGGCGATCGACATCGTCTTCCCGGCCGCGCTGCCCGGCTACCTCGCCGGCATCTCGCAGGGGTGGGCGTTCTCGTGGCGCGGTGTGCTCGCCGCGGAGATCATCGCGGTCGGCGGCTCGCTCGGCACCGGCGTCGGCGCGCTGCTCCAGCAGAGTCGCGAGGTGACGGACCTCGCGGGCGTGCTCGGCGCGATCCTCGTCATCCTCGCGATCGGCATCGCCGTGGAGCTCGCCCTGCTCGCGCCGGTGCAGCGACGGGTGCTGCGCGGGCGCGGACTGGCTCCGGGCGGCGCGTCGTGACCGGCGCGGCGTGCCGGCGAGGCATCCGTCGCCTGCTTTCGAACCGAACGAACCCCTGAACCCTCCCCGACCGAACCCCCGAACCTCCCTCCACCGAAAGGCCACCTGACATGACCCTCTCCCTCCGCGTCGTGATCGTCGGCGCCGGTCCCGCCGGCATCTACGCGGGCAACATCCTCCGCCGCCAGGTCGACGAGGCCGGCGGCGAGGTCGCGATCGACCTGTTCGAGTCGCTGCCCGCGCCGTACGGCCTGATCCGCTACGGCGTCGCGCCCGACCACCCGCGCATCAAGGGCATCGTGAACTCGCTGCACGAGATGCTCGACGAGGGCACGATCCGCCTCATCGGCAACGTCGAGGTGGGACGCGACGTCACGGTCGACGAACTGCGCGAGCGCTACGACGCGGTGATCTTCGCGACGGGCGCGCTGCAGGACGCCCCGCTCGACATCCCCGGCATCGACCTGCCCGGGTCGTACGGCGCGGCCGACCTCGTCGCCTGGTACGACGGGCACCCCGACGTGCCGCGCGACTGGCCGCTCGACGCCCGGCAGATCGCGGTCATCGGCAACGGCAACGTGGCGCTCGACGTGGCGCGCGTGCTCGCGAAGCATCCGGCCGACCTGCTCTCGACGGACATCCCGGCGAACGTGCACGCCGGGCTGCTCGCCTCGCCCGTCACCGACGTGCACGTGTTCGGCCGCCGCGGACCGTCGCAGGTGAAGTTCACGCCGATCGAGCTGCGCGAGCTCGGGCACGTGCCCGATGTCGACATCGTCGTGTACGACGACGACTTCGCGCGCGCCGAGCGCGACCCGCACGCCGCGCAGCTCGTCGCCACCAACAACCAGGTCAAGATCATGACCCGCACGCTCGACGGCTGGCGCCGCGCCGAGGGCGACGAGCCGACCGCGTCGCGCCGGCTGCACCTGCACTTCTTCCACGCGCCCGTGGAGGTGCTGGGCGCCGAGCGCGTTGAGGGCGTGCGGTTCGAGCGCACCCGTCCGGTGGGCGACGGATCGGTCGCGGGTACCGGCGAGTTCGTCGACGTGCCCGTGCAGGCCGTGTACCGCGCGGTCGGGTACGCGAGCTCGCCGCTGCCGGGCGTGCCGTTCGATTCTGAGGCGCGCGTGATCTCGAACGACGAGGGGCGGGTGACGGATGCCACGGGCTCGGCCGTTCCCGGCCTCTACGCGACCGGCTGGATCAAGCGGGGCCCCGTCGGCCTCATCGGCCACACGAAGGGCGACGCGCTCGAGACGGTGACCCACCTCGTCGCCGACGCGCGCGCGGGCGTGCTCGCCGCACCGGGCGTCGCGCCGACGGTGGCCGCCGCGGACGGTGACGAGGTGCTCGAGCTGCTCGAGGCCAGGGGCATCCGCTTCACGACCTGGACCGGCTGGCTCGCCCTCGACGCGCACGAGCGCTCGCTGGGCGAGGCGTTCGCGGGCCGGGTCGCGCGCGAGCGCGTCAAGGTCGTGCCGCGCGACGAGCAGGTCGCCGTCTCCCGCGACGGCGCGCTCGTCGCCGGCTGACCACGCTCCGCGACCGAGTACGCAAGCTGCGGAATCGCGCGACGAATTCGCGCCGTTCGCGTACTCGGTCGTGCGCGGCTCCTGCCAAGGCGTACGCAAAGTGCGGGAACTCGCGCGGAGTTCCCGCACTTTGCGTACTCGGTCGACGTCAGTCGGCGTGCGATCGGTGCGTTCGCCCACGACTCCGGCGGGCGATCGGCGGAGTCGGAGGTGCCGATGCCAGTGCGTGCCGTGTCCTGCGTCGATCCCGACGGCGCGGATGCGGGATGTCGGCTGCGAGCGGCGGGTGAGGCTATGCCGTGATCCCGCCGTCGGGTGCGATCTGCGCGATGCGATCGAGGTCGGCGGGCGTGAGCTCGAGCTCTGCGGCGGCGATGTTCTGTGCGACGCGCTTCGGATTGCGTGAGCCGGGGATCGGCACGATGGAGCCCTTCTGAGCGAGGAGCCAGGCGATCGAGAGCTGAGCGAGGGTGGCGCCCTTGGACTCGGCGAGTTCGGTGAGCTCGCCGACGATGGCGACGTTGGCGTCGAAGTGCTCGGGCGCCCAGTACGGGATGTGCTGGCGGAAGTCGGTCGGGCCATACTCGGTGCGGGGCTTCACCGCACCGCTGAGGAAGCCACGCGCCAGCGGCGAGTAGGCGACGAGTCCGATGCCGAGTTCCTCGAGCACGGGGAAGAACGCTTCGGCACTGCGCTGGAAGACGGAGTACTCGGTCTGCAGGACCGAGATCGGATGCACGGCGTGCGCGCGGCGCACATGCTCGGGGGTCGTGTTGGACAGCCCCAGGTACCTGACCTTTCCGGCCTGCACGTACTCGCGCATCACGCCGACGACCTCCTCGACGGGGACGGCGGGGTCGTCCACGTGCTGGTAGAGCACGTCGATGTGGTCCACGCCGAGTCGCTGCAGGCTGCCGTCCACGACGTCACGGATGTGATCGAGCTGCGAGTTCGGGGCAAACGACGGCGTGAATCCGAACTTCGTCGCGATCGTCACCTGGTCTCGGATCGGGGCGAGGGCTCGGCCGAGGAGTTCCTCACCGGCGCCCCAGCCGTACATCTCGGCGGTGTCGAAGTGGGTGACGCCGAGGTCGTGCGCCGTGCGGATCGCGGTGATCGACTCGGTGTCGTCGGTCGGTCCGTACCCGACCGCGGTGCCCATCGAGCCGTAGCCGATGGCGGAGACGGTCAGCCCCTGCTGACCGAGGATGCGCTGTTCCATGAGGGTCCCTTCGTGAATGAACTTGTGACACTATACGCCTCATCTGTCAGAGACTGCCATACCTGGCGCTGTATGCTTGCGGCGTGAATGCATCGAAGCCCGGAAGCGGCATGCGGGAGATCGCCCGCGACGCCGTGCGCGCCCGCATCTCCGAGGTCGCGGTCGACCTGTTCGACGAGCACGGGTTCGAGCACGTGACCGTCGAGCAGATCGCCGCAGCAGCCGGCATCTCGGCGCGGAGCTTCCACCGATACTTCCCCGCGAAGGAAGACGCGGTCATCGCGGAACCCGTGGGCTGGGGCGAGTTCGTGCGCGACCGCTTCGCCGAACGCCCCGCTGGCGAGCCGGTGTGGAACGGCCTTCGCGTCGCCTACGAATCGCTGCTCGCCACGCCGGGCCGCGATGACGTGCGCGGCAAGCGCGCGATGCGCGTGCTCGGCACCACGCCGGCGCTCCGCGCACGAAACCTCGAGAAGCATCTGGCCTGGGCACGGCTGCTCACCCCGCTCGTCGCGGAACGGATCGGCGGCAGCGAGGCGGTGCTCCGCGCTGAGGCAATCGTGCAGGCATCGCTCAGCTGCTTCGACATCGCACTCACCACCTGGGCGCATGCGACCAGCAGCGTCGACGCCGCGACCTTGCTCCGCACCGCATTCAGCGCACTCGAGTCGGCCCAGGTCAGCACGAAGCCGTGAGCACCAGACTCTAGGTGCCGACTTCGAGCTCGACGGGGCGGATGCGGCCCGCGACGCGCATCGTTGGCCAGCGCGGGTCAACGGTGAGGGGTTCGACGCCGTCGGAGCCTGCGAGCACGGTGTCCTCGACCTTCGCGCCGGGGGCGGTGGGGTTCCAGGCGAACGGCTGGCCGGGCTGCACGAGGTCGGCGATGCCGGGCACGGCGCGGGGGTCGCGGCCCGAGTAGCCGGCGGCACCGCCCTGGTGGTGGTTGCGCCACTCGTCGGCGGCGAAGCCGTTCGCGCCGTAGGCGGCGATGCCGGCGGCGAACGCGTCGCCGAGCGCGGCGCCCGGCACGGTCGCGTCGAGGAAGGCCGCCTCGACCTCGAGGATGCGCCGCTCGGCGTCGGCCTCCTCGGGGCGGGCGGCGCCGAAGCGCAGCCAACGGGTCGCGTTGGCGATGAGCCCGTGGCGGCGTCCACAGACGACGAGCATCGCGCGGTCGCCGATCGGGGCGGCGGTGGGCAGCGGATGCCGGTGAGCCAGCCGCGACCGCCCCGCGACGAGCGTGACCAGGGGGTCTATGCCGCGTGCGGCGAGACCGGCGGCGAGCGTCGCGGCGACGTCGCGCTCGGTCTGCTCGGGGTGGGCGCCGGACGCAGCATCCGTCAGCACTTCGGCCACCTCGCGGCAGAGTGCGCGGTAGCGGGCGAGCTCGCCCGGCAGGAGCGACGCGCGGGCGGCGCGCAGCTCGGCGGCGACGTCGGCCTCGCGCAGCGCGCCAGGCGAATCGGCCACGAGCGGCTCGTGCCACGGCACCCGCGTCAGGGTCGCGGCGGGGTCGTGCGGCAGCTCCTCGGCGAGCATCCGCTCGGCCTCGTTGGCGAAGACCAGCCACTCGTCGACATCGCGCCCAACGACGACGGCCGCGATGGGGTCGCCCGCGAGCGAGACGTGCACCCGTGCGCCGTCGAGGTACCACGACAGGGCGGTCGCCGAGGTGAGCAACAGGCGGTCGGCGCCCCGCTCGTCGAGCAGGTCGAGCAAGCGGCGGCGCTTGACGGCGCGGTCGGCCGCGACCGGGGCGTCGCCGGCTCCCGCAGGCGCGCCGGCCACGTCCGGCGGCCCCGCAGGTGCACCGGCCGCATCGGGCGGCCCGACGGAGGCGGCCGCCGGGTCGATCGGGTCCGTCGCGGGGCTCACGCGCGATCAACTCCCGCGCCCGCGCGCACCGGCCCGGTGCTCGCGCGCACCTCGAGGCGCGGGCGGTAGAGCAGCGTGTGCTCCGAGCGTCCGCCGGCGACGAGCGTCGCGAGGCGCTGCCAGACCTGGGCGCCGAGCTCGCCGCGCGGCACGGACATGCTCGTGAGCGGCGGCGTGGAGTAGCGCGCGAACGGGGAGTCGTCGAACCCGGCGACCGAGAGCTCCCCGGGCACCGAGACCCCGAGCTCGGCGAGCCGGTGCAGCAGGCCGAGCGCGACCAGGTCGTTGAAGCCGAGCACGGCGGTCGCCCCGCGATCGCGGGCCGCGAGCACGGCACCGGCCGCGTCGGCGCCGTCGTCGAGGCGCGAGCCGCCGGGGAGGATCTCGACCTCGAGCGACGGGAAGGTCTCGCGCGCCGCCGCGAGGCCGCGCTCGCGTTCGACGTTCGAGACGCTCGACGCGGGGCCGGCGAGGTAGACGATGCGGCGGTGGCCGAGGGCCACCAGGTGGTCGACGAGGTCGTGGATGCCGCGGGCGTAGTCGACGCCGACCCATGGCACGCCAGCCGCGTCGAGCGGGCGGTTCACCACGACCACGGGGGCGACGCGCGCGACGAGCTGGCGCAGCTTCGCCTCGGGCATGCGCGGCGCGCAGAGCACGAGCGCGTCGCAGCGGCGACGCGCCTCGAGCGCGACCGCCTCCTCGGACTCGGCGCGCTCGTCGGTGTCGGCGACCAGCACGCGGTACCCGTCGGCGTCGGCGGCCAGGGTCAGCCCCTTGAGGATGCCCTGGAACAGCGGGTTCTCGAGGTCGGGCACGATCATGCCGATCGTGTGGTTGCGGCCCTGCACGAGGCTGCGGGCTGCGAGGCTGGGTTCGTAGCCGAGCTCGGCCACGGCCGCGTGCACGGCGCTCGCGATCGTCGGGTCGACGTTGGCCTTGCCGTTGAGCACCCGCGAGACCGAGGCCTGGGACACGCCCGCGTGCCTGGCGACGTCGACGATGGTGACCTGCCGCGTGCGCTCGCTCATGGCACCTCCGAGAAATCGTTTCCCCGATCATAGCCCGCGAGTTGTCGAGAACCCCGGAATCTCCTAGACTCCCACGAGAAAACGATTTCTCAACCGTGGAGGTTCGATGCGCGTCGTCGTGACGGGATCCGCCGGGCGACTGGGCCGCAGCGTCGTGCGCGGGCTCACCGACGCCGGCCACGAGGTCGCGGCGGTCGATCGCGTGCCGACGCCCGAGCCCGCGGCATCCGAGCACCTCGTCGACCTCGCCGACCAGGCCGCGACCGATGCGCTCTTCGCCGAGTTGCGGCCCGACGCGCTCGTGCACCTCGCCGGCATCGCGGTGCCGTTCAGCGCCCCCGAGCGCGACATCATCGTCACGAACACCACGCTCGGCTACGGGGTGCTCGCGGCAGCCTCAGCACACGGCGCCACCCGCGTGCTCGCCGCCTCGAGCCCCACGATCCTCGGCTACGGCATCCCGTCGTGGCGCGCGCGGTACGCCCCGCTCGACGAGGCGCACCCGGTCTCCCCGTGGAACGCGTACGCGCTCTCGAAGGTCGTCATCGAGCAGGAGGTCGCGATGTTCGGCCGCGCGGCCGGCACCGACGGGCCGGTCTTCGGCGCGTTCCGCCCCTGCTACGTCATCTCCCCCGAGGAGTGGCAGGGCGCCCTGACCCAGCAGGGCCACACGGTCGCGGAGCGCCTCGCCGACCCGGCGCTCGCGGCGGTCAGCCTCTTCAACTACGTCGACGCGCGGGATGCCGCGGGCTTCGTCGACACCTGGCTGCACGCCGCCCCCGAGCTCCCCCAGGGCGAGACGTTCTTCGTCGGCGCCGCCGACGCCATGGCCACCCGCCCCGTCGCCGAGCTCTGGCGCGAGTACCTGCCCGCGCTCGGCGAGGCGGGCGACGCGCTCACCGGTGACGCCCCGGTCTTCTCGGTCGCGAAGGCCGAGTCGCTGCTCGGCTGGACCCCGAAGCGCCGCTGGCGCGACGAGCTCGCCGCCGAGGTGCCCGCCGGCCCCGAGGCATCCGCCCGCCCCACCCCCACGACCACAGGAGCACCGTGACCTCGCCCCTCGCCTTCGACGGCGTCCTCTTCTTCCCCGTCACCCCGTTCGGCGCAGGCGGCGCGCCCGACCTCGACCTGCTCGCCGAGCACGTCGGCTCGCGCCTCGAGCACGGCCCCGGCGGCGTGTTCCCGGCGTGCGGCACGGGCGAGTTCCACGCGCTCTCGACGGGCGAGGTCGACCAGGTCGTGCGCACGGCCGTCGAGGTCGTGAACGGACGCGTCCCGGTGATCGCGGGCGCGGGCGGCGCACTCGGGCAGGCGATCGAGCAGGCACGCAATGCGGCGGATGCGGGTGCCGACGGCATCCTGCTGCTGCCGCCGTACCTGGTCGGCGGCACGACGAACGGCCTGGTCGCGTGGGTCGAGCAGGTCGCCGCAGCCAGCCCGCTCCCGGTCATCGTCTACCACCGCGCGACGGCGCGCTTCACGGCCGACGCGATGCGCCGGCTCGCCGCGAACCCGAAGATCGCGGGCTTCAAGGACGGCACGGGCGACATCGGCCTCACCCAGGAGATCGTGCTCGCCGCGGGCGAGTCGGGCCGCGAGCTGCACTTCTTCAACGGCCTGCTCACCGCCGAGCTCAGCCAGGCCGCGTTCCGCGGCATCGGCGTGCCGCTGTACTCGTCGGCCGCGTTCGCGATGATCCCCGAGCTCGCGGCGGCGCACTACCGCGCCTACACCGACGGCGACGAGGCCACCCGCCTGCACCTGCTGCGCGAGTTCTACGTGCCGCTCGTGAACCTGCGCGACGAGACTCCCGGCTTCGGCGTCTCGCTGATCAAGGCCGGCCTCCGCCTGCAGGGCATGGAGGTCGGCTCGGTGCGCCCACCGCTCGTCGACCCGACCTCCGAGCAGGAGGCGCGCCTGGGCGCGATCCTCGACCGCGGCCGCGCGCTGGTGGCGGAGCTGGCCTCGGCGTGACCGCCACTATCGCGTCGCTCGCCACGCGGCTGGTCCGCGTGCCGCTGTCGCGCCCGTGGGGGCCCGACGTCACCGAGCTGAGCGTCATCGAGACGGTCGTCACCGACAGCGACGGCGCCACCGGGTACGGCTTCTCGTGGACGCCCACGATCGGCGCGGCATCCGTGCAGGCCATGCTCGACCACGACATCGCCTCGTTCGCGGTGGGGCGGGCCGCGGATGCCACGGGGCTGTGGCCCGAACTCTGGCGCCACCTGCACGAGGCCGGCGGCGGCGGGGTCACGACCATCGCGATGGCTGGCCTCGACCTCGCGCTGTGGGACCTCGCGGGTCGCCGGGCCGACGCGAGCGTCGTCGGCCTCGTCGGCCGCACGCAGGAGACGGCCGAGGTGTACGGCAGCGGCGTGAACCTGCACTACCCGCTCGACGAGCTCGTCGCGCAGGCCGAGCGCTGGGTCGCGGTCGGCTACGACGCCGTGAAGGTCAAGGTCGGCAGCCCCGACCTCGCGCGCGACGTCGAGCGGCTGGCCGCGCTGCGCGACGTGCTCGGCCCCGGCCGGCGCCTCATGATCGACGCCAACCAGCGCTGGAGCCTCGATCAGGCCACCACCGCGCTGGAGGCGTTCGCAACGTTCGGCCCGGCGTGGATCGAGGAGCCGCTGCGCGCCGACGACCTGCCCGCCCACGCGGAGCTGCGCCGCCGCACCGACGTGCCGATCGCCCTCGGCGAGAACGTGCACACCCGCTACCGCTTCGCCGAGTTCCTCGACGCCGGCGTCGTCGACGTCGCCCAGCCGAACATCGTGCGCGTCGGCGGCGTCACGCCGTTCCGCGAGATCGCCGCGCTCGCGGACGAGTACGGCGTGCAGGTCGCCCCGCACCTGCTGTTCGAGCTCTCCGGCCAGCTCGCCCTCACGCTCCCCCGCCCGACGCTCGTCGAAGACGTGGAGGACGCCACCTTCACCGCCCTCGGCGTGCTCGCAGACCCCGCGCCCGTCAGCGTCGACGGCGCGCGGCTCGCGTTCGACCCCGCGCCCGGGCTCGGGCTGCGGTTCGCCTGAACGCCGCCCCGCGGCATCCGCCGCCCCTCGCACCCACTTCGACCGCCCCGACCGCACCACCGGAGGACCCATGGACACCACGCCCGAGCAACTGCGACAGGTGACGGATGCCGCCCAGGCGGCGTTCGCACGCACCGCCGACGCCCCCGCGGCCGACCGGGCCGTGTGGCTGCGCGCGGTCGCCGACGTACTCGACGCGCACGTCGAGGAGCTCGTCGCGATCGCCGACGAGGAGTCGCACCTGGGCGTGCCGCGCCTCACCGGCGAGGTCGCCCGCACCACGGGCCAATTGCGCATGTTCGCCGCGGTCGTCGAAGAGGGCTCGTACCTCGAGGCGATCATCGACCACGCGAACCCGGAGGCTGCGCCGCCGACGCCCGACCTGCGGCGCCTCCTGCGCCCGCTCGGCCCGGTCGCGGTGTTCAGCGCGTCGAACTTCCCGTTCGCGTTCTCGGTCGCGGGCGGCGACACCGCCTCGGCGCTCGCGGTCGGCTGCCCCGTGATCGTGAAGGGGCACTCGGCGCACCCGCGGCTCTCGCGTCGTACCGCTGAACTGGTCGGTGACGCCCTGCGGGCCGCCGGTGCGCCCGACGGCGTGTTCGCGCTCGTCGAGGGTCGCGCTGCGGGCGTCGCGCTCGTGCAGGAGCCGTCGATCCGCGCCGTCGGCTTCACCGGGTCGCTGCACGGCGGCCGCGCGCTGTTCGACCTCGCGGTCGGTCGCCCCGATCCCATCCCGATCTACGGCGAGCTCAGCGCGATCAACCCCGTGCTCGTGACGCAGGCTGCCCTCTTCGCGCGCGCCGACGAGCTGGCGACCGGGCTCGCGGGCTCGTTCACGCTCGGCGCCGGGCAGTTCTGCACGAAGCCCGGCGTGGTGTTCGTGCCCGACGGGTCCGACTTCGCGGCCCGCGTCGCCGCCGCCGTCGGCGAGGCGGCAGAGGTGCCCATGCTCACCGACTCGATCGCGGGGGCGTTCGCCGACGGACTCGGCACGCTCGCCGGGCGCGACGACGTCACGGTCGTGTCGGGCACGCCCGAGCAGTCCGTCGGCACGGGCAGCGCGGTCGTGCTCGAGACCACGTCCGCCGCGGTGCTCGCCGACCCCGAGGGCCTGCTCGCCGAGTGCTTCGGACCGACCACGCTCGTCGTGCGCTACGGGTCGGTCGACGAGGCGCTCACCGCCATCCGCGCCGTGGGCGGCAGCCTCACCGCGACCGTGCACGCGGAGCCCGACGAGGACGTCGCGGCGATCGTCGACGTGCTCGCCGACATCGCGGGCCGCGTGCTGTTCGCGGGCTGGCCGACGGGTGTCGCGGTCAACTGGTCGCAGCAGCACGGCGGGCCGTGGCCGTCGACCACGTCGATCCACACGTCGGTCGGCGCGACGGCGGTGCGGCGCTTCCTGCGTCCAGTCGCCTACCAGTCGGCGCCGGATGCCGCGCTGCCCGCCGCCCTCCGCGACGACAACCCGCTCGGCATCCCGCGCCGCGTCGACGGGGTGCTGACGCTGCCGTGACCCCGGGTGTGCATCGGCGCCCGCGGGCGGGTAGGCTCCACGCCTCGTGAGCACCGAATGAGCGCGGGCACCTACCTCGCCACCGCGACGCCGCTTCGCCTGGCGATCGGCGGCGTCGGCGTGGGCGTGCCGATCCTCGCCGTCGAGCAGCTCGGCGACGTGGCCCTGGGCGGCGCGCTCGTGGCCGCCTCGCTGGCACCGAGCATCCTCGCCGCGCCGCTCGCGGGCGTCGCGCTCGACCGCTCGGCGCACCCGCGCCGGCTCGTCGCGGCGGCCGGCTTCCTCGCGGCGATCGCGTACGGCATCGCCGCGTTCCTCGGCGACGCGCCGATCTGGCTCGTCGCGACCGCGCTGATCGTCGCGGGCACCGTCTCGCCGTTCACCATGGGCGGGCTGTCGAGCTTCGTGACCGACGAGATCCCCCACGAGCGACGCGCCTTCGCCCTCGACGCGCTGTCGTACAACATCGGCGCCGTGATCGGCCCGGGCACCGTCGCCGCCACCGCGGCCCTCGGCTCGGCCCGCATCGCGATGCTCGTGGTCGCCGGCTCCGCCGCGCTCGGCGCCGGCTTCGCGCTCGCGACGCACCTGCGCCCCCGCAACGCGTCGACCGGCTCGCCGTGGCGCGCGATGCGCGACGGGCTCACCTGGATCGCCCGGCACCGCCCGCTCGCCGTCGTCACCGCCTCGGGCACGCTCAGCCAGTTCGGCGGCGGCGCGCTCGCGATCGCCGTGGTGGCGCTGTCGATCGAGCGGGCGAACGACCCCGACGGCGGCGCCGTGATCGTCTCGGCCTTCGCGGTCGGCGCACTGGTCGGTTCGCTCTGGATCTCGTGGCGCCCCGACACCCGCTCCCCCGAGTTCTCGATGGGCACCGGGTTCGCCGCCACCGGCGTGCTCACCATCATCGCGATCGTGGACGTCGGCGCCTGGTGGACCATCGTCATGATCGGCCTCTCCGGCGTGTTCACCGCAGCCTCGACGGCCGCGATGCTGCGCCTGCGCACCCTGCAGAGCCCCCGCGCGGTGCGCGCCCAGGTGTTCACGGTCGGCGGCGGGCTGCGCGCGGCCGCCGCGGCCGCGGGCGCCGGCGTCGCCGGCGTGGCCGCCGTGTCGCTCGGTGCCGGCTGGCTCGTCGCGGGGGTCGGCGCCAGCTGGATCGTCTCGGGCGCGCTGCTGCTCGCCTACCCGAGGGGCGCGGCCACGATCGAGGGGTGAGTGCGCGGGCGAGCGGATGCCTCCGGCCGCCCGATCACGACCGCCGGCGCCGGCTCCCGGCGAGCCCGATCACCGATCGGCGCGCGGCGCAAGGGCGTTGACCCGGCGCGTCGCGGGGCGGCAGGATGAAGACCCGTGGCGCCGGTGCGGCGCCGGAACGGAGCAGCGAGTGAGCGACGGCACCCCATCCCGACGGGACGACGAGACCGGCGACGGCGCCCGGCCGACCGAGTCGAGCGCGACGAGCCCGGCGACGTCCCGCTCGAGCGACGCCGGCTCCCGCGGCACCGGATCGACGGACACCGGCTCGACGGACGCCGACTCGCGCACCCTCGACGCGCGGAGCGCCGAGGCGAACGCGCCCGCCGACGCCGCCGCCGAGGTCGCACCCGACGGGCGCACGAAGCGCGTGCGCCCCGTGCGGGTCTGGGACCTCGTGCTGTCGATCGTGCTCGTGCTGCTGCTCATCGGCGTCGCGATCACGGGCGTGTTCATCGGGTCGCTGTTCGCGCTCGGTGCGCCGAGCTGCGTCAACGGATCATGCGCGCTGTTCGACGTCGGCCTGAACGTCGCCATCTGGGGCCCCATCGTCGTGGGCGTGCTCGGACTCGCCGTGACCGTCACCCTGCTCGTGCTGCGCAAGCGCGCCTTCTGGGTGCCGCTCGCGGGCATCGCGCTCGTCGCGATCGTCGTCTTCGTGGGCGGCGCGATCGCGCTGGTCGCGGGCTCCGGCGGGTAGGCCCGGGCGCCGGCTCAGGGGCATCCGCTCGCCCTGCCCACCGGGGAGCAGGCTCAGCCCGCGCCGAGCTCCAGGTCGGCGATGCGCACCGGCAGGCCCGTCTCGAGCGAGCGGTTGCCCGCGATGCCGACGCTGACCGCGCGCACGCCGTCGGCGTAGCGCGCGATGCGGCCCAGCGGGGCATCCGACTGCACCCGGTGGAAGAGGTGCTCGAGCAGGAACGCGTCGCCGCCGCCGTGCCCGCCGATGCCCTCGGGGATCGGCACGACCTGCGCGCCCTCCCAGTGCCGCTGCAGCACCAGGCGCTCGGAGTCGGGACGCACCTCGTCCTCCGGCGAGTATCCGGGGTGCATGCTGGGGTCCACGACGACCCGGCCGTCCTCGCCGACGAGCACGGCGCCGCGCTCGACGACCTCGAGCTCGGCGCGACCCTCGGTGCCGTTGACCGTCACGCGGTAGCCCTCCCACGGACTGTGGGCGTTCAGCGAGTAGCTCATCGTCGCGCCCGAGTCGTAGTCGACCAGTACCGAGAGGTTGTCCTCGATCGTGATGCCCTCGTCGAACACGTCGCGGTCGCGCAGGTAGCCGTCGTGCCCCTCGTTGTCGAGGTAGAGCTCCTTCATGCGCGCGTCGAGCGACAGGTCGAGGGCGAACGGGTCGCCGGTCGTGCCGGTGCCGCGCTCGGGGCGCTCGCCGAGCCCGCGGGCCCGGGCGTTGTCGGCGCCGTAGAAGCGCAGGCCGCCGCTCGCGAAGACACGCACGGGGGCGGCGCCGATCCACCAGTTGACGAGGTCGAAGTGGTGCGAGGCCTTGTGGATGAGGAGCCCGCCGGAGTTCCGCTTGTAGCGGTGCCAGCGACGGAAGTAATCGGCGCCGTGCACCGTGTCGAGCGCCCACTCGAAGTGCACGCTCGTCACCTCGCCGATGGCGCCGTCGCCGATGAGGCGGCGCAGCGCCGAGTTGCGCGGGCTGTAGCGGTAGTTGAACGTCGTGATGACCTCTCGGCCGGTCTCGGCGATCGCCTCGCCGATCGCACGCACGCCCTCGGCGTCGATGGTCAGCGGCTTCTCGACCACGACGTCGGCGCCGGCCCGCAGCACTCGGGTCACGAACTCGGCGTGGGTGAAGTCGGGGGTGGTGATCACGACGCGGTCGAGCTGCTCGTCGCGCACCATCCGCTCGATGTCGTCCGCGGCGTAGCGCTTCGGGGCCGGGTGGCCGGATGCCACGACCTCGCGCTCGTACACGTCGAGGCGGCCCGGGTTCACGTCGCACCAGGCGACCAGCGTGGCGACGTCGTCGAGCGGCTCGACGCCGAACTGCGTGCCGGTCAGCGCGTTCACGTACATGCCGGCGCGCGATCCGGTGCCGATGAGTCCGTAGCGTTCCTGGGTTGCCATCTCGTCCTTCGCGTTCGTGTCGGGTCGTGCCTCGGGCGGCGGCGCCCGTTTCGAGAAATCGTTTACCGGTGGTTGGCCGAGCGGATGCCGCGAGCCGCAGCACCGCTTGGGAAAACGTTATCTCACTTCCGGCCGCGCCTCCACCGCCCGGACGCCGCGCGGCGGTAGGGTCGAGGCACCGCGGGGTCGCCCGCGGGCGCCAGAACGGGAGCCGACGTGAGCCAGACCAGCCGCAGCACGCCCGCCACGCTGCACGACGTGGCCCGCGAAGCCGGGGTCTCGCTCGCCACGGCGTCGCGCTCGCTCAACGGCAGCACGCGCAAGGTCAACGAGGCGTACCGCCAGAAGGTGCTCGAGGCCGCCGCGCGCCTCGGTTACACGCCGAACCTCTCGGCCCAGGCCGTCGCCCGCGGCACGACCACCACGGTCGCGCTGCTCGTCGCCGACATCGCCGACCCGTACTTCTCCTCGATCGCCGCGGGCGTCGTCGGCCAGGCCGACACCGAGCAGCTGATCGTGACCATGGCCGAGACCGAGCGCGACTCGGCGCGCGAACTCGAGCTGGTGCGTGCGATGCGCGGCCAGCGCCCGCGCGTCATGATCCTCGCCTCGTCGCGCCGCGCCGACGACCCGGCCGCGGAGGCGCTGCGCGCCGAGCTCACCGCCTACGAGCAGACCGGCGGGCGCGTCGTGTTCATCACCGCCACCGACTCCCCGTTCCGCACCGTCACCCTCGAGAACCGTGAGGGTGCCCGCGCGCTCGCGACCCGCATGCTCGACCTCGGCTACGTGCGCTTCGGCGCCCTCACCGGCCCCGAGGGCCTGCGCACCGCCGAGGACCGCATCGCAGGGTTCACCGAGGGCCTCGTCGCCGGCGGGTCCGACCTCCCCGCCGACCGCACCGCGCGGTGCGCGTTCACGCGCGACGGCGGCTACGCGGGCATGCGCGAGCTCATCGAGCGGGGGCTCGGCGACACGCAGCTCGTGTTCGCCCTGAACGACGTGATGGCGATGGGCGCCATGTCGGCACTGCGCGACTCGGGGCTCGCGCCCGGCCGCGAGGTCGCGGTCGCGGGGTTCGACGACATCCCGACCGTGCGCGACGTCACCCCGACGCTCACCACGGTGCGCCTCCCCTCGAGGAGGTCGGCGAGCGCGCGCTGCGCCTCGCGCTCGCCGAATCCGACGACGAGTCGGGCGCCCCGGTGCCGACCGAGGTGATCGTGCGCGACAGCACCCCCGCCTCACCGACTGAGCGGGCGGGCTCAGCTCGCGAACGCCACCGATCGCTCGTGCACGCCCGCGCCCACGGTCTCGTCGGATGCTCCGGGGAGGCGCAGCACCGCCTCGGCACCCTCGGGCACGGTCGCGACCACGTCGAGCCGCCCGTCGGCGAGGTCCCACCGCACGCGCGCGAGCCCGCGCGGCGTCTCGAGCGACGTCTCCGCCCAGGTGAGGTCGCCGCCAGGCTGCGGCGCGACCAGGATGCGCGCGTAGCCCGGCTCGAGCGGCGCGAGGCCGCCGACGACCCGGTGCATCCAGTCGACCACCGCACCGAGCGCGTAGTGGTTGAACGACGTCATCTCCCCCGGGTTGATCGTGCCGTCGGGGAGCATCGAGTCCCAGCGCTCCCAGATCGTGGTCGCGCCCATGGTCACGGGGTACAGCCACGACGGGCACTCGGTCTGCAGCAGCAGGCGGTACGCGGCGTCGAGGTGCCCGGTCGAGGTGAGCGCGTCGGTCACGAACGGCGTGCCCGCGAACCCGGTCGAGATGCGGTAGCCGCTCTCGGCGACGAGTTCCGCGAGCCGATTCCCGGCGAACTCGAGGTCGGCGCCGTCGACGATGCCCGTGACGATCGCGAGGGCGTAGACGGCGGATGCATCCGAGTGGATGACCCCGTCGCGCACGTACTCCGCGTGGAAGCCCGCGCGGAGCGTGTCGGCGAGGGCCGCGAACTCGGCCTGCGCGTCGGCGTCGCCGAGCACGTGCGCGGCGTCGACCGCGATCGTCGCCGACTGGTACGCGGCGAGCGTCGCCACGACGTGTCCGTCGGCCTTGGCCTGGTGCGGCGCCTCCGGCGGGGCATCCGGGTCGAGCCAGTCGCCCAGCTGCATGCCCTGCCCCCACACGCCCGACTCATCGAGCAGCCCGCGCACCCGGCGCAGGTGGGCCGCGATCGCCGGGAACGCCTCGCGCAGCACGCGCTCGTCGCCGTAGGCCTCGTACACCGCCCACGGCACCCATGCGGCGGCGTCGCTCCAGACGGCCATCGCCTCGGGCGTCGGGAACTCGGGCGGCAGCTCGAAGTACTTGATCGCGTCGGGCACGACGAGCGGCACGATGCCGTCGGCGTGGCGCTGCTCGAGGTCGAGGTCGACGAGCCAGTCGCGCAGGAAGTCCCGCACGTCGAACAGGAAGGCCGCGCTCGGCGCGAAGGCGGCGATGTCGCCGGTCCAGCCGAGGCGCTCGTCGCGCTGCGGGCAGTCGGTCGGCACGTCGAGAAAGTTGCCGCGCATGCCCCAGACCGCGTTCTCGTGCAGCCGGTCGAGCAGCGGGTTCGAGGTCTGCATGCGCCCGATGCGGCGCAGGTCGCTGCTCACGACGATCGCGGTGAGCGCCCCCTCGGCGATCGCGTCGACGCCGCCGGGCCAGCCCGACACCTCGACGTAGCGGAACCCGTGGAAGGTCAGCGTCGGCTCGAACACGTCGTCGCCGCCGCTCAGCAGGTACCGGTCGGTGGCGCGCGCCGACCGCAGGGGGCGCGTGCCCAGCTCGTCGTGCTCGAGCACCTCGGCGTGCCGCAGCACGACCTCGGCGCCGGCCTCGCCGCGCACGGCGACCCGCACGAACCCGACGAGGTTCTGCCCGAAGTCGACGAGCACCGCGCCCGACGGCGAGGTCGTCACCGACACCGGGGCGAGCTCCTGCACCCGCCGCACGGGCGGGCCGACGTACGGCTCGAGCTTCTCGAGGTCGAAGTCGAGTTCGTGCACGCCGACCCACCCCGCGCCGTCGAACCCGGCGCCGAGCCAGGCGTCGTCGCGCAGGCGCGCGTCGATCGTCTGCCCGTCGTAGAGGTCGTTCGCGAGCGTCGCGCCGGGGCCGGCCTGCCACGAGGCATCCGTGCCGATCACCTGCTCGTGCCCGTCTGCGAAGCGCACGGAGAGCTCCGCGAGCGCGCCGAGCTCGTCGCCGTAGAGATTGCGGTTGCCCGCCCAGCCGAGGCGGCCGCGGTACCAGCCGTTGCCGAGCGCGAGCCCGAGCACGTTGGCGCCGTCGGCGACGAGCGCGGTGACGTCGGTCTCGGCGAACCGCACCCGCCACTCGTAGCTCGACCAGCCGGGCGTGAGGAGGTCGGCCGACACCGGCCGCCCGTTCAGCCACGCCTCGACCACGCCGAGCGCGCTGTACCGCAGCGTCGCCTCCTCGACCGCGCCGTGGCCGGTGTCGAGCGTCACCTCGCGCCGCAGCAGCGGTGCGCCGCCGAACTCGTCGTCGGGCGCGATCATGCGCGCGGTCCATCGTGCTGCGGTCTGATCCATCGTCGGATTCCTTCCGCCCCGTCGCCGGGGGTCGTGCGTGCTTGAAGGCCCGGGGGCCCGGTTCGGAGCGTACCGCCGGGCGGTCAGCGGGTGGGCGCCTCGACCGCGTCGGCGGCGTCGGCATCGGTGACGGATGCCTCCGAGGCGGACGCCGGCTCAGCCGCATCCGCCTCCTCGGCGAGGTCGACGCGCGGCATGCGTGCGATCCAGAACGCGCCCATGGCCAGGGCGATGCCGCTCGTGGCGAAGAGGAACCAGTAGAGCACCTGCGGGCCGGCCGCGATGATCGCCGGTGTGACGAGCGCGACGCCGGCGGCGACGACTCGGGTGAAGGCGATCATGACGCCCTGCGCGCCCGAGCGGGCGAGGGTCGAGAACAGCTCCTGCGCCCAGACCTTGAACATCGGCTCGCCGGCGATCGCGCCGCCGATGGCGAAGAGGATGCCGTTCAGCACGAGCGTGAACAGCGTCACGCCGAAGATCGCGGGAACGGCCATGGCGGCGAGCACGAAGACCGCGCCGACCGCGAACGCGCGCATGCGCCAACGGGTGTCCACGAGCCGCATGAGGGTGAGCATGCCGACGAGCGAGACGCCGAACGCGATGAGGCTGAGCGCCGAGGCGGTCGAGACGTCGGAGCCGGCGACGTTCACGTAGAGGTAGGTGCTGAACTGGCCGTTCGTGTTCGCGGCGACGTTCACGAGCGCGTAGAACAGGCCGACCGCGATGAGCGGCACGAGCACGGGCGCGCGGAACAGGCTGCGGAGCGCACCGGGGTCGGCCTCGGCGGTCGTGCCGTTGGCGGCTGCGGTCTCGATCGCGGAGGTGCGGCGATCGTGCGCGGCCTGCCACTTCGCCGACTCGGGCAGCGTGATGCGCAGCACGAGCACGAGCACCGCGACGACCGTGAGGAAGCCGTAGAGGATGCGGCCGCCGGTCGTGCCCATGCCGCCGATGAAGATGCCCATGACGATGATGGCGAGGATGCCGGCCATCCAGAGCACGTGCGAGAACGTGATCATCTTGCCGCGCTTCTCGTCGGGCGCGCTCTCGGCGATCATCGCCATCGAGACCGGCAGGTCGGCGCCCGCGCCGAAGCCGAGCAGGGCGAGCGAGAGGTAGAGCACCGCGGGGTCCCACGCCATCGCGCTGAGCCCGGCGCCGATCGCGAACACGATGAGCGTGACCGTGAAGACGCGGCGGCGGCCGAAGCGGTCGCCGAGTCGGCCGCCGGTGAACGCGCCGATCGCGATCATCAGGGTGAGCAGCGCCGAGAACTGGCCGATCTGCGCGTCGGTGACGCCGAGTCCGTCCTGGAAGAGCACGAGTGCGGTGCCGGTCGCGACGATGGCGCCCGCGTCGATGAACGAGGCCATGCCGGCGATCACGGCGACCCACCACGGGTTGGGCTGTCGCCGGGCGGCGCCGGGGGTGCTCCGGTCGGAAATCGAGGTCATGACGTGAACTCCGTTGTCGGTCGGCTGCCGGCGCTGCGCCGGGCAGGCAGTGAAACGATTCACACGCATCGTAGCAGAAACCCGAGCGTTCGTTAGGTTTTCCTCGACCCGTGCGACGCTTGCGCCGCCCGACCACCTGCCCTACACTGTGGTAAACGCTTTCCCGCATCGATGCGGCGCACCACTGCCGCCACGATCGCGGGGCCATCACGAGAGACGAAGGACACCCCGTGGCAGAGCAGACGATCGGCATCATCATGAACGGCGCCTCCGGGCGCATGGGCTACCGGCAGCACCTGGTGCGGTCGATCCTCGCGATCCGCGAGCAGGGCGGCGTGGAGCTCGCCGACGGCACCAAGGTGCAGGTCGAGCCGCTGCTCGTGGGCCGCAGCGAGGCGAAGCTCGCCGAGCTCGCCGCCCGCCACGGCATCGAGCACTATACGACCGACCTCGACGCCGCGCTCGCCGACGCCCGCTGGCAGATCTACGCCGACTTCCTCGTGACCAAGGCGCGCTTCCCCGCGATCAAGAAGGCCATCGCCGCCGGCAAGGCCATCTACACCGAGAAGCCGACCGCCGAGAGCTTCGAGGACGCACTCGAGCTCGCCCGCCTCGCCGAGGAGGCCGGTGTCAAGAACGGCGTCGTGCACGACAAGCTGTACCTGCCGGGCCTGCGCAAGCTGAAGCGCCTCATCGACTCGGGCTTCTTCGGCCAGATCCTGTCGGTGCGCGGCGAGTTCGGCTACTGGGTGTTCGAGGGTGATTGGCACCCGGCCCAGCGCCCGAGCTGGAACTACCGGTCGGAGGACGGCGGCGGCATCATCGTCGACATGTTCCCGCACTGGAACTACGTGCTCGAGAACCTGTTCGGCCGCGTCGAGTCGGTCTACGCCAAGGCCGTCACCGAGATCCCCCGGCGCGTCGACGAGCAGGGCGAGCCCTACGCCGCCACCGCGGACGACGCCGCGTACGCCATCTTCGAGCTCGCGGGCGGCATCACCGCCCAGCTGAACTCGAGCTGGACCACCCGCGTCAACCGCGACGAGCTCGTCGAGTTCCAGGTCGACGGCACGCTCGGCTCGGCGGTCGTCGGGCTGTTCGGCTGCAAGATCCAGCCGCGCAACGCAACGCCCAAACCGGTCTGGAACCCCGACATCCCCGACACCATCGACTACGCGTCGACCTGGCTCGAGACCCCCGAGACCGAGGTGTTCGAGAACGGCTTCAAGGTGCAGTGGGAGGACTTCATCCGCCACGTCGTCGAGGACGCCCCGAACCACTACGACTTCCTCGCAGGCGCCCGGGGCATGCTGCTCGCCGAGACCGGCCTGGCCTCGAGCGCCGAGGGCCGCCGCATCGAGGTGCCCGAGGTGACCGTCTCGGGTGCCCCCGACAGCGCAGCGGATGCCGCTGAGCCCGAGCTCTCCGGCGCGGGGGCGTGACCGTGACCGCCCTCACCCTGCTCGCCCCCGACGGCACGACCTCCGCGGTCGAGCTCGCCGCGGCGCCGGACTTCGCCCGCCCGAGGCATCCGCTGCGCTCACGTGTCGCCTACGCGGCCGCGCACGTCGTGCCGAAGCCCCACGCCGACAACACCCCCGGCCAGCCCGCCGAGATCGACTGGGACGCGACGCTCGCCTACCGCCACCACGTGTACTCGTGGGGGCTCGGCGTGGCCGACGCGATGGACACCGCGCAGCGCAACATGGGCCTCGACCCGGCCGCGACGCGCGAGCTCATCACCCGCAGCGCCGCTGAGGCGGCCTCGGCGGGCGGCGCGCTCGTCGTCGGAGTGAACACCGACCACCTCGAGGCCGAGCAGGTCTCGCTCGACGACGTGATCGACGCGTACAAGCAGCAGCTGCACCACGCGGAGGACGCGGGCGCGGGCGCCGTGCTCATGGCCAGCCGCCACCTCGCGCGCGCCGCGCAGTCGGCCGACGACTACCGCCGCGTGTACCGCGAGGTACTCGCCGCAGCCGGTGCGCCCGTCGTGCTGCACTGGCTCGGCACCGCGTTCGACCCGTCGCTCGAGGGCTACTTCGGGTCGACCGACACGGATGCCGCCTCGGACACGCTCGTCGACATCATCGAGGCATCCGCCGAGCAGGTGTCGGGCGTGAAGATGAGCCTGCTCGACGCCGACGCCGAGATCGCGGTGCGCCGCCGGCTTCCCGAGTCGGCGCGCATGTTCACGGGCGACGACTTCAACTATGTCGGGCTCATCGCCGGCGACGACCAGGGGCACTCCGACGCGCTGCTCGGCGCGTTCGCCGCGATCGCCCCGCACGCGTCGGCGGCGATCCAGGCGCTCGACGCGAACGACCCGGTCGAGTACCGGCGCATCCTCGAGCCGACCGAGGCGCTGTCGCGGCAGATCTTCGCCGCGCCGACGTTCTACTACAAGACCGGTGTCGCGTTCCTGTCCTGGCTGAACGGCCACCAGGCCGCGTTCCAGATGGTCGGCGGCCTGCATGCCGCGCGCAGCCTCCCGCACCTGTCGGAGATCGTGCGGCTCGCGAACGCGAGCGGCGCCTTCGAGCGGCCCGAGCTCGCGGCGGCCCGCTGGCACTCGCTGCTCACGCTGAACGGCGTGTTCGAGGCGACGGATGCCCCGGCCGAGGCCGCAGCCGAGCCCGCGGAGGTGCTCGCATGAGCGCGCATCCCCGCCTCTCGATGAACCAGGGCACGATCAAGCACGCGTCGCTGCCCGAGGCGATCGACGCCGTGCTCGGCGCGGGCTACGCGTCGATCGGCACGTGGCGCGAGCCCGTGCAGGAGCTCGGCCTCGCCGAGTCGGCGGCACGTCTCGCCGACTCGGGCCTGCGCCTCTCGACCCACTGCCGCAGCGGGTTCTTCACGATGCCCGAGGGGGCGGAGCGCCGAGCGTCGATCGACGACAACCTGCGTGCGATCGAGGAGACGGCGACGCTCGCCGCCGCGGGCGCCGATGGGTCGACCGCGGTGCTCGTGATCGTCGGCGGCGGGCTCCCCGAGGGCTCGCGCGACGTCGTGGGCGCGCGCGAGCGCGTGCGCGACGCGGTCGGCGAGCTCGCCCCGGCGGCCGCCGCTGCGGGCGTGACGCTCGCGATCGAGGCGCTGCACCCGATGTACGCGTCCGACCGGTGCGTCGTGTCGACGCTCGGCCAGGCGCTCGACATCGCGGACGACTTCGACGCAGACGTGGTCGGCGCGGTCGTCGACACGTTCCACGTCTGGTGGGACCCGGAGCTGCTGCCGCAGATCGCCCGTGCGGGTGCGGCGGGCCGCATCGCCACCTACCAGGTGTGCGACTGGGCCACGCCGCTGCCGGCCGACGTGCTCATGGGCCGCCACTACCCCGGCGACGGCGTGATCGACTTCGCGACGATCACCGCCGCGGTCGAGGCGACCGGCTACGACCGCGACATCGAGGTGGAGCTCTTCAACGCCGACATCTGGGCCACCCCGTTCGACGAGGTCGCGCGCCGCACCGCCGACGCGTTCGGCGCAGCGGTCGCGCCGCACCTCGCGGCATCCGTCCCCGCCTGACGCCCCGCTCACCACTCCCCTGCCGCACCCTGCCGACTCCGCCCCCGCTCGCTGGTGCGCAAACGGTGGTCTCCCCACGCCGGAACCACGCTTTGCGCACCAGCGGCGACCGGCCGTCTCAGCCGCGGGTGCGCAGAGTGCGTGAATGAGGCCGGATGACCACGCATTGCGCACCAGCGACGGCACGGAGGTGACGGAGCGACGACGGGCGACAGGGCAGCGTACGGGCCCGAGCGTCCGGCGGCGCGGCGGCGCGTCAGGCGTCGACGAGCGCGGACTGCACGGCGACCAGGTCGGGGCCGTAACGCTGGTCGAGCCAGCCCTGCAGGGTGCCGTCGTCGTAGCGGACCTGCACGACGACGTAGCCGTTCTGCTGCCACGTCGAGAGGATGCTGTCGTTGCCGAAGCCCGCGATCTCGTCCTGGATCTCGGTCAGCGTCGCCTCGTCGCCCGCACCGGCGTTCGCCTCGTCGAGCCGCTCGTCGATCATCGCGGGCGGCGAGTAGAGCGCCAGCGGAACGACCTCGCCGGTGACCTCGAACGACTCGCCGTCCCACCGACCGACCGCCGCGTACGTGCCCCAGCGCACGTCGGACGCCTCCTCGAACGTGCCCTCCGGGAACGTCCATGCCGAAAGCGGCATGCCGCTGCACTGCGGCGGGTACGACTCCATGACCGCGCCGATGCAGAACTGGGCGGATCTGTCGCCCTCCTGCAGCACGGTGCCCTGGCCGATCACGTCGCCGGCGGGGATCGGCTCGGGGATGCCGTCGCCGCCCATGTCGGTACCGAGGCCCGAGCCGGGCGATGCGCAGGCGGCGAGGGATGCGGCGAGGACCAGCGCGACGGCAGCGGCGAGCACACGTGTGGGCATGCCGACATCCTCCCGAACGCGGTGGCGGATGCGCCAGCCAACGTTTCCGCCCGGCCGAACGTCAGGCACACCGCGCCCGTCAGGCCGCGGTGCGCCCCGCGCGCGACCACTCGAGCAGGCGCTCGACCGGCCAGGTCGTGACGATGCGGTCCTCGGGGACGCCGGCCGCCTCGGCGCGCGCCGCCCCGAGGCCGAGGAACGACAGGTGCCCGGGTGCGTGGCCGTCGGAGTCGATGCTGAAGAGGCATCCGGCCTCGATCGCGAGCGCGATCAGCTCGTCGGGCGGGTCGCGCCGCTCAGGCCGCGAGTTGATCTCGACCGCGACGTCGTGCTCGGCGCACGCGGCGAACACGGCCTCGGCGTCGAACTCCGACGGCGGGCGCACCCGGCCGCCCTCGACCTTCTGGCCGGTGCAGTGCCCGAGCACGTTGGTGAACGGATGCTCGATGGCACGCAGCATCCGCTCGGTCATGACCGCACGCTCGGAGCGCAGCTTCGAGTGCACGCTCGCGACGACCACGTCGAGGTGCGCGAGCACCGCAGGGGTCTGGTCGAGCGAGCCGTCCTCGAGGATGTCGACCTCGATGCCGGAGAGCACCCGCGCACCACCGTCGCCCGCGCGCGAAGCGTTCAACGCCTCCACGACGTCGAGCTGCTCGGCCAGCCGCTCGGCCGACAGCCCGTTCGCGACGCGCAGGCTCGGCGAGTGGTCGGTCAGCACGAGGTACTCGAGCCCGACGAGGTCGGCGGCGCGCGCCATCGTGGCGATGGGCGTCGTGCCGTCGGACCACTCGCTGTGCGAGTGCAGGTCGCCGCGCAGGCGGGCGTGCAGCCCCGTGGCATCCGGCACCGCCTGCCCCAGCTTCTCCCGCAGGTCGCGCAGGTACTCGGGCACCTCGCCGGCGAGCGCCTCGGCGATCACGCCGGCCGTCCGGTCGCCGACACCGGCGATGCGCTTCAGCGACCCCTCGGCCGCCCGCGCGCGCAGCTCCTCGTCGGAGACGCCGTCGATCGCCGCGGCCGCACCGCGGAACGCCTTCGTGCGATACGACGAGGCGAGGTCGCGCTCCAGCAGGAACGCGATCTCCTCGAGCGCGGCGAGCGGGGTCACGACGCCGTGCCCGCGGCTCGGCGGGCCAGGCGGTCGAACACCACGTAGAACGCGAGGTACGCGACGAACGAGACGGCGAATCCGATGGTGACGATCCACGCGGCCGGGCGATCCCAGAGCAGGTCACCGGAGGCGAGCGCGACGGCGAGCAGGATGGCCCCGAGGCTCACGAGCTGCGCCTGGAACACCCACCGGTACGCCGACCAGCGGGCGTCGCGCAGCATCCACACGTTGACCATCCCCGGCAGCGTCAGCACGGTGCCCACGATACGCGCGGTGAGCGGCGTGAGCTCCCACCCCCACGCGTCGACGAGCAGGTCGGGCACGACGAAGAGCAACAGCCCGGTGACGGTCGCGGCGAGGCCGACGACGACCAGCAGCATCCGCCAGCCCCTCGGAATGTCGACGTCGCGCTGCTCGGGAGTCCCCGGGTCCTGCCCGCGCTGCAGCAGCATCGCCGCGGCGACGAGGAACGGCGTCGTGACGTACAGCACGACCCACGTGATGAACGAGACGTGCCCGAAGTGGAAGCGATCCCAGTGCAGGAAGGTCGCGACGCCCGCGAGCGTGGCGAACACGAGCACGGCAGGGAACCCGTGGCGCACCCGGTGCCAGCGGCCCACGCGCAGGACGAGCAGGAAGAACCAGATGCCCCCGATGTACGCCGACGCGAGGAACATCGCGCTCGGCGCCGGCACGACGGTCCACGAGAAGGTCACGTCGGTCGAGCCGGGGAACACGTAGAGCAGCACCGCCGCGACGACCAGGAAGGGCACGATCACGACCGCGAGCACGCGGGTGTAGGTCAGCACGCGGTCGTCGGCGACGACGGGCGGGGGCGTCACGGGAGGCCTCGCCGACTGCGTCGGGGGCGGTCGAAGCGGATTCCTCGGGCAGCTCCGGGTCGCGATCCTCCAGCGCGATCGCGACGGCGTCGTCCACGCGCATCTCCCGCCCGGCCAGCCGCGCCCGCTCGAGCAGGTCGCCCGCCGCGGTCGCGCGGACACCGTCGACGATCGGGCGGTGGAAGCTGAACGACTGCGCGTTGTACAGGCCGGTGCGTTCGCGCACGACCTCGGATGCCCCGAGCAGCACGCCCGCCCGGGCGATGCGACCGGTCGAGGCGGCGACCGCGAGCTCGCCCTCGAGGCCGTACGCGATGCCCTCGTCGTGGGCGAGCTCGACGGCCAGCGCGAGGCTCTGCGTGAACCGCTCCCCCGCGCCGGCGGGGTCGCCGACGAGCAGGTCGGCCCAGCCGAGGTGGTGCAACGCGATCTCCTCGCCGAGCCGGTCGTCCTGCCGGCGCGAGACCGTGAGGCTCTCGTCGAAGCGCGCCATCGCGTCGGGCACCTGCTGCCGGAAGATCGCGACCCGTCCGAGCGTCACGAGCGCCATCGCCTCGCCCCAGCGGTCGCCCGCCTCGCGGAACCGCTCGAGGCTCGTGGCGAGCGCCCCGTCGGCGCGCGCCACGTCGGGCTGCGGCGCCCCGAGCACGGCGAGTGCCGAGGAGATGAGCGCGAGCGCCTCGCCGCTCGGCTCGCCGACCGAGCGGAACAGGCGCGCGCTCTCGTCGAGGTCGGCGGCGATGTCGCCCGTCTCGTCCTGCCAGAAGCCGATCGCGCGGGTGAAGTAGAGGGCGATGGCGCGGGTGCGGTCGTCGAGCGTCTCGGCGCGGTCGAGCACCTCGTCCATCCACCCGCGCACCTCGCCGAGGTGCCCGCCGATCCACCAGTAGACGAACAGGTCCCAGGTCAGCTCGGCGACCGGCTCCCACCGCCGCTCGTCGAGCAGGAACCGCACGGCGGCGCGGATGTCGCCGGTCGCGTCGGCGAGCCGCTGCATCCAGTCGAGCTGGGCATCGCCCTCGAGCGCGAGCTCGGCCTCGTCGGCGAGCCGGAGCACCCAGTCGGCGTGGCGCTCGCGGGCGCGCTGCACGGCGTCGTCGGCCTCGGCCGCGAGCAGTTCGTGCGCGTACTCGCGCACCACCACCAGCATGCGGAACGCGGCGTGGTCGGCGCGCTCCCGCTGGTGCACGAGGCTGCCATCGACCAGGGCGCCCAGGTCGTCGAGCACGAGCGCATCGGGCACGTCGTCGGCCATCCACTCGGCCCCCTCGAACGAGAACGGGCCGGCGAACACGCCGAGCCGGGCGAGGAGCGCCCGCTGCGGGGCGGTGAGCAGCTGCGTGCTCCAGTCGATCGTCGAGCGCATGGTGCGCTGCCGGGCGGGCAGGTCGCGCGCGCCACCGGCGAGCACCGCGAGGCTCCGGTCGAGCCGGTCGAGCAGGTCGGCCGGGGTGAGCAGCCGCACGCGGGCGGCAGCGAGCTCGATCGCGAGCGGCACGCCGTCGAGGGCCCGGCAGATCGCGATGACCGCCGCCGTGTTCTCGTCGGTGAGCTCGAAGTCGGGCTTCACGGCGCGGGCGCGCAGCGTGAACAGCGCGATCGCCGGGTGCTCGGCCGCCTCCAGCGGGTCGTCGGTGACCGCGTCGGGCACCGCCAGCGGACCGACCTCGACCGCGTGCTCGCCGCGGAGGCGCAGCAGGATGCGGCTCGTCGCGAGCACGGTCACGCGCCCCGCCCGCGCGAGCAGCGGCACGAGCACGTCGGCGGCCCCGTCGACCACCTGCTCGACGTTGTCGAGCACGAGCAGCAGTCGTCGCTCGCCGAGCGCGACGTGCACCTTCTCGCGGATCGGCCCGTCGCCGGCATCGCGCACGCCGAGCGCCGCGGCGAGCGCGGACTCGACGCCCGGGGCATCCGTCGCGGCCGCGAGATCGACGAACACGACGCCGTCGTCGTACCGCTCCCCGGCCGTTCGGGCCGCGTCGATCGAGAGTCGGGTCTTGCCGATGCCGCCCGGACCGGTGAGCGTGACGAGGCGCACGTCGTCGCGCGCCAGCAACGACGCGACGAGCGCGAGCTCGTCCTCCCGGCCGATGATCGGCATGCGGGTCGTCGGCAGCGGCGCGGCGGGCGGCGGCGGGTCGTCGGCGCGCACCGCGGCGGCCGCGTGCACGAACCGCTCGGCCAGCAGCGTGGCGAGGTCGGTGCGTACGAGCTCGCCCAGTTCGTCGGCGTCGTCGAAGTACACGTAGGAGGTGCGGTCGTCGTCCTTCATGTCGGCGAGCATCTCGGCCAGACGCGGTTCGCGCGTGCCGCTGCGACGCACGTACATGAGCTTCGGCAGGTCCGGCGGGGCGAGCCGGTACTCGTCCTCGAGCCCGGAGACCTGCTCGTCGGGGGCGACCCAGCCGTACTGGTCGCCGTAGAGCCCGACGAAGATGTCGCTCTGCCGCAGGTACGCCCGGTAGAGGTCGCGGGGCGGATGCGGGCGGGCGCCGAGTTCGAACATGACCGGAGCGAGGTGCAGCTGCTCGATGGCCCGGCGGGCAGCGCGACGCTCGGGCGCGAGTTCCTTGAGGGTGGAGCTGACGAACACGCGCAGGCGCTGGTCGGGAGTACGAATCCCGTCTGGTGCCGGGTTCATGCCACCGAGTCTGGCGGGGGTCGCGGCGGCCTGTCCAGTGCGAAACCGAGCCACTCTCGGGGAATCGGCCCTGTCGCGGCGGGGATCGGCGGCGATACACTCCCCGGCATGACGACCCCGGGCGCCGTGCCCGTTCCCGTCCTGCTCGTCGCGGCGGCACCCGCGACACGCGCCGTCGTGTGCGACGAGCTGGACCGCCGCTACTCGTCCGACTACCGCATCGAACCGGTCGCGGTCGACGACGCGGCCGCCCGCATCGCCGAACTCCGCGACGCGGGCGACGACCTCGCGCTCGTGCTCGCCGACGACCCGATGCACGCCGAGGACGGCAGCACCGTCTTCACGATCGCGAAGGAGGCCTTCCCCGACGTGCGCCGCGGCCTGCTGATGCGGTGGGGCGGATGGGCCGACCCGACGACCGCCGCGCAGGTGCGACGCCTGCTCTCGGGCGTGCAGATCGACACCTACGTGGTGGTGCCCCGGCACAGCCCCGACGAGCGGTTCCACCGTGCGATCGCCGAGTTCCTCGAGGAGTTCGCGCGCGGTGCGGACGCGCGGCATCCGGGCTTCACCGTGATCGGCGACGACGCGCAGCCCCGCACGCACGCGCTGGCGAACCTGCTGCTGCGCGGCGGCGTGCACCACGACCGGCTCGCGCCCGACCATCCCGACGCGGCGAAGCTGCTCGACGACTCCGACGTGGCGTACTCGGGCGTGCCGCTGGTGCGCACAGCCGACGGGCGCGTGCTCGTCGACCCGAGCGACGCCGAGCTGGCGGCCGCGCACGGGCTCGAGACGAGCCTGCCCGACCAGGTCGTCGACGTCGCGATCGTGGGCGCCGGCCCCGCCGGGCTCGCCGCGGCCGTGTACGCCTCCTCGGAGGGCCTCGACACGCTCGTGCTCGAGGGCGAGTCGGTGGGCGGGCAGGCGGGGTCGAGCTCGCTCATCCGCAACTACCTCGGGTTCCCGCGCGGCGTCGCGGGTTCCGACCTCGCCCAGCGCGCGTACCAGCAGGCGTGGATGTTCGGCGCCCGGTTCGCGCACGCGCGCCCGGTGACGGGGCTCGACACGAGCGACCCGCGCCGGTTCGCGCTGACGGTCGATGCCGGCCCGGGCGCCGAGCCGGGCGTGGTGCACGCGCGCTCGGTGATCCTCGCGACGGGCGTCTCGTACCGCCGCCTGGCGGTGCCGTCGCTCGAGCCGTTCATCGGCGCGACCGTGTTCTACGGCGTCTCGGCCGCCGAGGCGCGCGCGCAGACGGGCCGCGACGTGCTCATCGTCGGCGGCGGCAATTCGGCCGGCCAGGCCGCACTGCACGTCGCCCGATACGCCCGGTCCGTGAGCCTGGTGGTGCGCGGCACGTCACTGGCCGACAGCATGTCGCAGTACCTCATCGAGCAGCTCGCGGCGGTGGGCGTGGAGATCCGCACCGAGTCGCGCATCGCTGCGGCGCACCCCGACGACGAGGGTCGCCTCGCGGCGATCGACCTCGAGCACACCGGCACCGGCGCGCGCACGACCGTGCCGGCCGGTGCGGTGTTCATCACGATCGGCGCCCGGCCCCGCACCGACTGGGTCGGCGACGCGGTGCTGCGCGACCGCTGGGGCTCGATCATCACGGGCCCCGACGTGGTCGCCGAGGGCGGGCGCCGCCTCTGGCCGTACGAGCGGCAGCCGTCGGCCCACGAGGCATCCGTGCCCGGGATCTTCGCGGTCGGCGACGTGCGGCGCGGGTCGATCAAGCGGGTCGCGTCGGCGGTCGGCGAGGGCTCGGTCACGGTCTCGGCGGTGCACCGGCACCTGGGCGAGTTCGACGCACCCTGAGCGGGTCCCTGCGGCGCAGGCGAGCGGATGCCCGTGAGCCCGCCGCCCGCCCCGCGAGCGCCCGGCGGGTCAGCGCGACTGCACGCGGTGCAGCTCGGCGTACCGCCCGTCCAGCGCGAGCAGCTCGTCGTGCGAGCCGACCTCCACGATGCGTCCGCGCTCGAGCACGACGATGCGGTCGGCCGAGCGGATCGTCGAGAGCCGGTGTGCGACGACGAGGGTCGTGCGCCCGTGCATGAGCCGCCCGAGGGCGACCTGGATCTTCGCCTCCGACTCGGGGTCGAGCGCGCTCGTGGCCTCGTCGAGCAGCAGCACGCGCGGGTCGCGCACGAGCGCCCGCGCGATCGAGAGTCGCTGGCGCTGCCCGCCGGAGAGCCGGGCGCCGCGTTCGCCGACGACGGTGTCCCAGCCCTGGGGCAGCATCTCGACGATCTCAAGCGCGTTCGCGTCGCGCAGCGCGGCGAGGATGCGCTCGTCGCCGATGTCGCCGAGCCCGTAGGCGATGTTGTCGCGGATCGTGCCCTCGAACAGCACCGAGTCCTGCGGCACGACCGACACCGACTGTCGATAGGTGCGCAGGTCGAGCTCGTCCATGTCCTGCCCGTCGAGCAGCACGCGGCCCCTCGTGGGCCGGAGGAACCCGAGCACGAGGTTCAGCATGGTCGACTTGCCCGACCCCGACGAGCCGACGAAGGCGACGGTCTCGCCGGGGGCGATCGCGAGGTCGATGTCGGCCAGCGCCGGGGCATCCGCGTCGTCGTATCGGAACGAGACCCGGTCGAGCGCGATGGCGCCGGTGACGGATGCCACGGGGCGCTTGCCCTCGTTGCGCTCGAGGTCGGGCTCCTGCAGCACCTCGGCGATCGAGCGCACCGACTCGGTGCCGCGGGCGATGATCGGCAGCAGCATGAGCATGTTGGTGGCCGCGCCGGTGAGCAGGGTGAAGTACGACGACAGCAGCACGACCTCGCCGGCCGAGATCGGCAGCCAGCCGGAGATCGAGATCCACGCCGCGAGCACGAGGCAGACCACGCCGAGCAGCTGGAGGCTCACCCACGAGATGGATCCGAACCGGCCGTTCAGCACGTCGAGGCGGTAGCCGGCGGTGCGCACCCCCTCGGCACCGGTCGCGATACGGCTGACGGCGGTCTGCTCGAGCCCGTGCGCGCGGGTGATGGGCAGCAGCGTCGCCATCTCGCCGACGCGGGCGGAGAACCCCTCGACCTCGCGCCGGAAGTCCTCGTTGCGCTGGAACGAGCGGCGCTTCAGCATCTGCCGCAGCAGCACCGCGAGCGGGATGGTCAGCGCGTAGACGGGCAGGAACGCGGGCACGGTGATGGCGGTCATGGTGACCGCGCCGACGAGCACCATGATCGCCGACAGCAGCGGCTGGCCGACCTGCTGCAGCATGACCTCGATGTTCTCGGCGTCGCGCACGACCTTGGTCTGCACGACCGCCGAGTTCGACCGCGAGTGGAAGCCGATCGACAGCGCCTGCAGGCGAGCTGCGAGCGCGTTGCGCAGGTCGGCGCCGATCGAGCGCACCGAGCTCATGAACAGGCGGATGTAGAGCACGTGGAACGGGTAGTTCTGCAGCAGCAGCACGACGGCCACCGCGGCCCAGATCGCGAGGGTCGACAGCGGGCCGCCGGCGACGACCACGTCGATGATGGCCGCGGTGATCACGGGCAGGAACCAGAGCGGGGTGTCCTTGATCGCGAAGGCGCCGACCGCGAGGATCACCCGCTTGCGGTGCAGGTCGAGCAGTCGCAGGATGCTGCGGACGGGGCGTTGCCCGTCGACGGCCGCCCCCACTTCGGAATACGCTTTCTCGGTCATCGTCCGACCATCCTCCCACCTCGCCGAACCGGTCGCACGCCCATATCCTGAGCAGGTGAGCGAGCCGTACCAGACCCTCCCCGCCGACACCGCATCGACCGCCGTGCTCGCCGATCGCGGCCTGCGCTACGCGCTGGTCGACACCGCCGACGCCGACGCCTTCGCGCACTGGCTCGGCGCCGACGAGCGCGGCTTCCACGCCCCCGCCCCGACGCCCGACCGCGCCGAGTCGGCGCGCGAACGCGTCGGCTACCGCCGCACCACGGGCGTGTACGACGGCGCCGCGGCCGAGCCCGAGGTGCCGGTCGCGACCGTCAGCTCGTGGGTCGCGCAGCTCACCGTTCCCGGCGAGCGCACCATGGACGCCTGGGCGATCAGCTCGGTCACCGTCGCCCCCACGCACCGCCGCCGCGGCATCGCGCGCGCCCTCCTCGAGGGCGAGCTGCGCACGGCGGTGGCCGTGGGCGCCCCCGCCGCGATCCTCACGGCGAGCGAGGCGACCATCTACGGCCGGTTCGGCTTCGCGCCCGCGGCACCGGCCACCACCGTCTCGGTCGACCGCCGCCGGGTCGGCTGGGCCGGTCCCCCGCCGGCCGGCAGCGTGCACTTCCGCTCCCCCGCAGCGATCCGCGACGAGGTCGAGGCCATCGCCCGGCGCGCCCTCCTGCGCACCCCCGGCGAAGTCGACCGCTGGCCCGGGCTGTGGGACCGGATGCTCGGCCTCACCGACCCGACCAGCGAGGGCTCCCGCGGCATCCGTGCGGCCCGGTACGACGATGCCGAGGGGCATCCGCGCGGCTTCGTCGTCTACGCCGTGAAGCGCTCGGAGCCCGACCACGGCACCGTGGTCGTCGACCAGCTGCTCGCCGAGACCGACGAGGCGTACCGCGCGCTCTGGCGATTCGTGCTCGAGCACGACTTCGTCGACGAGGTGCGCGCGCACCTCCGCTCCATCGACGAGCCGCTGCGCTGGATGGTCTCCGACCCGCGCGCGATCACGACCAGCGAGTACGGCGACCACCTCTGGCTGCGCGTGCTCGACGTGCCGACCACGCTCTCGGCGCGCACGTACTCGGCCCCGTCGCGCCTCGTGCTCGCGGTCGACGACCAGCTCGGGTACGCGCACGGCAGCTGGGTGCTCGAGACGGATGCCTCGGGGCGCGCGTTCGTGCACGCGACCGACGAGCCCGCGGGCATCCGCCTCGGCATCGAGGAGCTCGGCGCGATCACGCTCGGTGCGACCCGCCCGTCGGTGCTCGCGTCGGCGGGCCGGCTCGACGGCGACCCCGACGTCGTGGCGACGGCCGACCGCGTATTCGCCGCCGAGCGCACACCCCACCTCGGCATCTGGTTCTGACGCGGCCGCCGACCGCATCCGGCACGCCGCCACGCCGGGCGGCGCACGAGTTCGGTGCTCCCCCTGACCTCTCCGACCGGCGGCGGTCCTAACCTGCTGGCATCCGCCGTTCGGCGGACACGATGCGTTCCCCTTCGACGGCTCCGCGGCCCGGACTCGCACATCGCGACACACCGACGCAGCTTCAGGAGGATCGCCATGCGTCACGCCACCGCCCACTCCCCGGTGCCGATCACCGTGCCCCGTTCCCGCAGCCACGACGGCCGGTTCGGCCGCCTGTTCGGGCAGGGGTTCTCCGTCTGGCAGCCGCCCGGCGCGACCGACGCCGAGCGCGACGCCGCCATCTCCGACTTCGCGATCGAGATGTTCGGCGACGACGAGCCGGCCGACAGCGCCACGCCCGTCGGCTACACGTACTTCGGCCAGTTCATCGACCACGACATCACGTTCGACCCGCAGTCGAGCCTGACGAAGAGCAACGACCCGAACGGGCTGAAGAACTTCCGCTCGCCCCGGTTCGACCTCGACAGCCTGTACGGCCGCGGTCCCGACGACCAGCCGTACATGTACGACAAGATCCGCAAGCTCGACGACGGGTTCACCGGCTACCTCGCCACGGGCCGCGGGGCCAACCCCGATCACCCGGAGCCCGACCTGCCGAGGACGCGCGACGACATCGCGATCATCGGCGACCCGCGCAACGACGAGAACGTCATCGTGTCGCAGCTGCAGCTCACGTTCATCAAGCTGCACAACGCGATCCTCGACCGGCTGCGGGCGACGCCGAGCGCGGCGCAGAAGACCGGCCGCCAGCTGTTCGAGGAGGCGCAGCGCTACACGGTGTGGGCGTACCAGTACATGGTCTGGAACGACTTCGTGCGTCGCATCGTGCCCGAGGCGACCTTCCGCAGGGCGCTCGACGTCGTCGAGGTGCCGGGCACCGGGCGTTCCGAGGTCGTCTACGGGCTGAAGGACGTCTACAACTGGTCGGTGAACCCGTTCATGCCGATCGAGTTCGCCGCGGCGGCGTACCGCTTCGGGCACTCGATGATCCGAGCGCAGTACCTGCTGAACATCGTGTTCGGGCTGAACGACGACACCGACCGGCGCCCCATCTTCGCCAACGCCGACGACCCGATGCCCGCGGTCCCACCCGCGGACCTCGGCGGGTTCAAGATCCTGGGGAAGAACTGCACGATCCAGTGGGACTGGTTCTTCGACTTCCCGTCGTCGTTCGCCCCGCGGTTCCCGCAGCTCGCGCACAAGATCGACACGCACATGTCGCGCTCGGTCTTCACCATCCCGAACGGGCCGATCCCGAACCCGCTGGCCATGCTGAACATCCGGCGCGGCTGGCGCATGGAGCTGCCGCCGGCGAGCGAGGTCGCCACGGCGCTCGGCATCACGCCGATGACCGGCCTCGACCCGATGGAGGAGTCGCTCTGGGTGTACATCCTCAAGGAGGCGGAGACGCTCGAGCAGGGCGAGCGGCTCGGACCGGTCGGCGGCACGATCGTCGCCGCCGTGTTCTCGGGGCTGCTGCGGGGCGACCCGTACTCGTACATCCACCGGCACCCGCTCTGGACCCCCGCGCACGCGGTCGTCGACGGCGAGTCGATGTTCGTGCGCCCGAACGGCACCGACCCCGACGCCGACTGGACGATGGCCGATCTCATCGCGTCGGCCGGCATGCCCATCGATGCCGACGACATCCAGGCGGTGATCGGCTCGAACGCGCCGGTGAACGCCTGATCGGGTGCGGTCCGAGGACCCGGCCGACACGACACGCGGATGCCGCGGGAGCAACCTGGTCCCGCGGCATCCGCCGCGCTAGAGTCGGGTCATCGGGAGGGGGTCCTCATGGCCGAGGTCCGCAGTGTCAACCGGGGGAAGGTCATCTGGCTCGCGTCGGCGGGTGCGGTGGGCGGATTCCTCTTCGGATTCGATTCGTCGGTGATCAACGGCGCGGTCGAGCCGATCCAGGCCCAGTTCGGGCTGACCGCCACGACCACCGGCATCGCCGTCGCGAGCGCGCTGCTCGGCTGCGCGTTCGGCGCGTGGCTCGGCGGTCGCGTGGCCGACCGGTTCGGTCGCATCCCCTCGATGGTGCTCGCGGCCACGTTGTTCTTCGTCTCGGCGATCGGCTCGGGCATCGCATTCAGCGTGTGGGACCTCATCGCGTGGCGGCTCATCGGCGGCGTCGGGGTCGGCATGGCGTCGGTCATCGCCCCGGCCTACATCGCCGAGATCTCCCCGGCCGCGATACGCGGCAGGCTCGCGTCGCTGCAACAGCTCGCGATCACGACCGGCATCTTCGCCGCGCTGCTCTCCGACGCCGTGTTCGCTGCGGCCGCGGGCGGTGCCGACCAGCCGTTCTGGCTGGGCGCCGAGGCCTGGCGGTGGATGTTCATGGCCGAGGCCGTGCCCGCCGCGGCCTACGGCATCATCGCCCTCACGCTGCTCGAGTCGCCGCGCTACCTGGTACTGCAGAACCGCGAACGCGACGCCATCGAGGTGCTGCTGAAGATCGGCGGCGAGACGCCGCCGGAGGAGCAGGTGCGCGCCATCCAGGAGGACCTGGAGCGCGACCGCAAGCTCGAGAAGTTCGCCACGCTGAAGGGGTCGGCGTTCGGCCTGAAACCGATCGTCTGGGTCGGCATCGCGCTGAGCGTGTTCCAGCAGTTCGTCGGCATCAACGTGATCTTCTACTACTCGAACACGCTCTGGCAGTCGGTCGGGTTCGACGAGAGCTCGTCGTTCGCGATCTCGGTGTTCACGTCGATCGTGAACATCGCCGTGACCATCGTCGCCATCTCGCTGATCGACAAGGTCGGCAGGCGCCCGCTGCTGCTCACCGGTTCGATCGGCATGACGGTCTCGCTCGGCACCATGGCCATCTGCTTCAGCCAGGCGACGATCATCGACGGCGCGCCCGTGCTCGAGGGCGCCTTCGGCCCGATCGCGCTCGTCGCCGCGAACCTGTTCGTCATCTTCTTCGGCGTCTCGTGGGGCCCGGCGGTCTGGGTGCTGCTCGGCGAGATCTTCCCGAACTCGATCCGCGGCAAGGCGCTCGGCCTCGCCGCCGCCGCGCAGTGGATCGCGAACTTCCTCATCACGGTCAGCTTCCCGGCGCTGTCGGACCTCTCGCTCGTGTTCACGTACGGCATGTACGCGGTGTTCGCGGCGCTGTCGTTCCTGTTCGTGCTGCGGTTCATCCCCGAGACGCGGGGGCGTTCGCTCGAGGAGTCGGGGCACCTGCAGCGCCCGGTCGCGCGTTCGCGCGCGAAGTAGGCGAGCGGATGCCTCCGGGCTGCGCCGAGCTCAGCCCGCCGCCCCTTCCGCGAGTCGTCATGAACTGTCGCTTCGACGTGCCCTGATGCGGCACTTCATGACGACTCGCGAAGTGGTCAGCGGCGCAGCTCGATCGCGCTGACGCCCGAGAAGCCGAGCCACGCGCGGTCGTCGGACTCGACGACCGTGACGAGCACCGCGTCGCACGTGCCGCAGCGGGCGACCAGCCCCGCGGCATCCGTGTACAGCATGGCGCGCGCGAGCTCGGCGATCGTGCCGCAGCTCGCGCACCGGCCGCGCGCGGTCGTGACGTCGAACGCGAAGAACTTGGTGAGCTCGCCCGCGAGGGCGTTGCCGTCGAGATGGGTCATCAGGTGCCTCCGAATCGCTCCGTGCGGATGGCGCGCGCGTCGTGGCCGAGCTCGATCAGCCACGATGCGACGCGCTCGACGAACCCGGTCGAGCCGCACACGTACACGAGTGGTGCATCGTCGGCCGGCAGCACCACGGCCGCGACCTCGTCGCGGGTGAGCCGGCCGACGTGCCCGGTCCAGCCGTCGGGTGCGCGGCGGGTGTACGCGTAGTCGAGCGAGAACGCGTCCGACGCCCGCGCGAGGTCGGCGAGGTCGTCGCCGAAGAACGCGTCCTCGGGCGTGCGCACCGACACGAGCAGCCGCATCGGCGTCGGGTCGTGCGCCGCACCGTGCGCCGCCGCGATCGCGACGAGCGGCACGACGCCCGAGCCCCCGGCGATGAGCTGCACCGGGCGGGGTCCGTCGGCCGAGGCATCCGCCAACCGCTCCCCCGGCTCGATCGGATGCCACACGAAGAAACGCCCGAGCGGGCCGTGCACCTCGAATTCGTCGCCGGCGCGCACCTCGTCGACGAGGAACGGCGAGACCTCGCCACCGGGCAGCCGGTCGACCGCGAGCACGACGCGCGTGCCGGGGCCCGACGAGGCGATCGAGTACGACCGGGTCGCCGTGTACCCGTCGGGCGCGGTGAGTCGCACGTCGAGGTGCTGCCCGGCGGCGTTGCCCGGCCAGGTCGGCACGTCGAGCACGAGGCGCCGGGCGCTCGGGGTCTCGGGCGACGCCTCCACGACTGCGGCGACGTGCCAGCCCGATCGCGGCACCGCGGCGATCACCAGTAGCGCTCCTCGCGCCACGGGTCGCCGTGGTTGTGGTAGCCGTACTGCTCCCAGAAGCCGGGCTGGTCGTCCTCCATGAGCACGAGGCCGCGCACCCACTTCGCGCTCTTCCAGAAGTACAGGTGCGGCACGAGCAGCCGGGCCGGGCCACCGTGCTCGGGGTCGAGGGGCTCGCCGTCGTAGTCGATCGCGATCCACGCCTGCCCGTCGAGCACCTCCTCGAGCGGCAGGTTCGTCGTGTAGCCGCCGTAGCTGTGCGCCATGACGTACCCGGCGTCGGTCTCGACCTCCTCGAACAGCGCGTCGAGCGGCACGCCGCGCCACGAGGTGCCCAGCTTCGACCAGTGCGTCACGCAGTGGATGTCGGTCTCGACGTCCTCGACGCCGGCATCGAGCAGCCCCTGCCAGTCCCACGTGTGTTCCACGCCCGACTCCGTGCGGATCGTGAACTCCCACTCGTCGGTGTCGACCTCGGGCGTGGGCCCGGCCGACAGCACCGGGAAGTCGCGCGCCAGCGTCTGTCCCGGCGGCAGCCGATCGTCGCGGTCGCGCCCGCGCCCGGTGAAGCCCCTCGTGATGAACGACATGCGCGCCCCCTCCCCGCTGAGAGCGACACTAGCCCCGCGCTGGCGTCCTGTCACCGCCCGATCCCCGCCCGCGTGGGTTCGCGAGTCGTCATGAACTGTCGCTATCCGAGCTGCCGAAGCGACACTTCGTGACGACTCGCGTGGACGACGACGCCGGGACGACGGAACGGCCGCCGGTAGCGTGGTGGCCATGATCACCGTCGAGGCGCATCTCGCCCGAGTGCTCGCCGCCGTCGAGCCGCTGACCCGCCGCGAGACGCCGGCATTGGCGGATGCCGCGGGGCGCACGCTCGCCGTCGACCTGGTGAGCCACCTCGACGTGCCGCCCTTCGACAACTCGGCGATGGACGGGTACGCGGTGCGGCGCGCAGACCTCCGCGGCGCGAGCCCCGAGGCCCCCGTGACGCTCGACGTCGTGGCCGACCTGCCGGCGGGTGCATCGAACGATCCGGCGCTCGCTCGCGGGCAGGCGGTGCGCATCATGACGGGCGCCCCGGTGCCGTCGGGCGCCGACGCCGTGGTCGCGGTCGAGGCGACCGACGGCGGCACCGAGCAGGTGCGCGTCGAGGTCGAGCCGATCGCGGGTCGGCACATCCGCCGCGCCGGCGAGGACGCGCGGCGCGGGGCGGCCGTGCTCACCGCGGGCACCGTGCTGGCGCCGCGGCACCTCTCCGCCGCCGCCGCGGCGGGCCACGCCGCGCTCGACGTGGTCGCACGCCCGCGAGTGGCGATCGCGGCGACCGGCAGCGAACTCGTCGCGCCGGGCGAGCCGCTCGGCCACGGCAGCATCCCCGACTCGAACTCGACCCTGCTCGCCGGCCTCGCCGCCGACGCCGGCGCCGAGGTGGTCGCCGCGGGTCGCCTGCCCGACGACCCCGACGCGGTGCGGGCCTGGCTCGACCGGCTTCCCGAGTGCGACCTGGTCGTGTGCTCGGGCGGCGTGAGCGTCGGCGACCACGATGTGGTGCGCGCGGTGCTCGGCGCGACCGGGCAGGTCGTGTTCGAGCAGGTCGCGATGCAGCCGGGCCGCCCGCAGGCGTTCGGCGCCCTCGCCGACGGCACGCCGGTGTTCGGCCTGCCCGGCAACCCCGTGGCCGTGCACGTGTCGTTCGAGATGTTCGTGCGCCCGGCGATCCTGCGCCTGCTCGGTCGCCGCGCACCGACGCCCGTGCCGCTCGTCGTGGGCGCGGGCTGGCGCTCCCCGCCGGTCGCGTGCAGGTCATGCCCGTCGCGGTGACCGCACAGGTGGCGTCGCTCGTCGCCGTGCCCGCGTACCCCGGCGGATCGGCCTCGCACCTGGTCACCGGCCTCGCCGCCGCCGACGGCTTCGCCGTGGTGCCCGCCGACGTCACCGAGGTCGCCGTCGGCCAGACCGTGCCGGTGCTGCTCGCCTCCCGCTGACGCAATCCCCGAGTCGTCATGAAGTGTCGCTTCGGCCCGCCTCGAAGCGGCACTTCATGACGACTCGCGAGAACGACGGCAGGGACGTTCGTGCACGGTAAGACGCACGGGCGCCGCCCCGCGGCATCCGCCCGTAGGCTGGAACCCATGACCCAGATCGCGCTCGGCCTGCCGCGGGTGCGCCGCGACCCCGGAGCGATGCCGTCGATGGACGGCCGCCCCGAGACCGGCGCGCTCGTCGATCGGTACGGGCGCGTCGCCCAGGACCTCCGCGTCTCGATCACCTCGGTGTGCTCGCTGCGCTGCACGTACTGCATGCCCGCCGAGGGCCTGCCGGTCATTCCGAAGGACGAGCTGCTGTCGGCCGAGGAGATCGCCCGGCTGGTCGGCCTCGCGGTGCGCGACCTCGGCGTGCGCGAGGTGCGCTTCACGGGCGGCGAGCCGCTCACCCGCCCCGACCTCGTCGAGATCGTGCGGCGCTCGGCCGAGGCCGCACCGGGCACGCCGCTCGCCCTGACGACCAACGGCATCGGGCTCGACCGCAAGGCGCAGCCGCTCGTAGAGGCGGGGCTCTGCCGCGTGAACGTGTCGCTCGACACGCTCGACCGCGCGCACTTCGCCAAGCTCACCCGGCGCGACCGCCTGCCCGCCGTGCTCGCCGGCATCGACGCCGCGCACCGCGCCGGACTCGGCCCCATCAAGATGAACGCCGTGCTCATGCGCGAGACGCTGCACGACGCCCCCGCCCTGCTCGCCTGGGCGATCGACCACGGCTGCCGGCTGCGCTTCATCGAGCAGATGCCGCTCGACGCCGACGAAGCGTGGCAGCGCGCGAACATGGTCGATGCGCGCGAGCTGCTCGATGTGCTCGGCGCGCGCTTCGCACTCACGCCCGTCGGCCGCGACGACCCCGCCGCGCCCGCCGAGGACTGGCTCGTCGACGACGGCCCCGCCACGGTCGGCATCATCGCCTCGGTCACCCGTCCGTTCTGCGGTGCCTGCGACCGCACGCGACTGACGGCCGAGGGCTCGGTGCGCTCGTGCCTGTTCGGCGACGAGGAGACCGACCTGCGCGGCCTGCTGCGCTCGGGCGCCGACGACGCCACGATCGCCGAGTACTGGCGGGGCGCGATGTGGGGCAAGAAGGCCGGGCACGGCATCGACGACCGGTCGTTCGTGCGGCCCGTGCGCACGATGGGAGGCATCGGTGGCTGAGTCGTTCGCGAGCGGATCGGCCCGTCCAGAAGCATCCGTCGCCCTCGACACCGTGACCGTGCGCTACTTCGCGGCCGCGGCCGAGGCGGCCGGGCGCGAGGAGGAGCAGCTCGACTGCGTCGCGACCGTCGGCGACCTGCGCGACGCGCTGGTGGAGCGCTACGGCCCCGCGATGGCGCGCGTCGTGGCGAACGGCTCGTTCCTGGTCGACGGGGTCGTGAGCCGCGCCCCGTCCACTCCCCTCGCCGGCACGGTCGACGTGCTGCCCCCGTTCGCGGGCGGATAGCCGTCGTGCGCGTTCGCGGGCGCATAATCGGAGGGTGACCTCCCCCGCACCCGCTGGATCGGCCTCGTCGTCATCAGCGTCGCCGTCGCCCTCATCATCGTCGACTCGACCATCGTGAACGTGGCGATCCCGTCGATCGTCGACGAGCTGTCGCTCACCTCGACGCAGGTGCAGTGGGTGCAGGAGAGCTACACGCTCGTGTTCGCGGCGCTGCTGCTCGTGTTCGGCACGCTCGCCGACCGGTTCGGCAGGCGACGGATGCTCCTGATCGGCATCACCATCTTCGCGCTGTCGTCGGTCGTGGCGGCGCTCGCGCCGACGGGCGACGCGCTGATCGCCTCGCGCGTCGTGCAGGGCGTGGGCGGGGCGATGATCCTGCCGACGACGCTGTCGATCATCAACTCGACCTTCCGCGGGCGCGACCGCGGCATCGCGTTCGCCGTGTGGGGCTCGACCATCGGCGGCATGGCGGCCGTCGGCCCGCTGCTCGGCGGGTGGCTCACGACGTACTTCTCCTGGCGCTGGGCGTTCGGCATCAACGTGCCGCTCGGCGTGCTCGTCGTGATCGGCGCGCTGCTGTTCGTGCTCGAGTCGCGGGCCGAGCACCCGGTGAAGGTCGACCTCGTCGGGGCGGCGCTGTCCGTCGTGGCATCCGCCAGCCTCGTCTTCGGCCTCATCGAGGGCCGCAGCTACGGTTGGTGGCTCGCCGAGCCGGACCTCGCCTTCGGCGACTGGGCGTGGCCCTTCGCGCTCTCGCCGATCCCCATCGCGTTCGCCCTGTCGGCGGCGGGCATCGCGGGATTCATCTGGTGGGGACTGCACCGGCAGCGCATCGGGCGCAGCACCATGCTCGACTTCTCGCTGTTCCGCATCCCGTCGTTCCGCAACGGCAACATCGCCGCGCTGCTCGTGTCGCTCGGCGAGTTCGGCATCATCCTGTCGCTGCCGCTCTGGCTGCAGAACGTGCTCGGCTACGACGCCCTGCAGACCGGCTGGGTCATCGTCGCGCTCGCGGCGGGCTCGTTCGTCGCGAGCGGCGTCGCGGGCTCGACGAGCGGGCGCATCGCGCCCGTCTGGGTCGTGCGTGTCGGCATCGGCTCCGAGATCGTCGGACTGCTGCTGATCGCCTGGGTGATCTCGGTCGACACCCCGTGGTGGCAGATCGTGATCGGCCTGTTCGTCTACGGCTTCGGCGTCGGCCTCGCGACCGCGCAGCTCACCGGCGTGATCCTCGTCGACGTGCCCGTCTCGAGCAGCGGCCAGGCGTCGGGCACGCAGTCGACCTCGCGGCAGGTGGGCTCGGCGCTCGGCATCGCGATCCTCGGTACGGTGCTGTTCAGCTCGCTCGGCACCGAGATGGACTCGCGCCTGGGCGACCTGCCCGACGCCGAGCGGGAGCAGCTCGTCTCGCTCGTGGTCGACAGCGCCGGGTCGGCGATCCCGTCGCTCGACGCGCAGTCGCCCGAGGCGGCGGATGCCGCGCGCGAGGCGTTCAGCGACGCCACCCGCTGGTCCGCGCTGGCCGCCGCCGGGTTCCTCGCGGTCGGCCTGCTCGCGACGCTCTCGCTCGGCTCGGGCCGCGCCCGCGACGACGAGCCCGACGCACTCGAGTCGGCCGACCGCCCGGCCTGACCTCCTGTCACCCGTGTGGACGGCGGATGTCCCAGAGGCATCCGCCCGCCCTCAGAGCGCGTCGAGCGCGCGCCTGATGTGCCGGTCGCCGTACAGCTCGTAGCCGACGACGCTGATCCACGGGGCGACCGTGAGCACGAGGATCGGCCACGCGATCGAGACGCCCGCCATCGCGAGCAGGACCGCGGCGACGATCGTGACCACGGTGCCGACCAACAACCAGGTGTGCACCGCGTCGCGCCCGGGCAGGAGCAGGTGGAAGGCGCCGTACACGGCGAGCACGTAGAGGGCGAGGGGCACCGCGACGGTCAGCGTCGTCGCGACCTCGTCGAGCTCGCTGTGGTGCTCCAGGTAGTAGGCGACGGCGTGCAGCCCGGCCCCGACCGCGGCGATGGTCGTGTAGATCGCCAGATGCGAGTAGGCCCAGCGCACGCCGAGGTCGCGCCGCTTGCCGAGGATCTCGCCGTGCGGCAGCGAGAAGTACACCCACCACATGCCGACCACCATGGCGATGCCCGAGAACGCGAGCACGCCCGCGTCGACGGTCCAGCCGACCTCGGTCGTGAGCGCGCCGACCGCCGTGGTGGTGCCGAGCACGACCTCGCCGAACGTGATGATGCCGAGCAGCCCGAAGCGCTCCGCGATGTGGTGGGGGTGGATGGGCAGGCGCCCCTCCTGCCGCTCGAGCAGCGCCGAGCCGCCGACCTCGACGAGGTAGAGCGTGCCCATGAGCACCAGCACCGCGGGCATCGGCAGCGGCACGAACGCCGTCACGATCCAGCCCAGCTGCGCCGCGGAGATGAGCCAGACGTACCCGAGCAGCACGCGGCGGTGCTCGGGGTCGTTGCGCGCGGCCCGCAACCAGAGGCTCACCATCGACAGCCGCATGATCACGTAGCCCGTGACGATGACGTCGTTGTCGAGCACGCCCTCGTCGAAGCCCGCGAAGAGGTCGCCGATGCCGAGGGCCAGGATGGTGACGCCGAGCATCTGCACCATCGTCGCGATGCGGAAGCCCCAGTCGTCGGTGTCGTACGCCGACGCGAACCAGGCGAACGTCATCCACGCCCAGATGATCGCGAACATGCAGAACAGGAACGCCGCGATGCCCGTCCAGACGTGACCGGCCGAGAGGCTGTGCGCGAGCTCGGACCCGGCGATCGAGAACGCGACGACGAGCGTCAGGTCGTACAGGAGTTCCAGCGGCGTGGCCGCGCGGTGCGGGTCCTTCGGGTTGCGCCCCGTCATCGGGACGAGCCCGTGCGGGCTGCGCGTGCGGCCGGGTTCGGTGCTGCTCATACCGGTCACCCTAGCGACGGCGCATGCTGCCGCGGGGAAGGCCGACGGGGCAGGATGGGGCATGTGACGAGCAACCCGTTCGAGTCCAGGCCGTGGCTGTCGGCGTACGCGGAGGGCGTGCGGCCCGAGATCGAGGAGCCGACGCAGACGCTGCCCGAGATGCTCGCGGCGAGCGTGACGGCGCACGGGAAGCGGCCGGCGCTCGAGTTCTTCGGGGCGGTCACGACCTACCGCGAGCTCGGCGAGCAGGTCGCGCGGGCCGCCGAGGGACTGCGCCGGCTCGGGGTGACGGCGGGCGACCGGGTGGCGATCGTGCTGCCCAACTGCCCGCAGCACGTCGTCGCGTTCTACGCCGCACTGCGGCTCGGGGCCATCGTGATCGAGCACAACCCGCTCTACACCGCGCGCGAGCTGCGCCACCAGTTCGAGGACCACGGCGCGCGAGTCGCCATCGTCTGGGACAAGACGGTCGACACGATCGCCGGGTTCCCGAGCGACCTGCGCGTCGAGCACGTCGTGAGCGTCGACCTGACGAAGGCGATGCCGCTGCGCACGCGCCTCGCGCTGCGCCTGCCGATCCCGAAGGCACGGGCGGCGCGCGCCAAGCTGACGGGGCGGCCCCAGGGGCATCCGCTCGCCTGGAAGCAGTTGCTCGACCACCGGCGCGTCTCGCGGCGCGTGCCCGGCCCGGCGATCGACGACACCGCGCTGCTGCAGTACACGAGCGGCACGACCGGCACGCCGAAGGGGGCGATCCTCACGCATCGGGCGCTGCGTGCGAACGCCATGCAGGGCGTCGCCTGGGTGCCCGGGCTCGAGATCGGCGGCGAGACGTTCTACGGCGTGCTGCCGCTGTTCCACGCCTACGGCATGACGCTGTGCCTCACGACCGCGATGAGCATCGGGGCGAAGCTCGTGCTCTTCCCCACGTTCGACGTCGGGCTCGTCACGACCGCCGCGAAGCAGAGCCCCCGACCTTCCTGCCCGCGGTACCGCCGATCTACGACCGGCTCGCCGACGCGGCGTCGCGTGGCGAGGTCGACCTGTCGCACGTCCGCTTCGCGATCTCGGGGGCGATGAGCCTGCCCGCCGAGACCATCTCGCGCTGGGAGGAGGTCACCGGGGGCCTCCTCGTCGAGGGCTACGGCATGACCGAGACCTCGCCGCTCGCGGTCGGCAATCCGATGGGGCCGACCAGGCGGCCCGGCACGGTGGGTGTGCCGTTCCCGAGCACCGAGATCCGCATCGTCGACCCGGACGACACGTCGGTCGACCGCCGACTCGGCGAGGCGGGCGAGCTGCTGATCCGCGGGCCGCAGGTGTTCGGCGGGTACTGGCGGCGACCGATCGAGACCACCGCGGCGCTGCTGCCGGGCGGCTGGCTGCGCACCGGCGACATCGTCACCGCCGACGCCGACGGGTTCATCACGATCGTCGACCGCATCAAGGAGCTCATCATCACGGGCGGCTTCAACGTCTCGCCGTCCGAGGTCGAGGGCGCGCTCGAGACGCACCCCGACGTCGTGGCATCGGCGGCGGTCGGCCTGCCGAGCCCGCGCGGCGGCGAGGAGGTGGTGGCCGCGGTCGTGCTGCGCGAGGGCGCCTTCCTCGACTCCGACGGGCTGCGCGACCACTGCCGCGAGCGCCTCGCCGCCTACAAGGTGCCGCGCCGCGTCGTCGAGCTCGACGACCTGCCGCGCTCGCTCATCGGCAAGGTGCTGCGAGCGCAGGTGCGGGCGCAGCTGCTGGCGGAGTGAGGCGGCCGGCCGCGTACGCTGGCAGCGTGGTCGACCAGGGCTCGCCTCCGTTCATCGGCGCCGACGCGGTGCGCGGGGCGCTCTCGATGCGCGGCGCGATCGACGCGATCGCCCGGGCGCTCCCGCTGGTCGACGCCGACGCGCAGCCGGCCCGGGTCGCAGCTCCGCTCAGCGGCGGCCAGTTCCTGCTCATGCCGAGCGAGCTCGGTGCGGTGGCCGGATGCAAGGTGCTGACCGTCGCCGACCCCGAACGCGCGCCCGAGGCGACCGAGCGCATCCAGGGCGTCATGCTGCTGTTCGACGCGCGAACGCTCGCGCCGCGGGCGATCGTCGACGGCGCGGCGCTCACGTCGCTGCGCACGCCGGCGGTGTCGGCGGCGATCGCCGACCTGGTGACACCGACGGATGCCTCGACGCTGGCCGTGTTCGGCACCGGGCCGCAGGCACGATCGCACGTGGAGGCCATGCGCGCGATCCGGCCCATCGAACGGGTGCTCGTCGTCGCGCGCACCCACGAGCGCGCCGCCGCGGCCGCGGCCGACTGGGCGTTCGATGGCCTCGAGGTGCTGCCCGCCGATCCCGGCATCGTCGCCGAGGCCGACCTCATCGTCTGCGCGACCACCGCCGCCCGGCCGGTGCTCGCCTCCGCCGACGTGCCCGCGCACGCCACCGTCGTGGCGATCGGCTCGCACGAGCCCCACCGCCGCGAGCTGCCCGCCGACCTCCTCGGCCGCAGCCACGTCGTGGTCGAGGGGCACCGGGTCGCCGCGACCGAGGCGGGCGACGTGATCCTCGCGATCGCCGACGGCGCGCTGGACGAGGCGCGCCTGCTCACCGCCCGCGACCTCGCGACCGGCCAGGCGACGGTCGACTTCGACCGGCCTCGCGTGGTGAAGACCTGCGGCATGGCCTGGCAGGACGTGGTGGTCGCCGCGGCGGTCGCCGAGCGAGCCGGCGCACCCACGGGAGGCACCCCCGCATGACCCTCACGATCACCACCGAGGACTGGCACACCGCCGGCGAGCCGTTCCGCATCGTCACGTCGGTCGACACCGTCGGCGCGACCGTCGCCGAGCGCCGCGCGAATGCGATGACCGGCGAGCCCGACCGCCTGCGCCGTTTCCTCTGCCTCGAGCCGCGCGGCCACGACGACATGTACGGCGGATTCGTGACGCCGCCCGACGACGAGGGCGCCGACTTCGGCGTGCTGTTCTGGCACAAGGACGGCTTCTCGACCGCGTGCGGTCACGGCACGATGGCGCTCGGCGCGTGGGCGGTGGCGACGGGCCGGGTGCCGGCTCCCGACGACGGCGAGGCGGTCGTCTCGATCGACGTGCCGAGCGGTCGCGTGCAGGCGCGCGTGCAGCGCGAGGCGGGGCGCACGACCGCCGTGGTGTTCCGCAGCGTGCCGTCGCGCGTGCTGCAACGAGGCATCCGCCTCGACACCTCGCGGGGCACCGTCGACGTCGACCTCGCGTACGGCGGCGCGGTCTACGCGAGCGTGCCGACAACCGCGCTCGGCCTCCAGGTGCGGCGAGCGGATGCCCCTGAGCTGATCCGCCTCGGACGCGAGATCAAGTGGGCCCTGAACGACCACCCCGCCGCCCGGCTCGACGACGCGCGCCTCTCGGGCGTCTACGGCACGATCCTGCACGACGATCTCGGCCGCGCCGACGACGGTCCGTGGCAGCGCAACGTGACGATCTTCGCCGACGGCGAGGTCGACCGCTCGCCGTGCGGCTCGGGCACGGCGGCGCGCGTGGCCCTCCTCGCCGACTCGGGCGAGCTCGCCGCCGGCGAGTGGCTCACCCACGACTCGATCGTCGACACGCGCTTCCGTGCCCGCGTGGCGGAGACGGTCGCCGACGGCGTGATCCCCGAGGTCACCGGCAACGCCCACCCCGTCGGCACCTGCACCTTCACCGAGGCGCCGGGCGACCCGCTGCCCCTGGGCTTCAGCCTGCGCTGAGGTGCCAGGTTGTGATCTCGAATTGACGCTCGACCGCGGACCGACGGAGGTCGTCGCCGAAGTACTCTTCAGCCGACATGCCTGCGATGAACGCGGCGATCCGGTCGGCCGCATTGCGCACGTCCCAGAGGAACGCCGCCGACTCAGGCCGCATAGAGTTCCTCGGCCGTCGCGACCGCACCTGCCTCGAAGTACGGGTTGCGGATCGCGTCCGCCATGACGAGGTCCACCCGTCGCCCGAACAGTTCCTCGAGGTCTTCCTTCAACCCGAAGTACGCGTCGAACGGGTCAGCCACCCCTTGCTGGAACTCGACGAGCAGGTCGACATCGCTGTGCACCTCATCGAACCGGTCGCCGGTCGCAGAGCCGAAGACTCGCATCCGGCGCACACCCCGCGCACGACACACCGCCGCGACGGCGTCGCGGTCGACACGCACCCGGAGGGTCATGCGTCGAGTGTAGCGACGGGGCACTCGCGGAGGGCGGTAGCGCTACAGGTTCACCCACTCGGTCGTGCCGCCCGCGAGGTGCTGGCGCTTCCAGATGGGGGTGCGCTCCTTGATGCGGTCGACGAGGGCGGCGCAGGCCGCGAAGGCCTCGGCGCGGTGGGGGGCGGCGACGGATGCCACGAGGGCCACGTCCCCGATCGCCAGCGCGCCGTACCGGTGGGCCGCGGCCACGCGCAGCCCGGTCTCGGCCGCGACCTCGGCGCACGTCTCGCGCAGGAAGCGCTCGGCGTCGGGGTGGGCCTGGTACTCGAGCGAGCTCACGGACTCGCCGTGGTCGTGGTCGCGGATGACGCCCTCGAACGTCACGACCGCGCCGTCCTGGCGCGTGGTGACGAAGGACTCGATCGCGGCGCGGTCGAGGGGCTCGGTGGTGACGAACGCGAACACGTCAGGCATGGGAGCCTCCGTGGTGCGAGCCGTGCCCGCCGCCGGCGCGGTGGTCGCCGCCGTCGAGCTGGTCGAGCACGTGCGGCAGCAGGTCGGCCAGCACGTCGAGCCCGTCGGCGACGCCGCCACGCGAGCCGGGCAGGTTCACGATGATCGTGCCGCCCGCGACGCCGGCGAGGGCGCGGCTGACGGCCGCGGTCGGGGTCTTCGCCCGGCCCGCGGTGCGGATCGCCTCGGCGATGCCGGGCAGCTCGCGGTCGAGCACCGCCGCGGTGGCCTCGGGAGTGCGGTCGCCCGGGTGCACGCCGGTGCCGCCGGTCGTGAGCAGCACCCGCGGCCCGCGCGCGACGGCCGCGGCGATCGCGGGGGTGATGTCGGCGTCGGCGACCACGGTCGGCTCCGCCACGTCGAAGCCCATGGCGGCGAGGCGCGCGGCGATCACGGGGCCGGTCTCGTCGGCGTAGACGCCGGTCGCGGCACGGGTCGACGACACGATCACCTCGGCGGTGCGCCGGGCGGGCGGCGCCGGCTCAGGGGCATCCGCTCGCTGTGCAGGCTCGGCCGGCTCAGGGGCATCCGCTGCGCTGACCGAACCGGCCTGCTCACCCGCATCCGCCCGCCAGTGCCCGCGCTTGCCGCCGGTCTTCTCGACCAGGCGGATGCCGCCGAGCACCGCGCCCGGGTCGACGGCCTTGATCATGTCGTGCAGCGTGAGGCCGGCGACCGCAACAGCGGTGAGCGCCTCCATCTCGACGCCGGTCTTGCCCGTGACGGCGACGGTCGCGCGGATCGCGATCGACGTCTCCCCCAGCTCGAAGTCGAGCGACACCTTCTCGAGCGGCAGGATGTGCGCGAGCGGGATGAGCTCGCTCGTGCGCTTGGCACCCGCGATGCCGGCGATGCGCGCGGTCGGCAGCACGTCGGCCTTCGGCAGGTCGTCGGCGCGCACGAGCGCGAGCACCTCGGCGGTCGTGTCGAGGCGGCCCTCGGCGACGGCGACCCGGCGCGTCACGGCCTTGGCGCCGACGTCGACCATGCGGGCGCGACCGTCGTCGTCGAGGTGGGTGAGGCTCATAGCTCCACCGTATCCACGAGGGCGCCGGCGGCGAGTTCGGTGACGTCCTCGGGCACCACGAAGAGCAGGTCAGATGCCGCGAGGGCCGCGACCAGGTGCGAGCCGGGGCCGCCGACCGGTGCGACCGTGCCGTCTGCGGTCAGGCGTCCGCGCCGGAACTGGCGCTTGCCCGCGACCGAGTCGACGGGCTCCGCGAGCGGGAGCCGGGCCTCGCGAGCAGCGGGCAGCTTCGCGATCGCCCGCAGCACCGGCGCGACGAACACCTCGAACGAGATCTGCGCGCTCACCGGGTTGCCCGGGAACGCGACGACCGGCACGCGCCGGTACACCCCGACCGCCTGCGGCCCGCCGGGCTGCATCGCGACCGACCCGACCCACGCGCCGAGCGGCTCGAGCAGCTCGCGCACGACCTCGTAGGCGCCCTGCGAGATACCGCCCGAGGTGATGACGAGCTCGGCGCCCACGTCGACGGCGGCGTCGAGCTCGGCACGGAACCGATCGACATCGTCGCGCACGCGTCCGCGATGCACGACCGCGGCACCGGTCGCCGCCACGGCCGCGGTGAGCGCGACGCCGTTCGCGTCGGGCAGCTCGCCGGGCGCGAGGCGGGTGCCGGCCTCGACGAGTTCCGACCCGGTGGAGACGACCGCGACGCGGACGCGCTCGCGGACGAGCAGGTGGGTGAGGCCGCTCGCCGCGGCGGCGGCCAGGTGGCGCGAGGCGAGGCGGATGCCCGGGGGCAGTACGTCGTCCCCCTCCGCGAGGTCGGAGCCGGCCTCGCGCACGTAGGTGCCCGCGGCGACGGGCGCGCCGATGCGCACCTGCTCGGTGCCGCGATCGGTGTCCTCGATGCGCACGACCGCGTCGGCACCCTCGGGCATGGGCGCGCCGGTCATGATGCGCACCGCGCTGCCGGGCTCGAGCGGGGCGGGCTCGCCGGGCGCGGCGGCGACCTCGCCGGTGACGGGCAGCGCCAGCGGGGCATCCGTCGTGTCGGCCGCCCGCACCGCGTAGCCGTCCATCTGCGCGTTGCGGAACGGGGGCAGCGCGATCGGCGACGCGGTCGGCGAGACGGTCACGCGACCGAGGGCGTCGGCGAGCGCCACGCGTTCGGCGGGCCTCGCGGACAGTCCGGTCAGCAGGCTGCGCACGTACCCCGCGTGCTCGTCGACCCCGATGCGGCTCATGCCCACGATTCTGCCAACTCCGCGGTCAGTAGCGCGGGAGGGCGGGGTCGACGGTCGCCGACCAGGCGTCGATGCCGCCGTCGAGGTGGCGGATGTCCTCGAAGCCGGCGTGGTCGAGCACGTGCAGCGCGTGCTGCGAGCGCACGCCGAGGTGGCAGATCGCGACGATGCGCGCCTCGCGGTCGAGCTCGTCGACGCGGGCGGCGAGCTCGCCGAGGGGGATGTTCACGGCACCGTCGAGTCGGGCGACGTCGAGCTCCCAGGGCTCGCGCACGTCGACGATGGTGAGCGGATGCCCCTGGGCGAGCTCGTCGGCCAGCTCGCGCGCGCTCAGGGTGTCGTGCGCGACGTGCTCCCGGCGGGAGTGGGCCGGCGGTGCCGCCGGTGCCGCCGGTGCCGCCGGTGCCGGCGCGGCCACGCGCGCAACGGGTTTCGGTTCGCTTTCCGGTACATCCGCGCGCCGGTAGACGATCTCGCGCGTGCGGCCCGAGAGCGCGTCGAACGTCGCGACCCGTCCGAGCATCGGCTCGCCGATGCCGGTCACGAGCTTCAGCACCTCGCCGGCCATCAGCCCGCCGACGACGGTGCAGACGCTCGGCAGGATGCCGTCGATGTCGCAGCTCAGCACCGCGTCGGGCGCGGGCGCCTCGGGGAACAGGTCGCGGTACGCAACGCCCCGCGCCTCCCACGAGACCCCGGCCTGGCCGGAGAACTTCGCCGACGAGCCCCACACGAGCGGGGCGCCGCGGCGCGCCGCCGCGTCGACGGCGACGTACCGGGTGCGGATGTCGTCGGTGCCGTCGACCACCACGTCCGCGTCCTCGAGCAGCGCGTCGGCGTTCGCCTCGCTGAAGCGCGCGGCGTGCGGGTGCACGAGAGTCTCGGGGCTGAGCGCCTCCGCGGCGTCCGCCGCCGACTCGACCTTCGCGCGCCCCACGTCGCCGGGGCCGTGCATGATCTGCCGGTGCAGGTTCGTCTCATCGACCACGTCGTCGTCGACGATCGTCACCCGCCCGACGCCGGCGGCGACGAGCACGGGCACGACCGCGCTGCCGAGCCCGCCCGCGCCGAGCACGACGACGTGGGCGGCGGCGAGCGCCTCCTGCCCCGCGGGGCCCACCCCGGGCAGGATGCGCTGGCGCTGGTACCGCGGGGAGGCCGGGTCGACGGGAGGCATGCTTTGATTCTCGCAAGCCCGCGCCCGCCGGGTGCCGGATCGGTGCCGATCGACCCGAAGCACCGCACACACGGCTAGAATCAGCGAGAGAGACCGTATCCACGGATCGGAGCGAGCCATGAAGGAGTTCCGCATCGCCGAGGCCGCCGCGCTGCTCGGCGTGAGCGACGACACCGTGCGCCGCTGGGCCGACCAGGGCCGCGTGCCCGTGCACCGCGCCGCGAACGGCATGCAGGTCATCGCGGGCACCGACCTCGTGCCGCTGCTCGGCGAGTCGGGCCCGGGCGCGGCCCTCGCCGACGCGTTCCCGTTCGCGGGCGCCTCGTCGCGCAACCGCTTCGTCGGGCTGGTGACCGCCGTCACGAAGGACGGCGTGATGGCCCAGGTCGACCTGCAGGCCGGTCCGTTCCGCGTGGTCTCGCTCATGACGCGCGAGGCCGCCGACGAGCTCGGCCTCGCCCCGGGCATGCTCGCCGCGGCGAGCGCCAAGGCCACGACCGTCGTCGTCGAGGTGCCCGGCACGGAGCGCCCGTGACGCGTCGGCACCGTCGGGGTGCGGGTGCCGCAGCGGCATCCGTCGTCGCCCTGGCCGCACTGAGCGGATGCTCCGGGAGCGACGCGTTCACGCCCGGCGACCCGCCCGGGGCGACCATCACGGTGTTCGCCGCAGCCTCGCTCACGGAGAGCTTCGAGCAGCTCGAGGCCGCGTTCGAGGCGGACCACCCGGGCGTCGAGGTCGCCCTCTCGTTCGGCGGCAGCGCGACGCTCGCGAGCCAGATCCTCGAGGGCGCCCCTGCCGACGTGTTCGCCGCGGCAGACGAGGCGACCATGCGACGAGTGGTCGACGCCGACGCGACCGCGACCGAACCGGAGGTGTTCGCGACGAACGCGCTCGCGCTGGCCGTGCCCGCCGGCAACCCCGGCGGCGTCACGGGCCTCGCCGACCTCGCCGACGACGACCTCGCGATCGCCCTCTGCGCACCGGAGGTGCCGTGCGGCGCGGCGACCGTCACCGTGCTCGACGCGGCCGGCATCGTCGCGGCCCCCGACACCCTCGAGCAGGACGTCAAGGCCGTGCTCACGCGCCTCGTGCTCGGCGAGGCCGACGCGGGCCTCGTCTACCGCACCGACGTGGTCGCGGCGGGCGACGCGGTCGAGCAGGTCGAGGCCGCGGGCACGGATGCGGCGGTCAACGCGTACCCGATCGCCGCCGTCGGCACCACCGAGAGCGCCGTCGCGCGCGAGTTCATCGCGTTCGTCCGCTCCGACACCGGGCAGGGGGTGCTCGCCGATGCCGGCTTCGGAGCGCCCTGACCCGGAGGCGGGCCCGGGCGCGCCGCCACGACCCGGCCGGCCCCACGGCATCCGCCCCGCCCGCGGCACCGCCGCCGCCCGACGCGGCCGCATGCCGGCCTCCCTCGTCGTGATCGCGATCCTCGCCCTCGCGGTGCTCGTGCTCCCCCTCGTCGCGCTCGTCGTGCGCGCCCCGTGGGCCGACCTGCCCGCGCTCGTCACGAGCGCCCCGGTGCTCGAGGCGCTGCGCCTGTCGCTCGTCACGGCAACGATCGCGACCGTCGCGTGCCTCGCCCTCGGCATCCCGCTCGCGATGCTGCTCGCCCACAGCGCCGACGCGCCCGCCCCGCTCCGCCGCCTGCTGCGCGCCGCGGTGACCGTGCCGCTGCTGCTCCCCCGGTCGTCGGCGGCATCGCCCTGCTGCTGCTCCTCGGTCGCCGCGGACTCATCGGCGGGTGGCTCGCAGAGACGTGGGGCGTCACCATCCCGTTCACGACCGGCGCCGTGATCATCGCGCAGGTGTTCGTCTCGATGCCGTTCCTCGTCTTCGCGGTCGAGGGCGCGCTGAGCGGCGCCGACCGCCGGGTCGAGCAGGCGGCCGCGACGCTCGGCGCCTCGCGCTGGCAGGTGTTCCGCCACGTCACGCTCCCCCTCGTCGCGCCGGGAGTCGCCGCGGGCGCGGTGCTCTGCTTCACGCGCGCGCTCGGCGAGTTCGGCGCGACCATCACGTTCGCCGGCTCCCTCCCGGGCGTCACGCGAACGCTGCCGGTCGCGAGCTACCTCGCCCTGCAGTCCGACCCCGACGAGGCGATCGCGATCGCGCTCGTGCTGCTCGCGGTCGCGGTCGCGGTGCTGCTGCTCCTGCGCGACCGCTGGGTTCCGGGGGTGCGGGCGTGAACGGCGACGGATGCCTCGCCGGCACGCTCACCGCCCGCCGCGGCGAGCTCGACGTGACGATCGACCTCGACGTCGCCCCGGGTCGCACGCTCGCGCTCTTCGGCCCGAACGGCGCGGGCAAGTCGACCGCGCTCGCCGCGATCGCGGGGCTCGTGCCGCTCGAGCAGGGGCGCCTGCGCCTCGGCGATCGGGTGCTGGCGGATGCCTCGACCGGGCGCGCGCTCGCCCCCGAAGCGCGGCGCGTCGGGGTCGTGTTCCAGGACTACCTGCTGTTCGGCCACCTCAGCGTGCGCGACAACGTGGCGTTCGCGTCGCGCATGGCGGGCGCCTCGCGCCGCGCGTCGCGCGAGGCGGCGGACCGCTGGCTCGAGCGTGTGGGGGCGGGCGGCCTCGCCGCGAGGCATCCGCTCGCCCTCTCGGGTGGCCAGCAGCAGCGCGTCGCCGTGGCCCGCGCACTCGCCGCGGACCCGGATGCGCTGCTGCTCGACGAGCCGCTCTCGGCGCTCGACGTCGAGGTGCGCGCCGACCTGCGCCGCGAGCTCGCCGACCACGTGCGCGGCTTCGCCGGCCCGACGATCCTGGTCACGCACAGCCTCGCCGACGCGGCGATCGCCGACGAGGTCGCCGTGCTCGAACAGGGAGTCGTGACCCAGCGCGGCACGCTCGACGACCTGCGACGGGCACCCGCGACGCCGTACGTCGAGCGCCTCGTGCACGCTGCAGCCTGAGCCGAACGCCCCTGCAACCTCGCCGGTGGTAGACCGGTACGGGCGACGAGCGAGGAGCGCAGTGACGACGACGGACACCGTGGGATTCGGCGGGCAGCGCGGCCCCGTGCTCATCGCCCTGATGCTCTCGACGGGGCTCGTCGCGATCGAGGCGACCATCCTGGCCACGGCGGTGCCGACGATCGTGGCCGACATCGGCGGGTTCGCGTCGTTCCCGTGGCTGTTCTCGGCGTACCTGCTCGCGCAGGCGGTGACCGTGCCGGTCTACTCCAAGCTCGCCGACACGATCGGACGCAAGTCGATCATGCTGGTCGGCATCAGCCTGTTCCTCGTCGGGTCGATCCTGTGCGGCGTGGCGTGGAGCATGGGCGCGCTCATCGCGTTCCGCGCGGTGCAGGGGCTCGGCGCAGGCGCCGTCATGCCGATGGCGGTGACCATCGCGGGCGACCTGTACAACGTGCGCGAGCGCGCCAAGGTCACGGGGTACTTCGGCTCGGTCTGGGCGGCCGCATCGGTGGTCGGCCCGACGCTCGGCGGGCTGTTCGCCGAGTTCGCGACCTGGCGGTGGATCTTCTTCGTGAACATCCCGCTGTGCATCGTCGCGATCTGGATGATCGTGCGGCTCTACCACGAGCAGCTCGAGCCGCGGCAGCACCGCATCGACGTCGCCGGCGCCGTCACGCTCACCCTCGGCCTCACCGCCGTGATCCTCGGCCTGCTCGAGGGCGGGCAGGCGTGGGCCTGGTCGTCGTGGCAGTCGCTCACCGCATTCGGGTTCGGCGCGGTCATGCTCATCGTCTTCGCGTTCGTCGAACGGCACGCGGCCGAGCCGGTGCTGCCGATCGCGATCCTGTCGCGACGGCTCATCCTCACCACGTCGCTCATCTCGATGGGCGTCGGCGCCGCGCTCATCGGCCTCACCTCGTACGTGCCGACCTTCCTCGAAGTCACCACGGGCGTGAGCCCGATCATCGGCGGGCTCGCGGTCGCGAGCATCAGCATCGGCTGGCCGATCGCGTCGTCGCAGTCGGCGAAGATCTACACCCGCATCGGCTTCCGTGCGACCGCCTTCATCGGGCTCGCGGTCGCGATGTTCGGCACGGCGGCCCTCTTCGTGGCATCCGCCTGGCCCAACCCCGTCACCACCGCGATCTCGTGCCTGTTCGTCGGGTTCGGCCTGGGCCTCGCCACCACCCCGACGCTCGTCGCCGCGCAGTCGTCGGTGCCGTGGCACGAGCGCGCGGTCGTCACCGGCACCAACCGCTTCACCCGCTCGATCGGTAGCGCGGTCGGCGTGGCGGTGTTCGGCACCATCGCCAACGCGATCGTGCTGGCATCGATGGGCGGGCCCGAGTCGCCCGAGGCGATCCAGCAGGCGTCGAGCGCCGTGTTCCTCGCGGCCTTCGTCGCCGCGGTGCTCACCGTCGGCGCGGCGATCGCGATGCCCCGCGTGCGCGTGGAGGACCTGGAGGCCTCCACGTAGCATCGGGAATGCGCGTGCCGTCGTCGCGTTGCACCAAGGGTTCGCATCGTTACGAGGGGGCGCATGGCCGAGACCGTTTCCGTGGGCTTCCGATCCGATCGCGGTCCCATCCTCATCGCCCTGATGCTGTCGACGGGGCTCATCGCGATCGACGCGACGATCCTCGCGACCGCGGTGCCCTCGGTGGTCGACGACCTGGGCGGGTTCTCGCAGTTCCCGTGGCTCTTCTCGATCTACCTGCTCGCGCAGGCCGTCTCGACGCCGGTGTACGCGAAGCTCGCCGACACGATCGGCCGCAAGCCCCTCATGCTGTTCGGCGTCGGGGTGTTCCTCGTCGGCTCGATCCTCTGCGGGTTCGCGTGGGACATGGGCTCGCTCATCGTGTTCCGCGCGATCCAGGGGTTCGGCGCCGGTGCGGTGATGCCGATCTCGGTGACGATCGCGGGCGACATCTACACGGTGCGCGAGCGGGCGAAGGCGCAGGGCTACCTCGCGAGCGTGTGGGCGATCTCGTCGGTCGTCGGGCCGACCCTCGGCGGCCTGTTCTCGGAGTACCTGTCGTGGCGGTGGATCTTCTTCGTGAACATCCCGCTGTGCCTCATCGCCGCGTGGATGCTCCTCCGCAACTACCACGAGCAGCTCGAGCCGCGTCGGCATCGGCTCGACATCGCCGGTGCCTCGACGCTGACCGTGGGCCTCACGCTCGTGATCCTCGGCCTGCTCGAGGGCGGCCAGGCCTGGGCGTGGCTGTCGTGGCAGAGCGCGGTCGCGTTCGGCGCCGGCGGGGTGCTGCTGGTCGTCTTCGGGTTCATCGAGCGTCGTGCGGCCGAGCCCGTGCTGCCGCTCTGGATCTTCCAGCGCCGGCTCATCCTCACGACCTCGCTCATCGGGCTCGGGGTGGGCGCCGCCCTCATCGGGCTCACGTCGTACGTGCCGACCTTCCTCGAGACCTCCGCGGGCGTGACCCCGCTCGTCTCCGGGCTCGCCGTCGCCGCGCTCACGCTCGGCTGGCCGATCGCCGCGTCGCAGTCCGGCCGGCTCTACCTGCGCATCGGGTTCCGACCGACCGCGTTCATCGGGCTCTCGATCACGGTCGTCGGCACGGCCATGCTGTACCTCTTCGCCGCCTCGCCGAGTGCCGTGCTCTCGGCCATCGCGTGCTTCGTCGTGGGCGTCGGGATGGGCCTCGTGGCGACCCCGACGCTCATCGCCGCGCAGTCGTCGGTGCCGTGGAACGAGCGCGGGGTCGTGACCGGCACGAACATGTTCACCCGCTCGATCGGCAGCGCCGTCGGCGCGGCCGTGTTCGGCGCGGTGGCGAACGCCATCATCGCCCGCTCGGGGCTCGGCAGCGACTCTCCCGAGGCGATCCAGCAGGCGGCATCCGCCGTGTTCCTCGCGGTCATGGTGGCGGCCGTGCTCACGCTGCTCGCCGCGGTGGCGATGCCGCGCGCCCGCGTCGACGACGTGGAGCTGCGCGCGCCGGAGGAGGCGCCGGTCTCGCCGGCCTCGCCGAGCGCACCGCCCGCGTGACGGTGGCGGGCGCTTCGACGCCCGCCACCGCCCGGAACCGGGTCGGACCTTACGCGGCCTTCGCGACGGCGAAGCCCTCGGTCCAGCCGATGCGCTCGCTCACCGCGAGCGTGAGCTGCAGGAAGCCGATCGACTCGAGCTCGCGGGCCCGCGACAGGGCGCCCGCGTCGATCACCGTGAGGCCGCCGGCCTCGAGCACGCCGGCGAGCGCCTGCTTCGCATCGGCGTCGTCACCCGCGACGAGCACGGTCGTGGGCACGCCGCCCACGGTCTTGGCGGCGAGCGTGCCGGCGAAGTTCGTGTTGAACGCCTTCAGCACCTTCGAGTCGGGCAGTGCGGCCGCGATCTCGGCCGCGGCCGACGAGTCGGCCGGCACGACGAGCGAGTCGAAGGTCGAGAAGTCGAGCGGGTTGGTGATGTCGACGACGGCCTTGCCGGCGAGGGCAGCGCCGTGGGTCGCGATGATGGCGGCGACCTCGGGGTAGGGCACGGCGAGCACGACGATGTCGCCCTCGATCGGGCCGGCCTCGCGACCCACGTACTGCACGCTGGTGCCGCCGTCGGCGAGCACTGCGCCGATCGCCTGGCCCATGTTGCCGTTGCCGATGATGCTGACCGTGGTCATTGCTGGTCTCCGTCCATTTGGTTGTGGGAACAACTGAATAGTAGACACAGATTGGTTGACGCGTCAACTTTCGCTAGACTGGCGGCATGGAGCTGCAGACGACGAGCGCGACGGTGCCCGAGGCGACCGGCCCTGCGACGACCGGCCCAGCCGTGACCGACCCGGCCATGACGGACACCGAGGAGGCCGCCTGGGTGCGCCTCGTCGCGCTCACCGAGCTGCTCCCGGGCGTGCTCGACGCGCAGCTGCTGCGCGACGCCCAGATCACGCACTTCGAGTACCTGGTGCTCATGACGCTCGCGTCATCGCCCGACCGCACGTCGCGCATGACGCGGCTCGCGTCGCGCACGAACGCGACGCTCCCCCGGCTCTCGCACGTCGCCAAGCGCCTCGAGCAGCGCGGGCTCATCGAGCGCTTCCCCTGCCCGGAGGACCGCCGAGCCACGAACGCGCGCCTCACCGACGCGGGCCTCGAACTGCTCGACGACGCCGCACCCGGCCACCTCGAGACCGCGCGGCACTACGTGCTCGACGCGCTCGGCCCCGACGACCTCGACCGCCTGTACGAGCTCGCGGGCGTGCTGCTCGAACGACTCGACCCCGAGGGTCGCATGACCGCCACCGCATGCCACCCCGCGAAGGCGGCGCCGACCGCGTCCTGACCGACTCCGGAAGGGCAGGTCAGCACGCCGAACTCAGCGCGCGTCGTACGTGAGGCAGTCCGCCGCGTCCTGCCCGGCGCCGATGCGCACGGCCGGCGCGGTGCACTCGAGCGACGAGTTGTGCACGCAGTCGGCGCGCTGGCAGGCGCCCACGTGGGTGACGACCTTGTCGAGCCCGCCCTTGGTCGACAGCGGGATGAAGGTCGCGCACTGCGCGTCGCCGTTCGAGCCCGCGATGGTCACGGCGGCGGCGTGGCAGTGCGAGTGGTCGTTGTACGAGCAGCCCTCGACCGAGCACTCGGTGACGGCGGGAAGATCGGCGAGCATGGTCATGGCGGCCTCCGAATGTCGGTGCGAGCGTGCGTCCTGAGCCCGATGCTAGACCCGCGATCGCCCGATCGCCAGCCCTTCGGGACGCGTGTTTCGGCCGGTCAGAGGCACTTTTCAGGTAAGGCTTACCTCACCTCGGGGCATCCGCTCGGCTGCCCTCGGCGCTGCCTCAGACGATGGCGGATGCCTCGTCGTGACGCTCCCGCGCCGCCAGCCTGCGCCCACCGCCCGAGATGATGCGCGCACGCACCGCACCCGAGATCGAGTCGACCGCGATGGTCACCAGGATGATGACGACCAGCGTGATGCCGATCTGCTCCCACTCGCGCCGGTTGAACAGCTGCGACAGGAGCGACCCGATGCCGCCCGCGCCGATGACGCCGAGCACGGCGCTCGCGCGGATGTTGATCTCGAACCGGTACAGCCAGAACGCCACGATCTCGGGCAGCGCCTGCGGCAGGATCGCCCAGCGCATGCGCTGCACGGGGCGCGCGCCCGCGGCCAGCGCCGCCTCGACCGGACCGGGGTCGATCGACTCGATCGCCTCGGCGGTGAGCTTGCCGAGCGTGCCGATCGAGCCGATGCCGAGCGCGAGGGCACCGGTCAGCGGGCCGAGGCCGAAGATCGGCATGATCAGCACGATCGCGAGGATGATCTCGGGCAGCGCGCGCACCGCGTTCAGGAACTGGCGGGTGACGAACACGACGCCCGCGGGCGACACCGTGCGCGCGGCGAGGAAGCCGAGCGGCAGCGACAGCACCGCGCCGATGAGCGTGCCGATCCACGCCATCTGGATCGACTCGAGCATGCGCTGGGTCGCGAGCACCCAGTACTCGCTCCACGGCACCTCGAGCGGGTTGTGGGTGAGTCCCTCCCCCATCAGCACGACGTAGTTGCCGATCGAGGCGGGCAGGTCGGCGAGGCGGATCCAGTTCGCGTCGACCAGCCAGACCGCCAGGATCACGACGGCGAGGCTGATGAGCAGGCCGATCGTGTGCGGCCACTTGCTGGGCGGCGTCGGGCGCTTCGTGGTCGGCGCCGTGGGGCGCGTTGCGGCGGTCATGCGATGCGCCTCCGGATCGCCTGCGACGCGAGGTCGACCGCGAGCACCACCACGAACGTCGCGATGAAGATGGCCGACACGTTCTCCCATGCGAACCGGCCGAGCTGCACGAGCAGCACGTTGCCGATGCCGCCCGCGCCCGCGAGGCCGATGACGATCGACGCGCGGATGTTCAGCTCGAAGACGTACAGGCTGTAGCTGAGGAAGTTCGGCAGCACCTGCGGGTAGACCGCCCAGCGCGCCCGCTGGAAGCTGTTCGCGCCCGAGGCATCCGCCGCCTCGATCGGACCGGGATCGACCGCGTCGATCGACTCCGAGGTGAGCTTCGCGATGATGCCGATGTTGAACATCACGAGCGCGAGGATGCCAGCGAGCGACCCCACGCCGACGAACGCGACCATCAGGAACGCCCAGCCGATGTCGGGGATCGAGCGGATCACCGACAGCACCCACTTAACGGCCTGGTGGGCCACGGGGTTCGCGAGCGTCACCTTCGACGCGAGCATGGCCGCGATGAGGCCGAGCAGGCAGCCGATGAGGCTCGCGAGCACGGCGATCGAAAGCGTCTCGAGCCACGCGTTGCCGACCTGGAAGATGAAGCCCCAGTTCGGCGCGAAGAACTCCTGGATCACGAACCAGCCGCGCGTGGCGTCGGTGAACAGCGGCGCGAGCGTGAACTCGATGCCGAGTGCCGACCAGACCGTGATCGCGGCGGCGGCGATGATGCCGGCCCAGAGCGCCCACGACGGTGCCGGCTTGCGGGGGCGGGCGGATGCCTCGGGCCCGCGCGTCGGAGCGGCCGTCGACGTCATGGCGCCTGACCCTCGCCGGTGGTCGACACGGGCGGCGCCTCGTCGCCGGGCAGCACGTCCGCGGCGGTGAGCGAGCGCCCGTAGATCTGCTCGAACACCGCGTCGTCTGCCTGGTCGGCGGTGCCGTCGAAGACGACCTTGCCCGCGCGCATGCCGATGATGCGCTGGCCGTAGGTGCGGGCGAGGTCGAGGAAGTGCAGGTTCACGACCGTGGTGATGCCGAGCTCGCGGTTGATGCGCTGCAGGTCGCGCATCACCTGGTTCGCGGTCGGCGGGTCGAGCGACGCGACCGGCTCGTCGGCGAGGATCACCTGCGGCTGCTGCGCGAGCACCCGGGCGATCGCGACGCGCTGCTGCTGTCCGCCGGAGAGCTGGGAGGCGCGCACGTACGCCTTGTCGACGATGCCCACGCGCTCGAGCGCCTCGAACGCGAGCTCGACGTCCGACGCCTTCCACGCGCCCACCAGGGAGCGCAGGGTCGACGTGGCGTGCAGCCGGCCGAGGAGCACGTTGTTCATCACGCTCGTGCGCGTGACGAGGTTGAACGACTGGAAGATCATGCCGACCTCGGCACGCAGCTTGCGCAACGCGCGCTTGCTCGCGCCGCTCACGGTGCGGTCGCCGACCTCGAGCGTGCCGCTCGTGACGGGCACGAGCCCGTTGATCGTGCGCACCAGCGTCGACTTGCCCGCTCCGGAGAGGCCGACGACGACCACGAACTGGCCGTCGGGGATCTCCAGGTCGATCGAGTCGAGCCCGAGCGTGCCCGTCGGGTAGCGAACGGAGACGTCGCTGAATCGGATCATGTGTGCATCCTGCCGTGCGAACGGTGATGGCCACGCCGCATGCGTGCGGCGTGGCCATCACCGATGGGAACTGCTACTGGTCGCCGAAGTTCTCGTAGACCGCCCGCGCCGCGTCGAGCGCGTCGAGGTCGGCCGGAACGAGGCCGTCGATCTCGTACACCGCGTAGAGCGCCTCGGCGCCCTCCTCGGTCTCGGAGATCGAGACGAACGCGTCGGTGATCATCTCCTGCCACTCCTCCGACAGCGAGCCCGAGACGGCCACGCCGTCGTTCGGGATCAGCGTCGAGTAGGCGAACACGGTGACGGTCTCGCCCACGTCGTTGGCCTCCTCGACGACCGAACCGCGGGCGTCGTTGAAGCTCGTGCCGATCACGGCGTCGCCGTCGTAGACCGCACGCACGGCGTTCGGGTGGCCGCCGGCGAAGAACGCGCCCGACAGGTCGAACGGGTCGAGGCCGAGCTCGCCGAGCTGGGTCGCCGGGTAGTAGTAGCCCGAGGCCGAACCCTCGTCGACGAACGCGATGAGCTCGTCCTGCTCGACGAGCGCGAGCGCGTCCTCGCCCATCGGGCCCTCGGTCGAGGCATCCGTGCCGTTGCAGTAGGTGAAGTCGAAGCCGTCGTCGTCGGTGACGGTCACGACGTCGTCGAGGCAGAAGCGGTCGGGGTCGTTCGTGAACCACTGCGTGACGTAGGTGCTGCCGCCGAAGCGCACCGACTGCAGCACGGGCACCGCGCCCGCCTCGTCCTGCGCCTGCACCATGCCGATCGGGCCGAACATGCCGATCTGGGCCTGGTCGGCCTGCATCGCGACGATGAGGCCCGCGTAGTTGTCGGTCACCTCGACCTCGACGGGGATGCCGAGCTCGTCGGAGAGCAGCTCGGCGAGCACCTCGCCGTCGGTGACGACCTGGTCGACGTCGCTCGAGGGCACGAGACCGAGCACGAGGCTCTCGGGGGCCTCGGGAGCGGCGTCCTCGCCCGTGTCGGAGTCGCCCGAGGCGCATCCGGTGGCGGCGAGCGCGATGCCCGCCGCGATCGCGGCGGTGGTGATGAATCTGCGGTGTCTCATGTGCCTCTTCCTCAGTGCTGCGTGATGAACAGCGGCCGCGCACGCGTGCCGCCTGCTGTGGTTCGGGGAACACGTCCGGGGCGGCTGTGGAGCGCACCGGACGGCTCTTCGAACCTATCCGCGCGGTCGGCGCGAAGCGGCCCGATTCATCCGCTCGTAGCCAGATGTTTACAAACCGCCGTCAGGCCTTTCCGTCGGCGCTTCCGCTCAGCGGGCCCAGTCGGAGAGGTGCGGCACGAGGCCGGCGAGGTCGGCGGCGACCCAGTCGGCCGGGCCGCGGCGCAGCCCGAACCGATCGATCAGCCCCGTTCGGCAGCCGCGCTCGAACGCGGGCTCGAGGTCGTTGCGCCAGATGTCGCCGACCGACGCGATGCGGCCGGCGGGCACCCCTCGGCGAGCAGCTCGTCGAGGATCGCGCCCATGCCTCCGGGCTTGCGCGCATCGCCGACCACCGCGTCGAACGCGTCGGCGACGCCCATGCGCGCGAGCAGCCCGTCGAGCCCGTCGGCGGGCGCGTTGGTGACCAGCACGACCCGGCCGCCCGCCGCGCGCACGGCGTCTGACGCGTCCCGCAGGCCCGGGGCGGCGTGCAGGGGCACCTCTCCCGAGGTGACCCCCGCGCGGCTGTCGAGGTACGCACGGCTGATGCGCGCGCCGTCGAGGCCGAGCTCGTGCCCGAGCGCCTGCGCGAACAGGTAGCCGTCGTCGACCGCGTGCACGTCGTCGCGGCCCGTCGCGAGGAAACCGTGCACCCGCTCGACCAGGTCCGGCGCGTCGGCCGCGTGCGCGAGCTCGCGCGCGTAGGCGAGCACGGGCTCGTCACCGAGCGCGACCGTGCCGTCGAAGTCGAGCAGCAGGGTGGGGGCGGTGCGCGGCGTGCCGGTCATGGTCGGTCAGCGTAGCGGGCAGTGAGCGGATGCGGCGGAGCATCCGTCGCCCGGATCGCCGCAGGCGGAGCATCGGTCGCTCGCCGCAGGCGTGGCATCCGCTCATCGGCTCGCCACCAGCGCGCCCCGCTACAATCGCCGCTGGCGCACTCGCGCCCCGCTCGCCACGAGCGCCCCGCCCGAGAGGACCCCCGAACGCAATGACCGCCCTGCGCTGGCTCGTCGACCTCATCCGCGGCGCCCTCATCGGCACCGTCGAGATCATCCCCGGCGTGTCGGGCGGCACCGTCGCCCTCATCACGGGCGTCTACGAGACGATCATCACCTCGGCCGGCAACCTCGTGCGCGGCGTGCTGCTCGCGGTCGGCGGTGTCTTCCGGGCCGAACTGCGCCCGCGCGCCCGGGAGCACCTGCGGCTCGTGCGCTGGAGCGTGCTCATCCCGCTCGGCATCGGCATGCTCGGGGCGATCGTGCTCGCGTCGGCGCTGCTCGCACCGACCATCGAGGAGTACCCCGTCGAGACGCGGGCCGTGTTCGCCGGTCTCATCGTCGCGTCGCTCGTCGTGCCGGCGCGCATGGTCGGCCGCTGGGGCATCCGCGAGGTGCTGCTCGCCGTCGTCGCCGCGATCGCGGCGTTCCTGCTCACCGGGCTGCCCGCCGTCGACGACGCCGACCCGTCGCTCTGGCTCGTCTTCATCTCCGCCGCGTTCGCCGTCTGCGCGCTCGTGCTGCCGGGCGTCTCGGGGTCGTTCGTGCTGGTCGTCATCGGCATCTACGCCCCCACGCTCGACGCCGTGAACGACCGCGACCTCGCCTACCTCGGCACCTTCGCGCTCGGCGCGATCGTCGGCCTCGCCGCCTTCGTGTCGACGCTGCAGTGGCTGCTCGCGCACCACCACGCCGCGACCCTCGCCGTCATGACCGGCCTCATGGCCGGGTCGCTGCGCGCGCTGTGGCCGTGGCAGTCGGAGACCGGCGCGCTCGAGGCGCCGACGGGCGACGTGCTGCCGATCGTGCTGCTCTTCCTCGCCGGGGTGCTCGCCGTCACCGCGATGATCGTCACCGAGCGGGTGGTCGTGCGGCGCCGCGCGGCGGCCGCCGCTGACGCCGAGGCCGAGGTCTCCGCCGACCGCTGAGCAACGTCTTCAAGCGTCACTTTTCAGGAGCCCGGCGGCGCCCGCGCAACGATCGGCACCGCACCGAGCCGTATTCGGCACACTCCTGCACACGCCGGCCCATTTCGGCGGCTTCCGGCGCGACCCGCCCTGCGGTTCCTGAAAAGCGCCACCACCAGCGGTGACGTACCCTCGGTCGAGGGAGGCACCGATGTCCGATAGCTCGTTCCACTCGTCGCACGCCGAGACGCTGGCGGTGAGCCTGGGCCGGCCCGCGCGCGACCCGGACGCGCCGCTCAACGAGCCCGTGCACCTCGCGTCGACCTTCGTCGCCGGGGGCGAGCGCGAGTACGGCCGCTACGGCAACCCGTCGTGGGCCGCGTTCGAGACCGTGCTCGGCGCGCTCGAGGGCGGCACCTGCGTCTCGTTCGCCTCGGGCATCGCCGCGATCTCGGCCGTGCTCGACCTGGTGCCGCACGGCGGCACGGTCGTCGTGCCGCGCCACTCGTACACGGGCACCATCGCCCAGCTGCGCGACCGCGAGGCCGCCGGGCGACTGCGCTGCGTGCTCGTCGACATCACCGACACGGCCGCCGTCGCCTCGGCCTGCGCGGGCGTCGACCTGCTCTGGTTCGAGTCGCCCACCAACCCCGCGCTCGAGCTCGCCGACATCCCCGCGCTGGTCGCCGCGGCCCGCGCGCACGGCGCCCTCGTCGCGATCGACAACACGTTCGCGACCCCGCTGCTGCAGCAGCCGCTCGCCCTCGGCGCCGACCTCGCCGTGCACTCGGCGACGAAGTACCTCGCCGGGCACAGCGACGTGCTGATGGGCGCGGTCGTGGCGTCGGATGCCTCGGTGGCCGAGCAGCTCGCGGCCCGGCGCGCCCTCGGCGGCGCGATTCCCGCACCACTCGAGAGCTATCTCGCCCTGCGCGGCCTGCGCACGCTGCCGGTGCGGCTCGAGCGCGCGCAGCAGAACGCGCGCGAGCTCGCCCGACGCCTCGACGGGCACCCCGCACTCGAGGAGGTGCGCTACCCGGGCTTCGGGGCGATCGTGTCGCTCGTGGTGCGCGGCGGGGCGGCAGACGCGGACGCGTTCATCGACCGGGTGCGACTCTGGATCCACGCGACGAGCCTCGGCGGCGTCGAGTCGACGCTCGAGCGCCGGCGTCGCTGGCCGAGCGAGGCGCCCACCATTCCCGACGGGCTCGTGCGCCTGTCCGTCGGCCTCGAGCACGTCGACGACCTGCACGACGACCTGGTCGCGGCGCTGGGCTGAGGCCGGGGCGGGGCCGAGCCGGGGCGGATGCCCGTGGGCTGACGCGGCGGCCGGCCGGACCCCTCCACGGCGACCGGGCTGCCGTACACGTCAGCCGAGCATCGCGAGGACCCGGTCCATCGCCTCGGGCACGGCGTCGAGCACCGAGACGTGCCCGTCGTGTGGGCGCACCCACAGCTCGGCGTTCGGCAGCTCCGCCGCCAGGTGGGCACCGTGCGCGGGCGGCACGACCCGGTCGAGCCCGCCCTGCACCACGAGCACGGGCGCCTCGATGGAGTCGAGCTCGAACCCCCACGACGTGGCGAAGGCCACGTCGTCGTCGATGAGCCCGTCGTCGCCAAACGCCTCCGACCGGCCGACGTCGACGCCGAGCGCCGCCCACCCGCCCTCGAGTGCGGCGTAGTCGGCCGCGACGAACTGGCTCGGGTCGAACTCCTCCGTCTCCGCGAACGCGGCCCGCGCATCGCGCCCGCGCGCGGCGGCACGCAGCCCGCCGGGCGAGGCCATGCCGTCGTACCAGTCGAACGCGTCGGTGAACGGGGCGATGCCCGCGAGTGTCACGACCGCGCGCACGAGGTCGGGGCGCAGCGCCGCCCCCGCGAGCGCGTGCGGCCCGCCGCCCGACGCGCCCATCGAGACGATCGCGTCGATGCCGAGGACATCGGCCACGGCGGCGAGGTCGCCGGCCGCCGACGCCACGTCGCGACCGGGCCGGGCGGACGACCCGCCGTAGCTCGGCCGCGCGTACGAGATCACGCGGAGTCCGCGCGCGGCGGCCGCGGCGAGCACGGGTTCGAGCGGAGCGCCGGTCTGCGGGGAGCCGTGGTGCCAGGCGAGCGCCGGGCCGTCCGAGGCATCCGCCCGGCTGTCGTGGGCGCGGAGCACGCCGCCGTCGGGCAGCGGTACGTCGAACGAGTGGATCACGGGGGCAACGTACCCGACCCCGCCGTCAGGGCGCGTGGCCCTCGAAGAGGAACACGGGCACGCGCAGCATCGGCCCGACCCGCACCTCCGTCACGCGATCGGCGACGAACCCTGCCGCGTCGAGCGCGGCGTGCGTGTCGCGATCGAGGTGGCACCCGTCGTCGAATCGCACGGTGAACGGGGTCGCGGCGCGCTGCACGGCGCGGTGCAGGGTGCGCGGCGGCGACACGACGTGGTCGGCGAACACGACCCGACCGCCGGGCACGAGCACGCGCCGCACCTCGGCGAGCGCCGCGGCCATGTCGGTGACCGAGCAGAGCATGTACGTGCCCACGACGGCGTCGACGGATGCGTCCGCGAGCGGGATCGACTCGCACACCGCGTCGAACGGCGTTCGGTCGCGGTGGCTCCACTCGTGCGCCCGACGGTCGAGTTCGGCGCGCCGCTCCGCGTCGGGCTCCAGACCGAGCCACTCGACCGACGGATCGTACGCGCTGAAGTTCTCGCCCTCGCCCGCGCCGACCTCGAGCACGCGGCCGCGCACCCGCCCGATCGCGGCGCGCACGAGGTCGTCGAGCGCGTCCTCCTCGATCAGCGGTGGGCGTTCGCGGGTCGCCGATGCCATCCCCTCATGCGACCACGCCGTGCCGATGCGGTCAAGCGCGCTGCGAACGCACCGCTTCCTCGGCGCCCTGCGTCGCGAGCCACTCGTCGAACGTGGGCCCGACGAGGTCGGCGTCCCGGCCGGGCAGCGCCGCGCCGGCACGCATCGACTGGAACTGCTTCCCGGGCAGCTTCACCGAGACGACGGGACCGCGCAGGCCGCGCGCCCGGGCGTATGCGCGCGTCATCTCGTCGAGGCGCTCCTCGCGCGGGCCGGCCAGGTCGCGCACCCGCCCGGCGGGCGCACCCGCCGCCAACTCGGCCAGTCGCCGCCCCACCTCGCTCGCCGCCACGGGCTGCGTGCGCGCGACCGGCGCCAGGTGCAGCCCGCCCATCGAGAGCGCGTCGAGCATCTGCCCCGCGAACTCGTGCACCTGCGTCGCCCGCAGCGTCGTCCACGGCACGCCGCCCGCCTCGACCGCGCGTTCCTGCGCGACCTTGCCGGCGTAGTATCCGTGCGGCGCCTCGTCGATGCCGACGATCGACAGCAGCACGTGGTGCCCGACGCCCGCCTCGCGCTCGGCCGCGAGCATCGTACGCGTGGTCTCGGTGAAGTACGCGGTCGACCCCTTCGCCGACAGGGAGCTCACGTTCGCCGTGTCGACCAGCGCGTCGACGCCCTCGAGGGCCGCGACGAGCCCCTCGCCCGTCCGCACGTCCACGCCGGTCGAGCGCGACAGCGCCACCGCCTCGTCGCCGCGCGCGCGGATCGCCGCGACGACCTCCGATCCGATCGTGCCGGTTCCGCCGGCGACTGCGATGCGCATCATGCCCTCCTGAAGGTCTGCGGGCGGTGCTCCGCCCTCATCATGTCCGACGACGCAGCCGCGCCGAACGTGAGGTGCCCGCGTAGCGAGAACATGCAGATCAGACATCTGGCGGCCGGAACATGCACGGACGAGGCGTGTCGCGCGGCGTTGCATGTATTCGCTACAGGTGATTCTGAGCCGGGGCGGATGCGGCGGTCGCACCTCACGTTCGCGGGCGCTACGTCGTCGAACCAGTACGACGCTCGCGCGCCGGCGCGCGCGGTGGGATGGTGGGGACGAGGACATGGCGATGGAGACCGAACCGGGCGACGCGCACGGGCCGAGCGAGACGGATGCCGCCGAAGGCGACGTGTCGGAGCGTACGAGCGCCGCTGCGAGCACGAGCGCGCGCGAGACGGATGCCTCGCGCCTCGACGCCGCCGCGATCGACGCCGAGCGCGCGGGGCTGATGCGGCTGGCGTACCGCATGCTCGGCACGGTCGCCGACGCGGAGGACGCGGTGCAGGAGACCTACGCCCGCTGGTACCGCCTCCCCGCGGCCGACCGCGACGCGATCGCCAACCCGGCCGCCTGGCTCACCCGCGCCGCGAGCCGCGTCTGCCTCGACCACCTCGGCTCGGCCCGCGCGCGCCGCGAACGCTACGTCGGCGAGTGGCTGCCCGAGCCGGTGCCGGGCGACTCGGTGCTCGCGAGCACGCCCGCTCCCGACCCGCTCGACCGGGTCACCCTGGACGACTCGGTCAGCACGGCGCTGCTCGTCGTGCTCGAGTCGCTCAGCCCGGCCGAGCGCGTCGCGTTCGTGCTGCACGACGTGTTCGCGATGCCGTTCGCCGAGATCGGCGAGGTCGTGGGCCGCTCTCCCGAGGCGTGCCGGCAGCTCGCATCGTCGGCCCGCCGGCACGTGCGCGAGCGCCGCGACGGCACGGCGACCCGGGAGCAGCACGACCGGGTCGTGCAGGCGTTCCTCGCCGCGGCCGGCACGGGCGACCTCGCGACGCTGACGGCGGTGCTCGACCCCGACGTGGTGCTGCGGGCCGACGGCGGGGGCGTCGTCTCGGCGGGCCGGCGGCCCGTGGTCGGCGCCGACCGCGTCGCCCGCTACCTGCTCGGGCTGCAGGAGAAGCGCGCCGGCGACGGCCTCGAGTTCGACCTCCGCGAGGGCCCGGGCGGGCTGGTGCTCGTCGTCTCGGTCGGCGGCGCGGTCGACAGTGTCATCTCGACCCGGGTCGCGGGCGAGCGAGTCACCGACCTCTGGATCATGCGCAACCCCGCGAAGCTCGGGCTCTGGCACGGCTGAGCGGATGCCTCCGGGCGGGCGCGCGCCCAGGCGCATCCGCCCGCCCTTTCTGCCCTGGTCAGGGCACCCGCACGACGACCGAGCCGCGCTTGCGACCCGTGTCGACGTAGCGGTGCGCCTCGACGATGTCGTCGAGGTCGTAGGTGCGGTCGATGACCGGGCGGATCGCGCCACTCGCGGCGAGCTCGAGCAGGTCGGCGAACTGCTCCTGCGTGAGGGCCGGGCCCGATGCCGTGACCACCCCGCCGCTGCGGCGCGAGTCGCGCTTGGCGCGGAGCATGCCGGCGAGGTCGGTGATGACCAGCAGCAGCGCGCCGCCGGGGGCGAGCGAGCCGGCCACCCGGGAGTACGGCGCGTTTCCGACGCACTCGACGATCACGTCCCAGGTGTCGTCGCCCGCGGCGAAGTCCTCGGTCTCGTAGTCGATGACCCTGGCAGCGCCGAGCGAGCGGACGAGCTCGGCGTTGCGGCCGCTCGTCACCCCGGTGACGATCGCACCGCGGTGGGCGGCGAGCTGCACGGCCATGGTGCCCACGGCGCCGGATGCCCCGTTGACGAGCACGCGCGTGCCCTCGCCGATCTCGGCACGGCCGAAGTACGACACCGCCGTGTAGCCGCCGAACACGATCGCGACGGCCTCCTCGAACGACAGGGCGGCGGGCTTCTTCGCCACCGTGCCGGCCTCGCGCGCGGTCACGTACTCGGCGTGGCCGCCGAAGCGCGAGCCGCGCATGAGCACGACCTCGTCGCCGGGGGCGAACCGCGTCACGTCGGCGCCGACGGCCTCGACCGTGCCGGCCGCCTCCATGCCGAGCACGCGGTTGCGCGGGCGGAACACGCCGATCGAGGGAGCGACCAGGGGCAGCAGGCCGCGCGGCACACGTCGGCTGCGGATGCGGTGGTCGGCGATGCTCACGGTGCTCGCATGCACGCGGACGAGCAGCTCGTCGGGCGCGGGCACCGGCTTCGGCACCCGCGTGACGGCGACGACCTCGGGCGGGCCGAACCTGCGGTACTCGGCCGCGCGCATGGTGTCGGTGGCGGCGGATGCGGTGCCGGCGGACGTGGTCCGGCGTGTGGTGGTGGTCATGTCTGGCTCCCCTCGAGTCGTAACCTTACGTTGTACGACTTACGCTGTAAGATAGCGAGTCGCAGCGGGGTCGTCAACCCCTCGCCGTACGCTGTACGGGACGAAGGAGGTCGCCATGACGTCCACGGCCGGGCGCGACACCAGGCGCGCGCCGCTCACGCGCGACCGCGTGCTGCGCGACGCGCTCGAACTCGCCGACGAGTCGGGCCTCGAGGCCGTCACCATGCGCCGCCTCGCCGACCGACTCGGCGTCGAGCCGATGTCGCTCTACTACCACGTGCCCAACAAGGACGCCCTGCTCGACGGCCTGGTCGAGCTGGTGTTCGACGAGGTCGAGGCCGCGACGGGCGGCTACGCGGTGCCCGAGCGCGACCCGGAGTGGAAGGCGTCGCTGCGCGCGCGCATCCTGACGGCGCGCGAGGTCATGCTGCGGCATCCGTGGGCCACCGTGATCATGCAGACGCGGGCCTTCCCGGGCGCGATCACCGCGGGCTACGCCGACGCCGTGGTCGGCACGCTGCGCTCGGGCGGGTTCTCGTACGACCTCATCCACCACGCGATGCACGCGCTCGGCAGCCGCATGTTCGGGTTCAGCCAGGAGCTGGTGACCGACGACAGCCAGCCGGATGCAGCCGCGGCGGAGGCGCTCGCCGCGCGCACGCCGCACCTCGTCGCGATGTTCGCCGAGGTGGCGCACGACGACCCCGACTCGACGATCGGCTGGTGCGACGACGCGACCGAGTTCGGCTTCGCGCTCGACCTGGTGCTCGACGGCCTCGAGGCCAAGGCCCGCGCCGGCGCCTGAACCACGCCGCCCGACCGGGCGCCGCGCCTCAGATCTTGATCGGGAACGTGGTGAGGATCACGATGCCCACCACCGCGACCACCATCGCGAGGCCCAGCAGCCCCCACGCCGCCTTCGGCGAGATGTCGCGTTGCGCCATGGCGCTGAGGAACAGGACGAGGGCGAAGAGCACCGTCAGCAGAGAATAGTTGTCGCCGCGCTGGTTGTTGTCGAGCGCCTCCTGGAACTTCTGGTCGGCGCGCTCGCCGAGCTCGGCGGCCTCGACAGTGCCGGGCGGCACGTACGACTCCATCACGAACGGGCCCGACTCCTCGCGGCCACTCGCGTCCCAGTCTTCGAACGCCACGGCGAAGTGCGGGGTGAAGCGCTCTTCGATGTAGGCGGTGAGCGCCGGCTCGTCGTTCGCGACCGACTCGACGTAGGACGCCCAGATGACGAGGTCGAACATGCGCGCGTCGCGCGCTTCGCCCTCGAAGTTCGTCGACTGGATGCGGGAGGACGACGCCTGGCTGAACGCGATCGACATCTCGCCGCCCCACTTCGACGCCTCGAAGCCGCACCAGGCGGTGAGCACGGCGGTGATCGACAGCACGAACACCGCGATGATGTCGATCAACGAGCGCTGCTTCTTGCCCCACTTCTTCGCCGACAGCTTCGTCTTCGCGGGCTTCGATGCCGCTGCGGTGGACGTGCCGCCCGTCTCGTCGCGGGACTCGGAATCGGCCATGGCTCCTCTGTTCGCCGGCGGTCGCGTGCCGCCCATGTGGGAATCATGGCCGAGAGACCCTGCGGCTGCAAGCAGCCGCGCGCGGGGCGCCGGCGGATCAGGCGTCCGCGCCGGCCAGCGCACTGCGCCGTGGCAGGAACACCCGGGTCAGGCCGTCAGCCGGCACCGTGAAGCTGGCGGCCTTGCCGCCCTTGCGCTCGTAGGTCACGCGGCGACCCGCGCCGATGGCACGCACCTTCGTGATGGGGAACGCGTCACCGTACGGGTTCACCACGATGTCGCCGGGGCGCAGTTCGCGCCCGGTGATGTAGGTGGTGGTGTCCATGCCTCCATGTTCCGCCGCACCACCGACATTCCGCGGGACTGCGCCGCACCAGCCGGCCGGACTACATGGCCGGGGTGCCGTCGGAGAGCGTCGACTGGAGCATGCCGAACACGTTGCCGTCGGGGTCGAGCAGGTACCCCAGCCGCCCGAGGCCCGGCATGTCCTCGGCGGCCAGCGCGACGCTCCCGCCGAGTTCGACGCCGGTGGCCATGAGCCCGTCGATACCGTCGACGGCGATCACGAGGTTGCACCCCTTCACCGAGGCGCCCGGCATCGGCGCGGAGCCCTCGCGGCGCAGCAGGCCGCCGTTGATGCCGTGCCCCGCTGCACCCTCGCTCGGCCGGATCGACCCGTCGCCGGTGTCGATGCTCCAGTACTCCATCTCGCCGTACTGCGTGAACGTCCACCCGAGCAGCTTCGAGTAGAAGTCGATCAGCTGCTGCGGCTCCGTCCCGTGGATCTCGAAGTGCACCACCAGGTTGGACATGTCCGATCCTCCTCCGACCCCAGCAGGCTACGCCGGTCGGTTGCGGCGCGGCAGGGGCAATTCCGCGGCGTTCGCGAGATGCTCGACCCATGACCGAACCGTCCGAGGGCACCGCGCGGCGCCTGGTCGGCCTTCTGCCGGGGCTCGCGCTCGCGCTGGCGATCGCCGTGGTCGCGACCCTGATCGGGCGGGCGCTGCCGCTCCTCGGCAGCGCACTGCCCGCGATCGCGATCGGGCTGGCGATCGCGCTCGTGCGCCGGCCCGGCCGAGTGCTGCAGCCGGGCGTCGCGTTCACCGGCAGCCGCGTGCTGCAGCTCTCGGTCGTGCTGCTCGGCACGCAGCTCTCCCTCGCGCAGATCGTCGACGTCGGGCTCGAGTCGCTGCCGATCATGCTGATCACGCTCGCCGCGTGTCTCGGCGCGGCCTGGCTCGTCGGTCGCGCGCTCGGTGTCGTGGGCGACCTGCGCACGCTCATCGGCGTCGGAACCGGCATCTGCGGGGCATCCGCCATCGCCGCCGTCGCGCCCGTGATCGGCGCCGCGAGCGCGGACATCGCCTACGCGGTCTCGACGATCTTCCTCTTCAACATGGTCGCCGTCGCGGTCTTCCCGCTGATCGGCCACGCGCTCGGCCTCGACCAGGCGGCGTTCGCGCTGTTCGCCGGCACCGCGGTCAACGACACGTCGTCGGTGGTCGCGACGGCCGCCGTGTACGGATCGGTCGCGCTGCAGGGCGCGATCGTGGTGAAGCTCGTGCGCACGCTCATGATCATTCCGATCACGGTCGGGCTGGCCGTGCACGTGCGGCGCCGGGCCGTGCGCGAGGCGGGCTCGGAGCATCCGCCGCTCACCGTGCGCCGCGTGCTCGGGCTGGTGCCGTGGTTCCTCGTCGGGTTCCTGGTGATGGCCGCGATCGCGTCGCTGGGGGTGATTCCGGATGCCGCTGAGGCGGCGCTCGGGCAGGCCGCGACGTTCCTCATCACGACCGCGATGGCGGCGATCGGGCTCTCGACCGACGTGCGTGCGCTGCGCGCGACCGGGGCGCGACCGCTCGTGCTGGGCGGCATCCTCTCGACTGTGGTCGCGGTGACGGCCCTCGTGGTGATCGCCGTCACCGGCGCCTGACCACTACCCGTTGATGCGTGCCCAGCGGGTCATCGCGAAGACCGCCCACTGCACGCGCGCGTGCAGCACGGCCCCGTAGCAGAGCCAGCACACGCTGCCGACGACCGGCGCGGCGGCCTGCAGCATGAGCGCGCGGTGCCGGGTCGTGCGCGTGACGTAGGGGCAGAGCGCCGCGTGCGCGAGCGCGCCGAGGGTGACGGATGCCGCCGCGAGCGCGATCGCCAGCGCGACCGTGACGTCGTCCATGCGCCCTCCCCTCGTGCCTGTTGCGTTGCGCCCAGCATCCGCCCGCCGTGTTTCACCGAGGTGACGATCGCTCACCACTCGCGTGAATCCCGGCGCTACGATCGGCGGATGGGGGCATTCACCGGACTCGACCCTGACGCACCGGCGTTCTTCACCGAACTCGCGGCGAACAACACGAAGGCGTGGTGGGCCGAGCACAAGGCCAGGTACGAGGAGCGCGTACGGGGGCCGTTCGCGGCGCTCGGCGAGGAGCTCGCGGTCGAGTTCGGCCCGGTGAAGATCTTCCGCCCGTACCGCGACGTGCGGTTCAGCGCCGACAAGTCGCCGTACAAGGTGCAGATCGGGCTCGTGTCGCGCGCGTCGGTCGCGCACTACCTCCAGCTCAGCGCCGACGGACTGCTCGTCGGCGGCGGCAGCTTCGAGGTGCCGCCGAAGGCGCTCGCGCGGTTCCGCGAGATCGTGGACGACCCGAAGCTCGCGGGCGACCTCGAGGCGACGCTCGAGGAGACGGCGGCCGACGGGTTCTCGCCCATGCGCGACGACGCCCTGCGCACCGCGCCGCGCGGCTACTCGGTCGACCACCCGCGCATCGAGCTGCTGCGGCTGAAGCACCTCGCCATCGGCCGCTCCGAGCCGCCCGCCGACTGGATGTGGACGCCCGACGCGCTCGACATCGTGCGCGACCAGTGGCGCACGGTCTCGATCTGGTGCGACTGGCTGCGCGAGAACCTCGGCGCCGAGATCGCCGCCGGGGCCGGCCGGCGGCGCTGAGCCCCCGCCCGCGCACGACTTGACAGCCAGCCCTTCAAACGCTGCAATATATTGCATGTTGCTGAGTCCCGCGCCCGCCGAGCGCCCGAGTTCGCTGCGCGACTACGCCTACCGCCAGCTGCGCGACGCCATCGTGAGCGGCGCGCTCGAACCCGGTGCACGGCTGCGCGACCCCGAGCTCGAGGAGTGGCTCGGCGTGAGCCGCACGCCGATCCGCGAGGCGATCGCGCGGCTGGAGCTCGCCGGGCTCGTGCAGACCCGACGCGCCAAGGCCACCACGGTCGCCCCGCTCGATGTGCGCACCGCGCTCGCGGCGCAGCGCATCGCCGCCGCGCTGCACGAGCTCGCCGTGCGCGAGGCCGTGCCGCAGCTCACCGCCGCCGACCTCGACGCCATGCGCGACGCCAACGCCCGGTTCGCCGCGGCGCTTCGCGACGACGACGTCGACGCCGCCGTGCGTGCCGACGACGACTTCCACGCGGTGGCGGTCGGCGCCAGCGCCAACCCGCTGCTGCCGGCGATGCTCGAGCAGGTGACCCCGCTGCTGCGCCGCCTCGAACGCGCCCGGTTCTCCTCGCTCGCCGGTCGCGGCTCGGTCGCCGACCACGACCGCATCATCGACCTCTGCGCCGCCGGTGACGCCGGCGCGGCCGGCATCGCGACCCGCGACAACTGGTCCACGCTCGGGCGCCTGCTCGACGCGGACCACCCCGTAGAAGAAGGAGCACCATGGCACTCGCCGACTTCCCCCGCCACCCACTGACATTCGGGCCGAGCCCGATCCACCCGGTCGACCGGCTCAGCGCCCACCTCGGCGGCGCCCGCATCTGGATGAAGCGCGAGGACGTCTCGAGCGGCCTCGCCTACGGCGGCAACAAAGTGCGCAAGCTCGAGTACCTCGTGCCCGACGCGCTCGCGCAGGGGGCCGACACGCTCGTGTCGATCGGTGGCGTGCAGTCGAACCACACCCGACAGGTCGCCGCGGTCGCCGCGCACCTCGGCGTGAAAGCCGTACTGGTGCAGGAGCACTGGGTCGACTGGCCCGACTCGGTGAACGACCGGGTCGGCAACATCATGCTGTCGCGCCTCATGGGCGCCGACGTGCGCCTCTCCCCGCGGGCTTCGGCATCGGCTTCAAGGACTCGTGGCGCGAGGCCATCGCCGATGTCGAGGCGGCCGGCGGCACGCCGTACGCGATCCCGGCCGGGGCATCCGACCACCGCCTCGGCGGGCTCGGCTTCGCGAACTGGGCCCACGAGGTCGCGGCGCAGGAGCGCGAGCTCGGCGTCTTCTTCGACACGATCGTCGTGTGCTCGGTGACCGGCTCGACGCACGCCGGCATGATCGCCGGGTTCGCCGACCTCGAGCACAACTTCGGCGGGCCGCGTCGGCGCGTGCTCGGCATCGACGCGTCGGCGAAGCTCGCCGAGACCCGCGATCAGGTCGGGCGCATCGCGCGCAACACGGCTGAACTGATCGGCGTCGGGCGCGACCTGCGCGACGACGAGATCACCGTGCTCGACGGCTGGGCGGGCGACTTCTACGGCATCCCGGTCGAGTCGACCGATGCCGCGATGCACCTGGTCGGCTCACTCGAGGGCGTCATCCTCGACCCCGTCTACGAGGGCAAGTCGATGGCCGGCCTCATCGACCTGGTGCGCGACGGCGACATCCCGGCGGGCTCGAACGTGCTGTACGCCCACCTCGGCGGGCAGCCCGCGCTGAACGCCTACAGCGGCCGCTACCACTGAGGGCACGGCGAGCGGATGCCTCGCGGCGCGGAGCGCGCGCCGGGCGCGGGCGCCCGCCCGTGGCATCCGCTCGCCTGCCCCGCCCGCGCAGACGGGAGCGCCCCGGCGGACACGTGGTCCGTCGGGGCGCTCCGGTGCAGCGGTTCGGCTTAGAAGTCGAAGTCGCCGATGTTGTCCGCGTCGAACACGTACGGGTCGCCGAGCAGCACGCTGGCGTCCGCGCCGACCTCGTACGAGCCGAGCGTGCCGGCGTCGAAGGTGTCGCCCTCGGCACCGGTGATCTCACCGGAGATGAGCGCGGCGGTCGCGTACGCGGCCAGGTAGCCCAGGTCGGCCGGGTTCCACAGCGCGAACGCGGTGACCGTGCCGTCCTCGACGTACTCGCGCATCTGGTTCGGCGTGCCGAGACCGGTCAGCGCGACCTCGCCCTGGAACTCCGAGGTCTGCAGGTAGCGAGCCGCGGCCGCGATGCCGACCGTGGTCGGCGACACGATGCCCTTGAGCTCCGGGTAGGTCTGCAGCAGCGCAGCGGTCTTGTCGAACGACGTCTGGTCGTCGTCGTCACCGTAGGCGACCTCGACGAGCTCCACGTTCGGGTGGTTCGCCTCGAGCTCGGCCTCCATCATCTCGATCCACGCGTTCTGGTTCGTCGCGTTGGCCGAGGCCGACAGGATCGCGATCTGGCCCTCGTCACCGATCTGCTCGGTGATCAGGTCGACCTGCACCTGCGCGATGCCCTCCGCAGTGGCCTGGTTGATGAACAGGTCACGGCACTCGGGGTTGGTGTCCGAGTCGAACGTGACGACCTTGACGCCGACGCTGCGCGCCTCGTCGAGCGCGTCGCAGATCGCCTCCGGGTCGTTCGCCGACACGATCAGGCCACCCACGCCCTGCTGCGCAGCGGTCTGGATGTACTGCACCTGCGACGTCGGCGACGCCTCCGACGGGCCGACCTCCTCGAACGTGCCGCCCATCTCCGACACCGCTTCCTCGGCACCGCCGGTGGAGGTGTCGAAGTACGGGTTGCCCAGGTTCTTCGGCAGCATCGTGATCGACACGTCCGACGAACCGGCGTCCGAGCCGCCGTCCGACGAGCCGCCGTCCGACGAGCCGTCCGACGAGCAGCCGGTGAGCACGAGCGCGGCCGTCGCGGCGACCGCCGCGAGCCCGACGCCGAAGCGCTTCCTCTTGAGAGTGAACATCATTGTTTCCTTCCTTGGTGCGTTACTGTTCCGGTCTTGGTGACAGGGGGCCTTCAGCCATCGGATGCCTCAGCTCGGCCCTTCTTCCTCCCGATCGCCGAGACGCGCTTGGTGCGCAGCCAGGCGAGGAAGCTTGCGGACACCACCGATGCCACGAGGAGCACACCGGTGATGACGTTGATGATGTCGCTGGTCACGCCGGCCAGGCGCAGCGCGCTCGACAGGGTGCCGATGAGCAGTACGCCGGCGATCACGCCGGGCAGCGCACCGCGACCACCGAAGATCGAGACGCCGCCGAGGAGCACCGCGGCGATGATCTGCAGTTCGAGGCCGGTGGCGTTGTCGCCGCGGGCGTTGTTGTACAGCAGCGTGAAGTACACGCCGGCGTAGCCCGAGACCGCGCCGCTCATGACGAACAGCCAGAACTTCGTGAGCCCGACGTTGATGCCCGAGAACGCGGCCGCCTCCTTGTTCAGGCCGATCGCGTAGAGCGAGCGCCCGAACGGCGTGAAGTGCAGCAGCACCCCGAAGATGATCGCGAGCACGAGGAACGGCACGATGATCAGCGGCATCGGCGTGCCGGGGATGTTCATGCGTGTCAGGTCGGTCCAGAACTCCGGGAAGTCGCTGATCGCGGTCGTGCCGAGGAGGCCCACGGCGATGCCGCGGAACAGCGCGAGCGTACCGATCGTGACGGCGAGCGACGGCAGGCCGACGAACGTGACCAGGGCGCCGTTGATGGCACCGGCAACCGTGCCGACGAGGATCGCGACGACCGCCGCGAACGGCAGCGGCCAGCCGGCCTGCACCCCGAGGCCCGTGATGACACTCGACAGGCCCACGATGCTCGCCACCGAGAGGTCGATCTCCTCGGTGATGATGATGAGCGTCATCGGCAGGGCGATCAGCAGGATCGGTGCGATCTCGCGGATCAGGAACGTGAGGGTCAGCGGGCTGTCGAAGTTCGGCACCGCGATGGTGGCGACGAGCACGACGAGGAAGAGCAGCCCGATGATGGCCGACTCGCGCGTGACGAGCAGGCGACGCCACAGCGGGTGCGCGTGGGCCGAGTAGGTGCGTCGGCCGTGTTCGGTGTCGATCGCGGACGTCATGGCTTCTCCTCCCGTTGTTCGATGAGTCGTCGATGCTGGCGCACCGCGAGCACGCGGTCGAGCACGATCGCGCCGATGATGAGCACGCCGACCACGGCCCGCTGCCAGAAGTCCTGGATGCCGACGATCGGCAGGGCGCGGTTGATGGTCAGCAGCAGGTAGGCGCCGATCGCGGCGCCCCACACGGTGCCCACGCCGCCCGAGATCGCGACACCGCCGATGACGGCCGCACCGATCGCCTGGAGCTCGAGGCCCAGGCCGGCGCTCGAGCTCACCGTGCCGTAGCGGGCGGCGTAGAGCACGCCCGCGACACCGGCGAGCGCACCGCTCACGACGAACGCGGCGATCACGCGGCGGGTGACGCGCAGGCCGTACAGGTGCGCGGCGGCCGGGTCGGAGCCGATGGCGTAGAGCTCGCGACCGCTGCGCAGGTTGCGCAGGTACCAGGCCGCGACGACCAGCACGATGACCGCGAAGATCGTCAGCAGTGGAATGCCGAGCAGCTCGCCCGTGCCGAGGTCGCGGAACGATGCCGGCAGGTCGGACGCGTTGATGCGGTCGCTGCCCGTCCACGCCACGTTGATGCCGCGGTAGATGTACAGCGTGCCCAGCGTGATCACGAGCGCGGGCACCTTCGCGAACGCGACGAGCGCGCCGTTGATGAGGCCGAGCAGGGCGCCGAGGCCGACACCGGCGACGAACACCAGGATCGGCGGGATGCCCGGGATGTCGATGAACAGGCGGCCGGTCAGGTAGGCCGTGAGGCCGAGGACCGAGCCGACCGACAGGTCGACGTTGCGCGTGATGATCACGATCGCCTGGCCCACGGCCACGACCATGAGCAGCGACGGCGTCAGCAGCAGGTCGCGGAACCCGTCGGACGAGAAGAGGAAGTTCGGGTTGCTCACCGTCGCGACGACGATGACCGCGATCAGCGCGATCGCGATGCCCGTCTCGCGGGCCTTGAGCACGTGCCCGATGCTGCGCGCGAAGGCGTTGCCGGCGGACGGCTTGGTGTCGACGGCGGTCATGCTGCCGCTCCTTCCGCGGTCGCGGCGAACATGACGGCCTCCGGCGTGGCATCCGCTCGATCGAATTCGCCCGTGAGGCGGCCCTCGCGCATGACAAGCACGCGGTCGGCCATGCCGAGCACCTCGGGCAGCTCCGACGAGATCATGATGATCGCGAGGCCCTCCTGGGCGAGCTTCGAGATGAGGCGGTGCACCTCGGCCTTGGTGCCGACGTCGATGCCTCGGGTCGGCTCGTCGACGATGAGCACCTTCGGCTCGGTCGAGAGCCACTTGCCGAGCACGACCTTCTGCTGGTTGCCGCCCGAGAGGGTGCCGGTCTCCGCGTCGAGCGCGGCGGTCTTGACCTCGAGTCGGCTCGCCCAGATCTCGGCGGACGCGTTCTCGAGGCCGCCCCAGATGAGGCCCCACTTGGCGAGGCGCTTGCGGATCGCGAGCGTGACGTTGCGCGTCACGCTCTGGTCGAGCACGAGGCCCTGCTTGCGGCGGTCCTCCGGCACGAGCGCGATGCCCTGCGCCATCGCCGCGGTCGGACGACCCTTGCGCAGCGGCTGGCCGTTGACCTGCACGCTGCCCGTCTCGTAGTGGTCGACGCCGAAGATGGCGCGCACGACCTCGCTGCGGCCCGCGCCGACGAGGCCGGCGAGGCCGACGATCTCGCCCGAGCGCACGGTGAACGAGATGTCGTGGAAGACGCCCGTGCTGGTGAGCCCGTCGACCACGAGCACGTCGTCGCCGATCTCGGCGGGCAGCTTCGGGAACATCTCGGTGACGTCGCGGCCGACCATGAGGCGCACGAGCTCGTCGATCGACGTCTCCGCGATCGGCATGGTGTCGATGTACTTGCCGTCGCGCATGACCGTGACGGTGTCGCACAGGTCGAACACCTCGTCGAAGCGGTGCGAGATGAACAGCAGCGCACGGCCCTCGTCGCGGAGGCTCCGCGCGACGGCGAACAGCCGCTCGACCTCGACGCCCGAGAGCGCCGCGGTCGGCTCGTCCATGATGAGCACGCGCGCGTCGAGCGAGATGGCCTTGGCGATCTCGATGATCTGCTGGTCGGCGATCGACAGGCCCTCGGTGAGGCGGTCGGGGTCGAGGCGAACGCCGAGGCGCTCGAAGATCTCGACTGCCTCGGTGCGCATGGCCTTGCGGTCGATGCGGCCGAACCGGTTGGTGGGCTGGCGGCCCATGAAGATGTTCTCGGTGACCGACAGGTCGGGGAACAGCGTCGGCTCCTGGTAGATGACGGCGATGCCCGCTGCCTTCGACTGGGCCGTGTTCGAGAAGTCGACGTCCTCGCCGCGCAGGCGGAAGTCGCCCGAGTCGCGGCGGTAGAGGCCGGCGACGATCTTCACGAGCGTCGACTTGCCGGCGCCGTTCTCACCGATCAGCGCGTGGATGGATCCTTGTTCGAGCGTGAGGCTGCCGGAGCTCAGTGCGACGACTGCTCCGAAGGACTTCACGACTCGTGAGAGCTCCAGCGCGGGGGTGCCGCGCTGGCTGAGGTGCTCGTCTGCACCATTGCTCCTCCTCGTCGAGGTGTTGCTGTGTACGGGTTGAAATGTCTCTGAATCGATTCAGATCAAGTTCAGGGCTACTCTATGGACGGCGGGTGCCGAGGTCAAGTCACCTCCTCCCCGACCACCACGCAGCTCATCGACGACGAGGAACCGCAATGGCAGCCACGAGCATCAGGGACGTTGCTCAACACGCCGGTGTATCGGTCGGCACGGTCTCGAACGTGCTCAACCGCCCGGGCGAGGTCTCGGCGGAGTCGATCGCGCGCGTCAACCGCGCGATCGAGGAGCTCGGGTACGTGCGCAACGATGCCGCCCGCAAGCTCCGCGCCGGCACGAGCACGACCGTGGGCTTCGTGGTGCTCGACGGCCAGAACCCGTTCTTCAACGACGTGGTGCGCGGCGCCGAGGACGAGGCATCGAAGCACAACATCGCGATCCTCTACGGCAACACCGACCAGGACGTCGCGCGCGAGCGGCTCTACCTCGACCTGTTCGAGGAGCAGCAGGTGCGGGGCGTCCTCATCTCGCCGTACGACGACGTGCACACCAGGCTCGAGCGCCTGCGTCAGCGGGGCATCCCCGCCGTCCTGGTGGATCGTTTCAGCGGCGACGGGCGCTTCAGCTCCGTCTCGGTCGACAGCGTGTCGGGCGGCCGCATGGCGGTCGAGCACCTCATCGATACCGGTCGTCGTCGCATCGCGTACGTGGGCGGCCCGTTCGACATCCACCAGGTCGCCGACCGCCTCGCCGGTGCGCGCGCCGCAGCCGAGAACGCCGGCTTCCCGGTCGACCTGGAGGTCGTCGCGACCACCGAGCTCACCGTCGCGGAGGGCGTCGCCGCTGGCACCCGCATCATCGAGCGACCCCGCGCGCAGCGTCCGGATGCGCTGTTCGCCGCGAACGACCTCATCGCGCTCGGCCTGCTGCAGGCGCTCGTCGTCGAGGGCCGCATCCTCGTGCCCGAGGAGATCGCGATCATCGGCTTCGACGACATCTCGTTCGCCGGCGCCGCGGCCGTGCCGCTGTCGTCGATGCGCCAGCCGAGCGGCATGATCGGCCGCACCGCGCTGCGCACGCTGCTCGAGGAGGCGAACGACCCCGAGTCCATCCCCCGCCAGACCGTGTTCCAGCCGGAGCTCGTGGTGCGTCGCTCGACCGACCCGAAGAAGACGCGCTGACCGTTCGCCGTGCGGCATCGCGGGCGCGCGGAAGCCGCTCCCCGTGCGCGACGCCACCCCCAGGCGCATGTGCTCATCTCCCTCGACGAACGTCACATGGTGCTCGCGCGGCCGACGCTACTCCTCGGGTAGCGGATGCTCCACGCCGCATCCGTCGTTCGTGAGCAGATCGTTGCCGGGTCGTGACAGAGGCGAGCGGATGCCTCGCGGCGGCCTCAGCCCCACAGCAGGCCGCGCAGCGCCTGGATCGTGTCCGCCTCGCCTGCCGCCTTGTCGTCGCGGTAGCGCTTGACGCGCGCGAACCGCAGCGCGACCCCGCCCGGATAGCGGCTCGACCGCTGCACCCCGTCGATCGCGATCTCGACGACCGTGACCGGCTCGACGAACACCGTGTGCGCCGTGCGCCGCACCTCGATCTCGGGGAAGCGCTCCGTCTGCCAGCGCAGCAGCTCGTCGGTGAGCCCCTTGAACGTCTTGCCGACCATCACGAACCCACCGGGCTCGCCGAACTCGCCCTCGGGGTCGCGCGCGCCGAGGTGCAGGTTCGACAGCCAGCCCTCGCGGCGCCCCGACCCCCACTCGCAGCCGAGCACGACGAGGTCGTAGGTGTGCACGGGCTTCACCTTCATCCAGCTCGAGCCGCGGCGGCCGGCGGCGTACGCCGACTCGATCGCCTTCACGACGACGCCCTCGTGGCCCGCGGCGAGCGCCTCCGCCGCGACCCGCTCGGCAGCGTCCGGGTCGGCCGTCACCTCGCCGGGCATCCGGTGCGGGCCGGTGATGCGTGCGAGCTCGGCGAGCCGGGTGGCGAGCGGCTCGTCGAGGAGGTCGCGCCCGTCGACGTGCAGCACGTCGAAGAACCACGGGTGCAGCGTCGCCTCGCGCGCGACCTCGGCGCCGAAGCGCGCCATCGTGTCCTGGAACGGGCGCGGCCGGCCGTCGTCGGCGAGCGCGAGCGTCTCGCCGTCAAGGATCACGTCGCGCACGGGCATCCGCCGCACCACCTCGACGACCTCGGGCACGCGGTGCGTGATGTCGGCGAGCGTGCGCGTGAACACCCGCACGTCGTCGCCCGCGCGGTGGACCTGGATGCGCGCACCGTCCATCTTGAACTCGACGGATGCCTCGCCGACGGCCTGGATCGCGAGCGCAGCGGATGCCGCGGTGGCCGCGAGCATCGGCTGCACCGGTCGCATGACCTCGAGGCCCACCGCCGCCACCGCGCCGGGCTCGCCCGCGAGCGCGAGGCGTGCGGTCTCCCCGAGGTCGCCCGACAGCATCGCGGCGCGGCGCACGGTCTCCCCCGGCAGGTCGGACGCGCGGGCGATCGCATCGGTGACGACGCCCGCGAGCGCGCCCGTGCGCACCTCGCCGAGGAGGGCGCGGCCGAGGAAGTCCTGCTCGGCGGCAGTGGCGTGGGCGAGCAGGTCGCCCAGCTCCGCGGCACGGGCTGCGGCCGAGCCCTCCCCGCGACGGCCGCGAGGCGGTCGAGCCGCGCGTCGACGTCGGCGACGGCGAGCGTCGGCTCGGCGGCCGGCGCCACCTGCTGCGCGCTGAACCCGCGCCAGCCGACGCCCAATCGCCCCTGCCGCGGGGCGCCGAGCAGCAGGCCGATCGCGGGCGCGATCTCGTCGACCCCCAGTCTCCCGAGCATCCCGGCGAGCGCGTCGACCTTGGCCAGCCGCGACCGCGTCGCGGCGACCGCCGCGGCCGTGTCGACGAGCTCCTGGAGCAGCACGCGGCCATCCTCCCACCGCCCGCCGACCCTCCGGGGAAGGACGTCGCTTTTCAGGAGCGCCGGGCGGGCGGTGCACGATTCCGGCGGGTGGAGCTGCCGATCCGGACGGAATCGAGCGCCGACGCGCCCGGCACGCAGCCATCCACCGGGCGCCCAGCCGGGCCTCCTGAAAAGCGCCGCCCCCACGCGCGGGCGCAGGGTCGGCGAATATCCTCGTCGGGTGAGCATGACCGCGACGGCCCCGACGCAGGCCGCGCCCGTGCGGCTCGAAGGAGCCGACTGGCGCGAGCGCGAGCGCGCCCACGCGGAGCGGGCCGGCGCCCTCACGGCCGCGCGCCGGGCGAGGGTCGCGGCGGGCGAGTCGCATCCGATCGACGACTTCCTGTTCACGTACTACTCGTACTCGCCGCGCGTGCTGCGGCGGTGGCATCCGGGTGCCGGGGTCGAGCTGGCGGATGCCTCGGACACGCCCCGCGCCGAGTGGCGCTGGTACGCCACGGGCAGGGCGCCCGGCTCGCTCGTGGTCGACCGTGAAGCGATGGCCGCCGAGAAAGCGGGCCTGCTCGGCACGGTCGAGCGGATGCTGCGCCTCACCGCCGCCCGCCCGGCATCGTTCGGCTGCTTCGGCCTGCACGAGTGGGCGATGGTCTACCGGCAGGCCGAGCACCGCCACGACGTGCCCCTACGGCTCGGCAAGCGCGGCACCGACGAGGTCGTCGAGGCGAACGACCTGCGCTGCACGCACATCGACGCGTTCCGGTTCTTCACCGACGAGGCGGTGCCGCGCAACCGCTTCGCTCCGACCCGCGAGACGCAGGCCCTACTCGAGCAGCCCGGCTGCCTGCACGCGAACATGGACGTCTACAAGTGGGCCGTGAAGCTCGGGCCGCTGGTGCCGGGCGAGCTGCTGCTCGACGCGTTCGACCTGGCCCGCGACATCCGCTGGCTGGACATGGCGGCGTCGCCGTACGACGTGCGCCCGTGGGGCGCCGAGCCGGTCGCGATCGAGACGGCCGAGGGCAAGGCCGAGTACGTCAGGCGCCAGCGCGGCTTCGCCGAGCGGGCGAATGCGCTGCGGCGGCGCATCCTGGCCGCAGCCTTCACCGAGCCGGTCGCGAACTCGGCCGCGGAACCAGCCGCGTGATCCGCTCCCTGCTCGCAGGCGCGGGCGACCTGCTGCGCGGCTTCGCGATGTGGCGCACGTGCCCGGGCACCATGGCACTCGGTCTCGTGCCCGCGGCGATCGTCGCGCTCCTCGTGCTGGCCGCACTCGTCGCCCTCGGCGCGACCGTCGGCGACCTGGTCACCTGGATGACCCCGTTCGCAGACGCCTGGGACGCCGGCTGGGCGATCGCCCTGCGCGTCGCGGTCGGCGCGGCCCTCTTCGGTGCGACGATCCTGCTCGCGGCCGTCACGTTCACCGCGGTGACCCTCACCGTCGGCGACCCGTTCTACGAGCGCATCTGGCGCGCCGTCGAGATCGACGAGGGCGGCGAGGTGCCCGACGAGGGCCCGGGCTTCTGGAAGGCCGCGGCGTCGGGTGCGGTGCTCGTCGGAGTCGGCACGCTCAACGCGGGCCTCGTGCTGCTGGTCGGGTTCGTGCCCGTCGTGGGGTCGGTCACCGCGGCCGTGCTCGGCGTCGTGCTGTCTGGCCGTCTGCTGGCGCGCGAGCTCACGGGCCGCGCGTTCGATGCGCGCGGCATCGACGGCACCGAACGGCGACGGATGCTCCGGGGCCACCGCGCTCGCATGCTCGGCTTCGGCGTGGCCACGCAGCTGCTGTTCATGCTGCCCGGCGGGGCCGTGCTCACGATGCCGGCCGCGGTCGCCGGTTCGACGATGCTCGCCCGCCGGGTGCTGGCCGCCGACGAGGCATCCGCCCGCCCCTGACCGCGCGCGATGCGGCACTTTTCAGGAGCCGGCCGCAGGCGGCCGGTGGAATGCAGCACGCGAGCCCAGGGAGCGCACGATTCGGGCGCGAAGTCGCCCACCGACGCACATCTCGTGCATGGCCCACCCGGCCGTTCCTGAAAAGCGCCGCACCGCTATGCTGGCGCGCATGGAGCTGAGGTTCAGCGGCGTGCTCTGGTACTGGCGCGGGCCCGCGCCGTTCCACTTCGTGACGGTGCCGCCGGCCGAGGCGGAGGCGATCCACGAGGTCGCGCCCGCAGTCACGTACGGCTGGGGCATGATCCCGGTCGCGGTGCGCGTCGGCGGCAGCGAGTGGACCACGTCGCTCTGGCCGAAGGACGGCGGCTACATCGTGCCGATCAAGAAGTGGGTGCAGGAGGCCGAGGGGCTCGACGTCGACGACTCCGTCGGCGTGCGGCTGCGCATCGACGTCTGAGCGCTCGCCTCGGCTCAGCGCTCGATCGAGCGCGCCCCGCGGTCCTTCGTCGCCCACGCGCGCAGCAGGAAGAACACGATCACGGCGACCACCGCGACGATCGCGAACTTCACGAGGAACCACAGCACGCTGAACACGACCTCCACCAGCACCCAGGCGATGGCGACGGCGGCGATCACGCCGATGACGGTCCAGACGGTACGACTCATCCTTCGACCCTAACCCGGCAGGGCGAGCACGGATGCCGCCGGGCGGGTGCCCGCGCTAGCATCGGCGCCAGGCCGGGGCGACGGGTCCGGCCGGGGCGACCGCCGGGAGTGCACATGACGTCGACGCAGACCGCGACCGCGGTGCTCGAGCAAGTCGTCGCGACCGAGGACCCGGCGGCGCGCAACCGGCTCATCACGCTCTGCTACCGCGAGATCGCGTTCGCGCTGGCCGACGTGATCGGGCGCGCGAATCTCAACTGGTTCGCGTTCGGCGCGTGGGCGAGCGGCACGGCGGGCGCGGTGATCCGCGGCGATGGCGCGTCGTTCGGCCTCGGCTCGGAGGGCGTGGCCGCCGGCAACCTGGCGATCATCCGCGACGTCGCGCCGCCGCTGCTGCGCTGGCTCACCGAGGTCGAGCGCACCGGCGATGCCACGCCCGAGGCGATGGGGCGCGCGCTCGTCGACCCGGTCTTCGACGGCCGGCCGGGGCTCGCGGCCGCGGTGCGCTGCTACCAGCGGGCCGCGATGCTGGCACGTGCAGCGGATGCCTCGACCTGCTCGGCCGACCATCGCGCCGAGCTCGAACGCGAGATCGCCGAGCGCGTGCTGCTGGGCAATGCGCTCATCGGCGCCCACGAGCAGGAGCTCGTCGACCGCTTCATCGACGAGGCGATGCCGCTCGGCGGCCTGTTCGGGCTGGTCACGACCCGGTTCGTGCACCTCGAGACGCCCGACGGCCCGATCGACGTGACCGACGACGTCGCTCCGCCCGGCTACCTCGCGGGCGCGCAGTTCCCGGTCAGCCTGGCGGCGCTCGCCGACCCCGAGCTCGTGCTGCTGTTCCTGCGCTTCCACCAGTCGCCCGGCGGCGACGCCACCCACTCGGACGCCCCGATCTGGGAGGACTTCGACGAGCGCATGGGGTTCATCCTCACGTTCTTCCGCGCGCACCAGTGCGACCCGCGCTACTTCGACGTGCCGTCGCGGTTTCTCCCGGAGGGCGCGCCCGCGCATCGCTGACCGTGCGCCGTCAGAACCCGACGACGACGCGCACCACGTTCGGGTCGCGCAGCATCCGGTACCCCTCGTCGATGTCGTCGAGGCCGACCTCGGCGCTCACGAGCGCACCGAGGTCGAGTGCGCCCGAGCGGGCCATGCGGGCGATCTCGGGGATGTCGCGGCGCGGGTCTGCCGCGCCCATGTACACGCCCTGGATGCGGCGCTGCGCGGAGATGAGGCCGAACAGGCGGGGCGAGATGCGCGCGGTCGGGTCCATCACGCCGACCACGTAGAGGCCGCCGCCGGGTGCGGTCATCGCGAGGCCCTGCTCGGCGGTCGCCTGCACGCCGACCACGTCGAGCACCGAATCGGCGCCGCCGCCCGTCGCCGCGCGCACCGCCGCCACCGGGTCGTCGGCGACCGACGAGTCGACCACGTGCGTCGCACCGAACAAGCGAGCCGCCTCGAGCTTCTCGGCGACGAGGTCGACCGCGACGATGCGGTCTGCTCCGGCGGCAGCTGCCGCGGCGATCGCGCTGAGCCCCACGCAGCCCGCGCCGATCACCGCGACCGCGTCGCCGGCCCGCACCCGTGCGGCGTTGCGCACCGCGCCCACGCCCGTCAGCACGCCGCACCCGAGCAGCGCCGCCTGCGCGAACGGCAGCTCGCGCGAGACGACCACGAGCTGCCGCTCGTCGACCAGCACGCGTTCGGCGAAGCCACCGATGCCGACCATCTGGTGCAGCGGCGCGCCGTCGCGGGTAAGGCGAGGCGGCGCCTCGGCGTCGCGCAGGGTCGCGCCCGGTTGGCGGCAGAGCGTGGCGCGGCCGGCACGGCAGCGGTCGCAGGTGCCGCAGTGCTGCACGAGGCATCCGACGACGTGGTCGCCCACTGCGACGCCGGTCGCGTCCGGACCGACCGCTGCGACGACGCCCGCGACCTCGTGCCCGAACACGGCGGGGAGCGGTATGCCGAGATCGGCATGCGACATCGTCAAGTCGGTGTGGCACAGCCCCGCGGCCCGCACGTCGACCAGCACCTCGCGCCCGATCGGGTCATCGAGCTCGATCTCCGCGGGCGAGAATCCGCCCCCGGCGGCGGTGACGAGGGCGGCACGTGCGGTGGGCATGCGGGCAGCGTAGCGGCTCCGCGCGACGATGGGAAGTGAATTGTGATTCACACGGCGTCACACACGTCGCGAACCGTCGACGGAGAGCGGAGCCGCTCGCGATGGCATCCGCTCGCAGTCCTGGGTCAGGACTCGGTGACGTCGATCGACCCGTTCGAGGTGCGCAGGTCGAGCGTGAACTCGCCGTTCGGGTCGGTGGCGATGTCGACGTCGACGCGGCCGTTCGAGGTGTCGGTCTCGACGGCGTAGGGGCCGCCGGGCACGCGCAGCTCGATGGGTCCGTTCGACGTTCGCGCCGTGACGTCCTGCGGAGTGCCGAGCTCGATCTCGATGGGTCCGTTCGAGGTGCTCGCGTCGACGCCGTCGCCGGTGAGGTCGTTGCCGATGATGCGCCCGTTCGAGGTTTCGACCTCGACGGTGCCGGTCACGTCGTCGAGCTCGATGCGCCCGTTCGACGTCGCCACGTCGACGTCTGCGACGCCGGTCAACTCGATCGCGCCGTTCGAGGTGCGGCCCGAGACGTCGAGCCCCTCGGGCACCTCGAGCACGTAGCTCACGGTGCAGTTGCGGCCGCAGCCGTGCAGCACGAGCGTGCCGCCCGTGACCTCGTGCGTCTCGTCGACGTCGCGGTCGATACCCCAGTAGCGCACGGTGCGCTCGAGCGTGATGTCGGTCGCACTCCGCGTGGCCTCGATGGCCACCGAGCCGGCCGGCTCGTCGATCTCGATCGCGGTCACCCGCTCGGTGACGGTCGCGTCGTCGGAGAACGACTGTGGCGGGCCGAGACGGTCCACGAGTCCGCAGCCGGCGAGGGCGACGGTCGCTGCTCCCCGGCCGCGACCGCCGCCAGGATGCGCGTCGCCCGCTTGGTCGTGCTGGTCGTCGTGCTGTCCATGATCTCGTGTTCCCCTCTTCGAGCGCCCTGTTCGCTCGCCTGCTTCGACGGTAGCCAGACCGGCCGCGAGGCACGCGGGGGCTGACCCCCGACTTCGGTGGCGGGGCATCCGCCCACCTGCCCTCGGCCCGCCGGCTCGCGGGCGGGGCTGGTGCGATGTCGGACCCGGGCGGGAGGATGGCTCCGTCTCGATCGGCGACAGGGGTGTGCGATGACGAAGTACCTGATCTCGTTCCCGAGCGGCGCGATGGACGTGTCGCCCGAGGAGCTGCCCGCGGTGGGCGAGGCCGCGCACGCGGTGGTGCGCGAAGCGGAAGCCGCAGGCGTCCTCGTCTTCGCGGGCGGCATCGACGAGGGCGTGCCGCCCGTGCTCGTACACGGAGACGGGACGGTCGCCGAGGGCACGTACCCCGAGACCGCGCGCATCGAGGGCGGCTACACGGTGGTCGATGTCCCGACGCGCGAGGAGGCGCTCGTCTGGGCGGGGAAGATCGCGGCCGCGTGCCGCTGCGCGCAGGAGCTGCGGGCGTTCGGCGCCGACGCCGAGGGCTGACCGCGGCCGGCCGATCGACGACCGCTCGACGACCGCCGACCGGTCACCCGGGGTTCTTCCCCTCGTCATCGGAACCGCATAGCTTGGGGCGCACGGCCGCCACCAGCGGCGACACCGCACGCACCCCGACGAAGGAGAGCGCATGTCCACCCGCAGGAAGTCCACCTCAGCCGCCGCGATCGGCCTCGCCGTCGCCGGCGCCGTCGCGATCGCACCCGCCGCAGTCGCGGCTCCCGAAGCCGCCGGCGACCACGGCCGCGGCGGACCGCACGCCGAGTCGCTGCGCATTGCCACGTTCAACGCCTCGCTCAACCGGTTCAACGAAGGCGACCTGGTCGCGAACCTCGAGGCCGGCGATGCGCAGGCGGAGGTGATCGCCGAGATCATCCAGCGTGCGAACCCGGACGTGCTGCTGCTCAACGAGTTCGACTACGACGCGGGTGAGGTGGCGATCGACCTGTTCCGCACCGACTACCTCGAGGTTGGGCAGAACGGCGCGGCGCCGGTCGAGTACCCGTACGCGTTCGTCGCCCCGTCGAACACGGGCATCCCGAGCGGGTACGACCTGAACAACGACGGCGCGGTCGGCGGCGCCGACGACGCCTTCGGTTTCGGCTTCTTCCCGGGCCAGTACGGCATGGCCGTGCTGTCGAAGTACCCGATCGCGACCGACGACATCCGCACCTTCCAGCACTTCCTCTGGGCAGACATGCCGGGCGCGCTGCTGCCCGACGATCCGACGACGGATGCCCCGGCCGACTGGTTCACCGAGGAGGAGCTCGCGGTCGTGCGCCTGTCGAGCAAGTCGCACTGGGACGTGCCGATCGAGATCGGCAACGAGACGGTGCACGTGCTCGCGTCGCATCCGACGCCCCCGACCTTCGACGGCCCGGAGGACCGCAACGGCCGCCGGAACCACGACGAGATCCGATTCTGGGCGGACTACGTGACGCCCGGTGCGAACCGTTACGTGTACGACGATGCCGGCACGACCGGCGGACTGAACCCGAGCGAGCCGTTCGTGATCATGGGCGACCAGAACGCCGACCCGTTCGACGGCGACTCGACCGACGACGCGATCGACCAGCTGCTCGACAACACGCGGATCGTCGACCCGAAGCCGACGTCGGAGGGCGGCGTCGAGGCGGCGCTCCTGCAGGGCCGCGCGAACCTCGCCCACACCGGCGACCCGGCGACCGACACGGCCGACTTCAACGACAACCCGGCCCCGGGCAACCTGCGCGCCGACTACGTGCTGCCCTCGCGCAAGCTCGCCGTCGACGACGCGGGCGTGTTCTGGCCGGTCTCGTCCGACCCGCTCTCGGCGCTCACGGGCACCTTCCCGTTCCCGAGCAGCGACCACCGCCTCGTCTGGGTCGACCTGACCGTGCGCGGCTGAGCGACGAGACGATCGGATGCCGCGGGCACGACGCCCCGCGGCATCCGATCTGGCGAGTTCTGAGGTGGTGACGACTGCGCAGGTCGCCGTGGCCCCGGTCGCCGCCACCTCAGCGGCGGTGCTCGAGCTCCCGCCGCACGCGCTCCTCGATCCGCCGCTCGTGCGCCGCGGCGCGGCCACGGGATGCGACGACGGTCAGCGCAATCGCGAGCAGCACCGCGGCGATGCCCACCACGATCGTCCACGGCACGGCGAGCACCTGAGCCGAAGCGCTCGGCGCCGGTAGCGCGCCGGGTGCCGTCGCTCCCGGCGCGACCTCGGTCGCCACGGTGACCTCCGCCGCGATCAGCCCGAGTGCCGGAACCTCCTCGAGCACCATCGACTGCACCACCGAGGCGCCTGGCAGGATGAGGTTCGTGGGCTCACCCGTCCGGTGCCGAGTCCAGGTGCCGGCGAGCTGCGAGAGCACGACCTCGGGAGTGGCGGCGAGGGCGAGGTTGCCGGTGTTGCGGAGCGTGAACTCGACCGTCGCCCTGCCGAGCGACGGGTCGAACGCCCCGGCGTACGCCATGCGGACATCCTCGAGCTCGAGCTCGGGCGCCTGCTCGCCCGCCACGCGCACGAGCAGGCGGATCGCGACGCGCTGCCGCACCATGACGGTGCCCACCTCGGTGCCCTCGGCGGTCCAGGCGACCACGGCGGCCGCGTGGTCTCCCGGCTGCGCGTCGGCCGGCACGTCGACCGCGAAGTCGACCCGTGTCGACTCGCGAGCCCCGACACGCACCACGACGCTGGTGGCGCCGTCGAAGCTCACCCAGCCGCCTGAGCCGACGGAGGCATCACCCGGATCGGGCAGCCCGTACAAGCCGCCCTCCGACATCTCGAGGTCGGAGGCGCTCACCTCGATGTCCCGCGGCTCGTCCCCGAGGTTCAGCACCTCGATCGTGTCCTCGTAGCGCCCGGCCGGGTCCGCGGCCAGTTCGAAGCCCGTGCGGTCGCCGTCCGCGGGTCTCACGCCGACTCCGCCTGCGATCGGCGTCGACGGGCCCACCTCGTCACCCGCTGCGGGAACCGCCGCGACGAGCGCACCCGCGGTCACGAGCAGCGCGACGAGCGGCAGCCGCACATTCACGAGCGCCGCCCGTGCCTCAGAAGCCCACGAGGTTGAGCGTGTACGTGTTCGTGTAGCTGCCGGCGACGGCAGCACCCGGAATGTCGAGCCTGCTGAAGACGTCGAAGTCGAACGTCACGTCGGTCGCCGCCCCTCCGGCTTGGGCCACCGAGCGCACCGTTCCGGTCTCCGGGGCCGTCGACACGGTCACGGCGGAGTACGAGGCACTGGGGTCCCACAAGGCTCCGGAGGTCTGGAGATCGCCGCGCGGAATGACGGCCCCACCGGAGCCCTCGAAGTCGCCCACCGTCGCTGTGAGCGTCCAGCCTCCGGAGGCGGCGGTGCGGTAGTCCTCGACGGTGATCCGGCCGAGGTACCCGTTGAGCACTTGACCCGGCTCTGCGCTGGCGCCGTCGATCTCCGGATTGCCCGGAGCGAACTGCTCCTTGGTGAAGCTGAGTGTCAGCGCGTTCGGGCCGGAACCCAGCACCGAGATCGTCACCGGCACGTCCTCCGTGTCATCCGCGATCGCGCCCATCGGCGCCATGATCGCCACGACCCCCAGAGCGGCGGCCCCCGCCACCGCAGATTTGGTTCCCCTGTTCATCGTTCGCTCCCCTCGGCGTGGTGCCGGCGAACGCACCCGGCTCGCATGTCCTGTGCGCGAACCCGTTGCCGGCCGATGGGAGTCATCGTACTCGGTCGATCGATCGACCGAAAGGGGGCATCGGCGAATTCCGTGCGTCGAACTGCACCCGATCGAGGTCAGCCGAGGCGCAGGCGCAGCGTCTCGGGCGCTGGGAACGGCAGCTCGATGCGCGAGACCGGCCCGCCGATCGCGCCGCCGAAGTCCTCGGTGACGAGGATGCGGTCGCGGCTCGCCTCGACGATGCGCACGCGCAGCGGCTCGTCGTCCCCGCGGTCGAGCAGGTACGGCTCGGCCAGGTAGCGCAGGCCCGCCTCGTCGAGGGTCTCCTCGGCGGTGCCCCAGTCGACGACGTCGGTCACGCGGCGGCCGAGCAGGTCGATCACGACGAAGCCGTCGTCCTCAGGCAGCATCCACCCGACCAGCTCGCCGTCGCCCCTGCGGTGCTCGATCCACTCCTCGGTCATGGGACGGATGCTACGGGATGCGCCTGCTCGGCTCGTGACGGCTACGCGTCGTCGCGGGGTGCCGGCGCCGCCGGGGGTGCCGGCGGGGCGGGCGGAGCCGGGGGCTCGGTGCCCGGGGCGGGCTGCACCTGCGGGGCATACGACTTCGCCGGCTGCGCGCAGAGCACGGCGAGCACGATGAGCCCGGCGATCGGCAGCAGGTACCAGAAGACGTGGCCCCACGGGTAGTCGGCGTCGCGCAGGCGGCGCACCGTCACGGCGAGGGTCGGCAGCAGCGTGCCGATCGTCCAGAGGCCGGTGAGGATGCTCCCCAGGCTGCCGCCGTAGTCGAAGCGGATGACGCCGAACAGGCCGGTCGCCGCGACCGCGAGGGCGTACAGCACGACCCACCACCAGAACTCGGAGCGGCTCGCGCGCCCCTCGAAGTCCGCGTACTTGCGGAACACGGTCTGGATGGACTGCTGGAACGTCATGAGCGCGTCTCCTCGGGTCGATACGGCCAGCCTAGGTCGGCGGCCGTCGCCGGGCCCGGGGGCGAACCCCCGCTTTGGCAGGCGACGAGCCCGAATCGACGGAGTACGCGAACTGCTGCTTGCCCGCGGCGATTCCCGCACTTTGCGTACTCCGTCGCGCACGAGACGGCACGTATATACTGTGCGTATACACGACGGGAGGACGCGGATGACCCGAGCGAGCGTGTTCCGCACGAACCGCACGCAGGCGGTGCGGCTTCCGAAGGAGGTCGCCCTGCCCGATGACGTGCGCGCCGTCGACGTGACGGTCGTGGGCGACGCCCGCATCCTCACCCCCGTCGGAGGCGCGATCGACTTCTGGTTCGACCACGGCGTGACGGTGACGGACGACTTCCTCGCCGAGCGCGATCAGGGCGAGCAGGAGCGGCCCGGCCTGTGAGCGCGAGGGTCCTGCTCGACACGAACATCCTGATCTTCGCGCTGCGCAATCGCACGCCGGGGCTGCGCGAGCGCATGCGCGCCCAAGCGGGACGGATGGCCGTGTCGTCCATCAGCGTCGCCGAACTCGCGTACGGCGTCGAGCGCTCGAGCGACCCGGCGCGCAACCGGCGCGCGACCGAGGAACTGCTCGCGCTGACCACGAGGCTCGCGCTCGAGGAACGCGCCGCCGAGCATGCCGGCGAGATCCGTGCGGCGCTCGCGGCGGCGGGCACGCCGATCGGCGCCTACGACGTGCTCCTCGCCGGCCACGCCCGCAGCGCGGGGCTCACGCTCGTCACGAACAACGTGCGCGAGTTCGCGCGCGTGCCCGGCCTGCTCGTCGAGGACTGGACCGTCGAGCCGCCGGCACGATGAGGGCGAGCGGATGCCCCGAGGCATCCGCCCGCCCCCGAAACCGATCAGGGCACGCGGTAGCCCGCCGCGCGCACCAGCTCGTACCACTCGGCGCGCGTGAGCGGAATGTCGGAGCCCTGGGCGGCACCGGCCACGCGCTCGGGCGTGGTGGTGCCGAGCACGACCTGCATGTTCGCGGGGTGACGCGTGATCCACGCAGTGGCGATGGCGATCGGCGGCACGTCGTACTGGGCGGCGAGCCCGTCGATCACCTCGTTGAGCTCGGGGTAGTCGGGCGAACCGAGGAACGTGCCGGTGAAGAACCCGGCCTGGAAGGGCGACCACGCCTGCACGGTGATGTCGTTGAGGCGGCAGTAGTCGAGTAGCCCCGAGTCGCGGCTGATCGACTGGTCGAGCCCCTGCATGTTGGCCGCGAGTCCCTGCATCACGAGCGGTGCGTGGGTGACCGACAGCTGCAGCTGGTTCGCAACGATGGGCTGCCGCACCGACTTCTTCAGCAGCTCGATCTGCGCCGGTGTCTGGTTCGAGACGCCGAACCGCAGCACCTTGCCGGAGGCCTCGAGCTCGTCGAACGCGCGCGCGACCTCGTCGGGTTCGACCAGTGCGTCGGGCCGGTGCAGCAGCAGCACGTCGATGCGGTCGGTGCCGAGCGCCTCGAGCGAGCCCTCGACCGACTCGATGATGTGCTCGTACGAGAAGTCGAAATACGGGCCCTCGCGCACGATGCCCGCCTTGGTCTGGATCGTGACCTCGTCGCGCTGCGACGGCGTGAGCTGCATCGCCTCGGCGAAGCGGCGCTCGCAGCCGTGCAGCTCGTTGCCGTAGACGTCGGCGTGGTCGATGAAGTCGATGCCGGCGTCGCGCGCGGTGCGGACGAGCTCGCGCACCGCGTCGTCGGTCATGTCGGGGATGCGCATGAGGCCGAGCACGATGTTCGGAACTGCGAGATCGGTTCCGCCGAGGGGGATGGTCTTCACTGGGTCGCTCCTTCGCGAGGGTCCGGGCTTGCGCTCTCACGCTAGATCGCGGCAGCCTAGAAGTCCAACAAGTTATTCTGATGCGATTCAGAAGGAATGTAGATAGATGGACCTCCGCCAGATGGAGTACCTCGTCGCCCTGGCCGACGAGCAGCAGTTCACCCGCGCCGCGGCCGTGGCCGGGGTCTCCCAATCCGGCCTCTCCGCGGCGATCCGGAGCCTCGAGGACGAGCTCGGAACCCCCTGTTCCATCGCACGACACGTCGCGTCGAGCCCACCGAGGCGGGGCTGGCGCTCCTCCCCCATGCGCGCACCATGCTGTCGCAGGCGGCGGCCGCACGCGACGCGGTGCTCCGCACGACGCACGAGCTGTCGGGGAGCCTGCACATCGGCGCCGAGCAGTGCCTCGGCTTCGTCGACGTGAATGCCCTGCTCGAGCGGGTACGGCGACGCTACCCGCTGGTCGACATCGAGTTCACCCAGGCGGGGTCCCGCGACCTCGTCGCGGCCGTGCAGGCGGGCACCGTCGACCTCGCGTTCGTCGCGGGCGACGACCTCGGCCCGCGCGTCGTGCACCACGAGCTCGGGCGGCGGCCGATGGTGCTGCTCGCGCCCCCGCAGCATCCGCTGGCCGCTCGCGACGTGGTCGAATGGAGCGACCTGCGCGGGGAGGACTTCGTCGACTTCCAGCAGTCGTGGGCGGTTCGCGCGGTGAGCGACGAGGCGGCCGCAGCCGCCGGCGTCGGGCGCCAGGTGCGCTGTGCGGTCAACGACGTGCACACGCTCATCGACCTCGTGCAGCGCGGGCTCGGCATCGCGCTCGTCCCGCAGCACGTGGCGTCGAAGCCCCAGGCTGCGGGCCTCGCGGTGCGACCGCTCGCCTCCCCCGCTCCCCAGTGGGTCGTCTCAGCGATCACGGGCGATGCCTCCGCCGCATCCGCCGCCCTCGTGCTCGAACTGCTCGACGCCGACCTCGCCCTGACCGCCTGACGCGCCGGCGTCTCGCCCCGGCCGACGCCCGGAGCGGTGCTGGTGCGCAAAGTGTTGCGAGCCGTTGGTTCCGCCACACTGTGCGCACCTGCAACGCGAGGCGATCACGCCGCCGGTGCGCGAACCGTGGCGACTTCGTCTCACAGCCACGACTTGCGCACCAGCAGTGAAGTGACGAACGGGCCGCCCCCACGGAGGGGGCGGCCCGATCGTCGCAGGGGTGCGGGCGGCTACGCGGCGCTCGAGACGAGCACCTTCATGCCGCGGCCCTGGCGCAGGTCGCCGATCGCGTCGAGCACGCCGTCGAGGCCGGTCTCGCCGACCCAGCCGGTGGTGTCGTAGTGACCCGCGGCCATCGCGGCGATGACCGCGTCGAAGTCGGCCTGGGTGTAGCCGAGCGCGCCGACGACCTCGGTCTCGCCCATGACGAGCTGGGTCGGGAAGAAGTCCATCGTGCGCTCGTGCAGCGCGACGATGACCATGCGGCCGAGCGGGCCGAGGTTCGCGAGCACCGACGAGACGGCGACGCCGACGCCCGCGGCGTCGAAGCCGGCCTGCACGCCGTTGCCGTCGGTGAGCGCGTCGACGGCCGCACCGAGGTCCGCGTTCACGGGGTCGACGACGGTCGCGCCGAGTGCGGAGATCGCCGCGCGACGCTCGGGGCTCGGCTCGGAGACGAGCACGCGCTCGACGCCCTGCGCCTTGAGCGCGAACCAGACGCCGATGCCGATGGGGCCGGCGCCGGCGATGAGGGCGGTCTCGCCGGCCTTCACGCCGGAGCGCGCGACGGCGTGCCACGCGACGGCCATGGGCTCGACGAGCGCGCCGAGCTTGAGGTCGACGTTCTCGGGCAGCACGTGCAGCTTCGAGGCATCCACGGTCGTGTATTCGGCCATGCCCCCGCCGTCCGACATCAGGCCGTGGAAGCCGATGGTGCGGCACGCGTTCACGGCACCCTTGGCGCACGCGGCGCAGGTGCCGCAGGAGTAGATGGGCCAGACGGCGACGCGGTCGCCGACGCTGACGCCCTCGACGCCCTCGCCGAGCTCGACGACGGTGCCCGAGAACTCGTGGCCGAGGATCTGCGGGAGGGTCGCGCCCGTGACGGGGTGCGGGTTGTCCAGGTCGAGGCCGGCGGCCTCGGGGGCGTAGTAGACGTGCAGGTCGGAACCGCAGATTCCGGCGTACGCGTTCTTGAGCTTCACCTGTCCGGGTCCGGGGGTGGGCTCGGCGACGTCCTCGATCCGGAGATCCTCCTGGGCGTGGAAGACGGCTGCTCGCATGTGGGGTCCTTTCGTGTCGATGTGCGCCGCGCTGGGCACACCGAGCAGACATCGTACGCTACTATCTGACAATTGTCCGACAGTGGTGCGGACGCCGGCGCCGGGGCAGGATGGACGCGATGGACCCGAGACAGGCACGTACGCAGCGATCGCTGCACGCCTCGGTCCTCGAACTGATCGAGCGAATGCCCCTGAGCGACGTCTCGGTCACCGACGCGGCACGTGCCGCGGGCATCAGCCGCGACACGTTCTATCGCCACGCGCCGAGCGTCGCCGACCTGCTCGCCGCCGCTCTCGGCGCGGAGCTCGACGCCGCCGTTGCCGACTTCGCGGCGGCGCCCGGCACGGGTCGCGAGCGATTCGAGACCGCCGAGCACGCGCTGTTCGCGCACATCGCCGGCCGCCGCGCCGTCTACCTCCACGCGATGTCGCCGCGCCTCGCCTCGCCGGTGCGCGTGATGCTGCTCGAGCGCGTCGAGGTCTCGCTGCGGGGCTACCTCGCCGAGCACCCCGAGGTCGCGCCCGAGCCCGACGGCGCACTCACCGGCGATGCGCTGTACGACCTCTACGCCGCCTACGGCGCGGCCGGCACCGTCGGCGCGATCGAGCACTGGCTGCTCGGCGGCGCCGCGGGCGACCCCGACGCCGTCGCCCGCGGCGTGCTCGCGGTGAGCGCCCCCTGGTGGTGGCGGGGCGCCTGACTCTCGCGACCCACCGAGTACGCAAACGGCGGCAATCGTCGCCGCGTTCCCGCACTTTGCGTACTCGGTCGCGCCAGCTCCGCGGGTCGGAGTACGCAGAGTGCGGAAACGCGCGCCGCGTTTCCGCACTTTGCGTACTCGGTCGACGCGCTTACACGCCGATCGTGAGCGACGCGGTGTAGCCGGATGCCACGGAGCCGGACATGTTCGCGATCTGGTGGATGCCGCCGTCGTCGCCGAACACGTTGTCCGACGCGAGCGTCACCTGCGAGGCGTTCCGCACGCTCTGCTCGTAGCCGGGAGTCGCGTAGACGACGTCGTTGACCTCCTCGGGCAGCGCGAGCTGCGAGGTCTTCACGATCGGCCCGGCGGCGACCGCCGTGGCCACGTCCTCGTACACCTCGAAGTGGATGTGCGGCCACCGCCCCGAGTAGCACGCCGGGTAGATCGACGTGAACCGCACGGTGCCGTTCGCGTCGGTCTCCTGCACCCCGCGCAGGTAGTCCTCGTTCGCGAGGCCCTGGCTGTACAGCGAGTAGTTGCCGTCGCGGTCGCAGTGCCACAGGTAGACGCCGGCGCCCACCAGCGCGGACCCCGTCGACGCGTCGCGCACCGTGAGCTCGATCGTGAGCGGCACGCCCTCGGCGGTCGTCGTCGACGACCCGAAGCTCGAGCGGATGTCGCTGCGCACGATGCCCGAGTCGTCGAGCACGTTCACCCCGTTCGACCCGTCGGCGGGGTACGGTCCGCCGGTCTCGTCGGGCACCTCCACGAGGTCACCGTCGGTGGTGGACGGCGTCGCGGTCGCGGTTGACGTGCCGCCGGAGGCATCCGCGCTGCCCGTCGAAGTGGGGTCGGATGCCCCTGAGTCGGCCGGCGCACACGCCGCGAGCAGCGTCGACAGGCCGATGCCGCCGAAGATGCCGAGCGCGAGGCGCCGGTCGACGAGCGTGCGGATGTCGTAGACGAGTCCGCGGTGGTCCTCGTCGATGACGTTGCCGTCGGCGTCGATCCAGCGCGGGTCGACCTCCTCCGTCACATCCGATCGCGTGTCGTTCCCTCGTGCAGCCATGTCGCCCTCCCGTGTCGTGGCCCCACCTTCGCAAGCCCCGGTGGGCGACGGCTATGCCGCGCCTATGCGTTCCCGATGGATTCGCGGCCCAGCTCCCGCGTCATGAACACGCTGTTCGGGTCGGGCCGGTAGGCCGCGAACGGGCCGCACTCCGTGAATCCGTAGCGGGCGTAGAGGGCGCGCGCGGGCGCGAAGAAGTCTTCCGCGCCGGTCTCGAGGCTGAGGCGCGAGTAGCCGCGACGCCCGGCTTCGGCGAGCACGTGCTCCAGAAGCATCCGCCCCAGACCTCGCCCGCGGGCGGCGGCATCGGTGCGCATCGACTTCAGCTCGCCGTGCGTGGAGTCGAGCTCCTTCAGCGCGACGCAGCCGACCAGTTCGGCGCCGAGGCTGAGCGCCCAGAACGTCATGCCCGGCGCCTGCAGGCCCGACACGTCGAGCGCGTGCACGCTCTCGGCGGGCGAGGTCGCGTGCATGTCGGCGAGGTGGTCGTCGAGCAGGCGCAGCACGCGCGGGTCGGCGAGGTCGCCGAGGGCGATCGAGGGGGTCACCCGTCCATTCTGCGACGGCCGGATGCCCCGTTCCGACCACCGCCCGCCAAACCCGACCCTCAGCCCGCGATCGCCCGCTCGTGCCACGCCCGCGCGGTCTTGGGCAGCACGTCCGCCCACGGCGTCGGCTCGACCCCGAACCGCGCGGTGGTCTCCGACCCGTCGGAGACGAACGGCGCGTCGAACTGGTACGCGACGCCGCGCAGTTCCCGCACGACCGGCACCATGGCCCCGAGCGCCGCGACCTGCCAGCGGGGCACGCGCCGCAGTCGCGGCTCGCCCGCGTCGACGACTGCGCCGAGTTCGCGCAGCAGCTCGCGCATCGAGACCGGCGGGTTCGTCGGCACGATCCACGCCGAGCCCCACGCGCGCTCGTCGTCGGCGACCGCCGCGAGCGTGCGGACGATGTCGCCGTCGTACGCCCACGAGTGGGGCTGGTCGACGTCGGTGTAGACGGTCGCCGGGCGCCCGCGCAACGTGTCGTTCGCGTAGCGCGGCAGCATGCCGTTCGTGGTCGGCTCGGTCGGGCCGAGGTAGTCGGAGGCGCGCACCTCGGTGACGCGCACGCGCCCCGCCTCCTGCGCCGCGCGGGCGTCCTCCCACATGCGCGCCCGCAGCGCACCCTTGTGGTCGTTCGGCCGCAGCGGCGAGTGCCGCGTCATCGGCCCGTCGGCGGCGCCGTACCCGTACAGGTTGCCGAACGTCACGAGCACGGCACCGGATGCCTCGGCCGCGGCCAGGATCGCCGCGGCCAGTGGCGGCCACTCCTTCTCCCAGTGCTCGTACGAACCGGGGTTCGCGCAGTTGAAGATGGTCGCCGCGCCGACCGCGGCCTCGGTGAGCGCGACCGCATCGGTCGCGTCGACGGCCAGGCGATCGATCGACGGATGCTCCGGGCCGCGGCCCGACCGGCTGAGCAACCGCACGCGGTCACCCGCCTCCGCGAGGTGCAGGGCGAGGCCCGACCCGATGGGGCCGGCGCCGATCACGAGGCGGGTCGTACGGGTCGTCTCTGGGTTCTGCTGCTTCACGGCGCCAGCCTCCCAGCCGCACCGACGGGGCGGCAATCGGGTCAACCCCCGGAGGCGGTTCGGGCGCGCCGCCGTCGCCCGTCGAGCTCATCAGCGATCGAGGTCGTCGCGCTCGACGATGCGGCCCGCGTCCCACGGCTCCGACCAGCCGAGCTCGTCGAACATCGACGCGAGCACGAACGCGGTGAACCCCCAGACGACGTTGCCGCCGACGCTGAACGCGGGTGCGCGGTAGCGACCGCCGCCGGCGGTGGGGTGCTCCGTGCTCCCCCGGTTCGCCGGGTCGAGCAGGTCGGCCACCGGCACCCGGAACACGTCGACCGACTCGGCGTGGTCGACCGCGACGACCTCCGACGGTCTGGTCCACCAGGCCGGCACGGGGGTGACGACGTGGTTGCTGACCGGCATCGAGATGGACGGCAGCGTGCCCAGCGGCTCGACGCCGGCCGGGTCGAGCCCCGTCTCCTCGACCGCCTCCCGCACGGCGCAGTCGATGGCCCCGGTATCGGATGCCTCGAGCCGGCCGCCCGGGAACGCGACCTGCCCCGCATGACTGCCCAGCGTCGCCGCGCGCCGCAGCAGCAGCACGTCGAGGTCGCGCGCGACGCGCGAGGCGCCGGCCCGCGCGGGCGCGTCGTCGAGCTCCCCGAACAGCACCAGCACCGCAGCCGGGCGCGGCTCCGAGGCATCCGTCGCCCTCGGGGTGATGAGCGGGTTCCAGGCGAGCCCGCGTTCGCACAGCGCGGCGAGCTCGGCGCGGGCGTCGGCGGTTCGGTGCACGGTTCCATCCTGCCCGAGGGCTGCGATGCCAGAAGCCGTCACCCGCCCCGCGTCACCAGGTGCCGTAGCGCGCCCGCACGTCCTCGAGGTTCGTGCAGAACGACTCGTGGTTCCAGCCGTCGGTCCAGAACGTCGACCGCCAGAGGCTGCACTGGTACGGCCACCCGTCGAGCCCGGCCATCACCTCGTACGGTTCGACCCCGAGATTGCAGGTGGTCGCGTCCCAGCCCGAGACGCACGCAGGCGTGGGGTCCTCGAAGATCTGCTTCAGCAGCGACTCGGGCACCTTCGGGGCGACCTGGATCTGAAGCACGAACCCGTCGTCGACGTAATCGCACTGCTGCGCGCTGTCGCACGCGGTGACCCAGAGGCTGTAGTCGGTGCCGTCGAGCGTGTACGGGCAGTAGTCGGACTCGCACTCGGCGATGACCCAGCCGGTGCAGATCTCGAGGAAGCCGCAGGGGTTCGGCAGCGTCGGCGTGAGCGCCTGCCAGACCCAGGTCGAGTACGCCTTCGCGTGGGCGTTCACCGCCGCCGCCCAGCCCGGGCCGCCCTCGGCGAACTGCGTCCAGGTGCCGTTGCCGTACAGCGTGCCGACGGTGCTGAGCAGCCCGTAGTCGCTGACGATCGCTGCCCTCGCGTTCTCGTTCGCCGTCTCTGCGGTGCCCCACCAGCCCCCGATCGCACCCTCGAGATCGAGGTAGGTGCCCTCGAACGAGGAGCTCGCGTTCTGCCCCTCCGACGCCGCGAACGAGGCGGCCGCGTCGAGCGCACCGAGCGCGAACTGCAGGCCCGGCTCGCCGAGGTTCGACGCGGCGTCGGCGAAGCCCGCGAGCATCACGAGCAGGTTCGCGATGATCGACGACGTGTTCGCCTGGGTGGTCACGTAGTCGAGGTGCTTCGCGGTCGTGTCGGAATCCTTCATCCCCTTCACCGCGTCGATCAGGTCGGTGAGGTTGTGGGCCGAGTCGGCCGCGGCCTTCGCCCAGGTCAGTTCGGTGATGATCTGCGTCTGCACCTGGTTCCAGGTGGCATCCGGCATGCCGTCGGGCTGTGTGACCTTCGGCACCGCCTTGATCCAGTTGTCGAGGTCCGACGAGGAGGCGTCGTACATGCTGCGGATGTCGTCGGTGGTCACGTCGATGCCGTGGCTGATGATCTCGTACGCCGTGAGCGCGGCGCCGGTGAAGACCGGGAACGCGGCCGACGGGGAGGTCCAGCTGCCGGCCTTCGCGTCGAAGCGGTAGGTCTGGATGCCGTTCGGACCGCGCCCGATGAGGTCGGCACGGGCCGCGTTCGCCGACCCGGGCTGGCCGTTCGCGGTCACCCCGTCGACATCGACCGCCTGGATCGTCTCGTAGTAGCGCGGCAGGTCCCAGCCGAGGGTGTCGGTGAAGCCGGGGCCGTCGACCAACTGCTCGTTCGCCCAGGTCTTGCTCGACGCGGTGAAGCCCCACGCGACCATGGTCAGGTTGTCGCGCGCGATGATCTCGTCGCGGCCGTCGCCGTCGAGGTCGGCGCCCTGGATGGTCGCGTACCGGTTCGCGCCGGCCCACCCGTTGCCGTTGCTGAACGCAGTGAGCTTCGGCAGCTCGGTCCAGGTGCCGGCGTTCTTCTTGCCGGTCGCGTCGGCGAACTCGAAGGCGTACAGGCCGCTCGTGCCGCGGCCGATGACCTCGTGGTCGCCGTCGCCGTCGAGGTCGGCGGCCTGGATGGTCGAGGCGAACTCGGCCCGGCTCCAGTGCTCCGAGTCGGTGAAGGGGCCGGATGCCGCGAGATCCGTCCAGGTCGCCCCCTCGAGCCCCCACACCTGGACGCCGTCGGAGCCGCGCCCGAAGATCTCCGCGCGCCCGTCGCCGTCGAGGTCGGCGGCCTGGATCGTGTCGTAGTAGCCCGGCTTGTCCCACCCGCCCGCGTCGGTGAACTCGGGGAACGACGTCACCGACCACCCCGTGCCGTCGAACGAGCTGATGATGACCGCCGCCGCGGCTCGCCCGAAGACCTCGTCGCGGCCGTCGCCGTCGAGGTCCGCGGCCTGCAGCGTGGCGTAGTACTGCGGGATGTCCCAGCCCGCCGAGGTCGCGTACTCATGCAGTTGCGGGAGGTCCTGCCACGACGCGTTCTCGAGCGAGTTCGCGGGCGGCACGAGGCGCACGGCCGTGAGGCCCTCGGCGTTGCGCGAGTAGATCTCGTCGCGACCGTCCCCGTCGAGGTCGGCCATGCCGATCGTCTCGTAGTACTGCTTCTGGTTCCACCCGGCGTCGTCCGACCAGCCGATCGTGTTCGACGTGACGATGGGAGTCCACTGCCCGGCCGTCTGGTCGAAGTCCCACGCCTCGATGCCGCGCACCGAGCGCCCGACGAGCTCGGCGTCGCCGTCGCCGTCGAGGTCGCCGGTCTGGATCGTCTCGTAGTTCTCCGAGGAGCCCCACTGGCCGTCGCCCCATGCCGGCAGCGTGTAGGCGGGTTCGGTGTCGGGCGTGGCGACGGTCGGGGCGGGGGCCGCGCCGAGCGCGTTGCCGCCGGAGCCGCCGGAGCCGTTGCCGTTGCCGTTCCCACCGGCGTTGCCGTTGCCGTTGCCGTTGCCGCCCTGCTGCCCGACGGCCTTGCCCTTCGCGCCCGGGTCGTCGGACGACCCACCGGGCGCGGCCATCGCCGGAGCTGCGGCGATCGAAACGAGCACGCCTGCGATCAGGACGGACGAGATGACAGTGCGGCGCATCGTTTCCCCCGGTTCCGCGGACATCCGGCCACGTGTCCCCAGTGTTCCGCAGCGCGATGGTGCACGACAAGTGTCGCGGACGAGTCCGCGGCAGGGTGCACCCGCCCGCGGACTGCCCGCCGCTACCCGCGCGAGCCGTACCGGTGGCGGACCAGCAGGAGGTTCTCGCAGAACGCCTCCGGAAGGAACTTCTCCTGCTCGGCGCTCCAGGCGCTGCAGTAGTACTGCCAGCCGTCCAGCCCCGCCATCACCTCGACCGGACGAGCGCCGTAGTCGCACGTGACCGGATTCCAACCGCTCATGCAGGAGGCCGATATGTCGCCCACGAGCTGCTTCAGCAGGGAGTTCTCGATCAGCGCCTGCCCCACGGCGACCTGCTGCGAGAAGGCGCTCTTCTCATATGCCGGACAGTCCGACGCGGTGGTGCACGTCGACACCCGCAGGGTGTACGCGTACCCCTCGTGGTGGTAGAGGCAATCGCCGGCGTTGCACTCGCCGACGATCCAGCCGGCGCAGATCTGGCCGAAGTCGCACGGCTCGGGCAATACCGGCGACACGACCTGCCACACCCACAGCGAGTACGCACGAGCGCTCGCCTCGGTGGCGGCGTTGTATGCCTGATCACCCTTCGCGACCTGCATCCAGACGTCGTCCTCGTAGAAGCCGCCGACCGCGCTGAGCAGGCCGTAGTCGGCGACGATCGCCTCCTTCGCGTTCGTGTTGGCCGTCTGCGTGTCTCCCCACCAGCCCTCGACGGCGCCCTTCATCTCGACGTAGGTGCCCTCGAACGTCGAGGACGACCCCTGACCCTCGCTGGTGGCGAAGGAGACCATCGCGTCCAGCGCTCCGAGTGTGACCTGAGCCTCGGGTCCGGCCAGATTCGACGCCGCGTCGACGATGCCGGCGGACAGCAGCAACGCGTCGGCGACGACTTTCGAGCTGTTCGAACTCGATGTGTCGTACTTGAGGTGACCCGCGGTATCGTCGAGGCCCTTGAGGTCGGTCATATCGGAGATCAGGGCGGACCGGTTCGCGGTGGCGATCGCGACCGCCTGGGCCCACGTCAGCTCATCGCTGATCTGCCCCGTCACCTGCCGGAAGGTCGCGAGCGGCCAGCTGGCGGCCCGCTGCACCTTGCCCAACGCCTTGATCCAGTTCCCGATGTCCGTTGCGTCGGCGTCGTACATCGAACGGATGTCGTCGGTCTGCGGGTCGAGGTCGTGACTGATGGTCTCGTAGATGGTCTGCGCCGTGCCCGTGAATGTCGGGAAGGTGGCTGACGGCGAGGTCCAGCTGCCGGAACCGGCATCGAACCGGTAGGTCTGGATGCCGTGCGGGCCGCGGCCGATCAGGTCGGCGCGCGGCGCCTTGGCAGAGCCGGGCTGGCCGTTCAGCGTCACCCCGTCGACATCGGCCGCCTGGATCGTCGTGTAGTGCCGCGGGTGGTTCCAGCCGAGCGTGTTCGTGAAGCCCGGCCCGTCGACGCGCTGCTCGGCCACCCAGAAGCCCCAGTTGGGCTGCATGCCGTAGACGACCATCGTGTCGTTCTGGCGGCCGAGGATCTCGTCACGTCCGTCGCCGTCCACGTCGGCGGCCTGGATGGTGAGGTAGTTCGACGCGTCGCCCCAGCCGTTGGCATTGTCGAAGGCGCCCAACTCCCGCAGCGGCGTCCACGTGGCGCCGTTCGGCTTGCCCTGCGCATCGGCGAACCCGTAGGCGTAGAGGCCCGAGCCGTTGCGGCCGATCACCTCGTGGGAGCCGTCGCCGTCGAGGTCGGCGGTCTGGATGGTGCGGAAGTGCTGCACCTCGTTCCAGCCCTCGGCGTCGGTGAACGGGCCGGACGCGGCCTGCTCGACCCAGGGCCCGTCCTCGAGGCCCCACACGATGATGCCGTCCGCGCCGCGACCGAGCACCTCCGCCTTGCCGTCGTGGTCGAGGTCGGCGGCCTGGATCGTGCTGTAGTACTGCTCGGCGTCCCACCCCTCTGCGTTCGTGAAGTGCTCGAGCGTCTGCGGGAGCCATCCGCCGTTCTCGAACTCGATGAACTCGATGGCGTTGGCACCCCGGCCGAAGATCTCGACCCGATGGTCGCCGTCGATGTCGGCGGCCTGCATGGTCGAGTACTGCGAGGGGTCGTCCCAACCGTTTGCCGACAGGAAGGCACCCGTCGCGGGGAGCGGCTGCCACGATGCATCCGTCAGCGCCCCCGCGGGCTCCAGCCGCACGACGAGGAGGCCGTCCTTCGTGCGCGTGTAGAGCTCGTCGGTGCCGTCGCCGTCGACGTCGGCCGTGCCGATCGTCTCGAAGTAGTGCTTCTGGTCCCAGCCGGCATCGTCCGACCAGTCGAGCGTGTTCGACGTGACGATCGGCTCCCACTGGCCGATCGTGACGTCGAAGTCCCAGGCTTCGATGCCGACGCTGGAGCGGCCGATGAGCTCGGCGTCGCCGTCACCGTCGAGGTCGCCGGTCTGGATCGTCTCGTAGTTCTTCGACGAGCCCCACACGCCGTCGCCCCAGTTGGGCAGGGTGTAGGCGGGCTGGGTCTCGGGCGTCGCGACGATCGGCGCAGGCGCCTTGCCGATCGCCTGCCCCGTACCGGTGCCGGTACCGCCGGCCGAGCCGTTGCCGTTGCCCTTGCCCTTCTCCGTGCCGAGCGACTTGCCCGTGGATCCCGGATCGCCCGACGAACCGCCCGGAGCGGCGAGTGCGGGCGCCGCGCCGGTGACCAGCAGCCCTGCGATGATGACGGTCGACAACACCCTGCGATACATCGTTACCCCCTGCAGCCCGACGATGGGCGCCCCGAAGCTCAGTGTGGCGGAGCCGACCGTCCGAAAACAAGGGCAACTGAGGAAGAGTCACCGATCGGCGTCCGCATGCGCCCCCGGGACCGACGCTCGATCGCCTCAACGATCCAGCAGGTCGCGCAGCCAGGTCGGCCCGACCGCACGAGTGTCGGGACCGAGCCGCGCGCGCAGGCCGCGGTCGGCAGTCACCACGACGACGAATGCAGCGGATGCCTCGAGCCCGCGCGCGACCTCGACGATGGCGCCGTCCCCGTCGGCCGGGGCGCGCACCACGTCGATGCCCGTCACGTCCTCGACCGCCTTGGCCTGGCCCTCCACGACGGCGACGATGCGCGCGATGTGCGCGGCTCGGGGCGCGGGTTCGGCGGAGGCATCCGTGTCGGGCAGTTCGAGGACCTCGCCGACGAGCCCCGGCATCCGGTCGAGCAACCGCGCCGCGGCGCCGGCCCGGTCGCGCCACCAGCCGTCGGGCCGCGACCCCATCACGTTGGCGACGTCGACCACGACCACCGCGTCGGGCGCGCTCACCAGGCTGCGCCCGCCGCGAGCGCGACGTCGACCGCGGCCGACGCGGGGCCGATCCACGGCTCGCCGTGCCCGGGCACGAGGGTGCGCGAATCGGACGCACCGAGGTGCTCGACCGACTCGCGCGCCCACTCGAGGTCGTGCTGGAACATCGACGGCAGCAGCTGCGGCCCGGCCGCCGGCGACGTGCGGTGGCGCGTGACGAGCGCGTCGCCCGCCGCCAGCACGCCCGCGTCGGCGAAGTCGTACGCGACGTGGCCGGAGGTGTGCCCCGCGACGCGCAGCACGTGCGGCCGGCCCGGCACGTCGACGACGCCGTCGAGCTCGGGCAGCACGGTCGCGCGGTCGATGCCGAGGTCGGCGCGTCCGCGCAGCAGCGGCGTGATCGCGAGGGCCCACGACAGCACTCCCGGCCGCCACGCATTGCCCACCACGTCGCCCGGACCGACCTGCTCGAGCACGTCCCGGTGGAGGTTCGGCAGCTCCGCGGCATCCGCGTGCACCGGAGTACCGAACGTGTCGGCGAGCCAGGCCGCACCGCCGAGGTGGTCGGCGTGCGCGTGCGTGATGAGCACGGCATCGACGTCGTCGGGGCGGCATCCGACCGCTGCCAGCGAGGCGACGAGCTGGTCACGCTGCCCGAGGTAGCCCGAGTCGACGAGGGTGACGCCATCGGGCCCGGCGTAGATCACCCAGTTGACGTGCGGGGTGTGCGCGAGGTGCACGTGCTCGCCGATACGATCGACGCGGATGCCTCGCGGCAGCTGCCCGTTCGACTCCCCCACCGCGCCCCCTCGCGTTCGCCACCGCGTCGGAGCGGCGGGTTCGACCTCGACGCTAGTCGCCTCCGTCGCGCAGCGGGAGCACCTCGCCGCCGGTCTGGCACGTCGGGCTGTACTGCGCGGTCGTGCTCGCGAACGTGAAGTCGCGGATCTCGTCGCCGCATCGCGGGCAGGCATCGCCCGCGCGGCCGTGCACGCGCATCGCGGCGACCTTGGCGGCCTTGAGATCGGCGATGCGGATGCCCCGGCGAGCCGCGATCGCCTCGCGCACCACCTCGACGGTCGCGGCGAAGAGACGGTCGCGCTCGTCGTCGTCGAGCGCCGCCGCGTGCACGACGGGCGACACGCGCGCCGCGTGGAGGATCTCGTCGGAGTACGCGTTGCCGATGCCCGCGATCGACTCCTGCTCCTGCAGCACCGCCTTCACCTGCTTGCGGCGCGTGCCGAACGCACGGTCGAAGTCGTCGCGGTCGTAGGCGGGGTCGGCGGGGTCCGGCCCGAGCTTCGCCACGGCGGGCACGTCGTGCGGGTCGTCGACCACCCAGCAGCCGAGCGAGACCCAGCCGCCGGCGTCGGTCAGTTCGAGGGTGGATCCGTCGTCGAAGGTCAGAGCTGCGAGCGCGGGCGGCGGGGGTTCTGCGGGGTCGGGTGCGGTCGGGGCGCTGGCCGGCTCAAGGGCACCCGTGGTCTCGGAGGCATCCGTCTTCTCGGAGGCATCCGTCGACTCAGGGGCATCCGCCCCGCCCCATCTCGCCCAGCCGTGTCGCCCGAGCGAGACGACCAGGTGCGCCCCGTTCGCGAAGGCGACGTCGAGCAACTTGCCGTGCCGCTCGACCCGGTCGACCCGCTCGCCGACGAGCGACGACAGCGGTCGTGCCCGCGTCTTCTGCACGCGGAACTCGAGCACGTCCGCGTCCGCGAACGAGCGCCCCGCCAGCCGCGCGCCGACCTCCTCGGCGAGCGCCTGCACCTCCGGCGACTCCGGCATGCGGCCAGCCTCGCACACCCCGCAGCGCCGCGGCCCCACCGAGTACGCAGATGGTGGGAATCGCGGCGGCGATTCCGCATGTTGCGGTCGCGGTCGGCCGCCCGCCGTTTCAGACGGGGATCAGCTCGATCGAGCCCTGGTCATCGGGGGCCACGGCCGCGCGCAACCGCGCGTCGAAGGTTGCCAGCACGAGGCCGTTCGCGGCTGCGAGCGCGAGCAGGTGGAAGTCCGTCACCTGGCGATAGCCGACGAGCGCACCGAGATCGACCGACGTGTCCACCAGCGAGACATCATCCTGGACGAAGGTGTGGCCGGGAATGCTCCGCAGCCGCCGCAGCAGGTCCAACGCCTCGGCAGGCGTGTGCGGGGCACCCGTGACCGCGGGGTTCGCAACCAGACGAACGAACGCAGCCTCCGTCAGCGGGGTCGTCGCCCATGCATCCACGCCAGCGAACCAGCGGTGCGCGGCTGCATGGTGCGCGTGTTGCGGAGCGACCAGCGCGATCAGCACGTTCGCATCGAGGAGCCGCGCCGGTGCGGTCATCCCTCGTCGTCTCGATAGTCAGCGACGACGTCGGACGTGATCACGAAGTCAGCCGAGCCCTGCGCAAGGATCGGGAAGCCGTCGGGTGCGACTGCACCCGGCCCGGTCACCATTCCACGCCGCGCGAGCTCCGACACCGCAGCCCCCAGCGAGATGCGCTCATGGTCAGCGAGCGCGCGCGCAGCGCGTAGCACGCCGGCGTCCAGGTCGAGAGTCGTTCGCATGCGTCGATGCTACCGCATCACCGCATCACGGCATCACCGCATCAATCCGCAGCTCTGCGCGGAGTACGCAGACTGCGGGAATCGCGCGAGCATTCCCGCACTTCGCGCACTCGATCGCAGCGCGGCGTCCCCACCGAGTACGCAAACGGCGTGAATCGCGACGGCGATTCCGCACGTTGCGTACTCGGTCGCGTGCGGGTCGTGACCCACTGCGCCGGGGCGCGACCCGCGAGTACGCTGGAATCAGCGGAGGAGGAGCCTCGATGACGGATGCCACGGCGCCGCAGCGCCACGACTGGGACGTGATCATCGTCGGCGGCGGTGCCGCCGGCCTCAGCGCAGCGCTCATCCTCGGAAGAGCGCGCCGCCGGGTGCTCGTGATCGACGCCGGCAGCCCCCGCAACGCCACCGCCGTGCACATGCACGGCGTGCTCGGGCGCGACGAGACGCCCCCGGGCGACCTCCTCGCCGCGGGCCGCGCCGAGCTGACCCGGTACGACGTCTCCGTCGCATCCGGCACCGTGACCAGCGCCACGTCGTTCGCCGACGACGTGCCCGGCTTCGAGGTGCTGCTCTCGAGCGACGAGCGGTACACGGCCCGGCGCCTGCTCGTCGCAACGGGACTCGTCGACGAACTGCCCGACATTCCGGGGCTCGCCGACCAGTGGGGCCGCGGCGTGTTCATGTGCCCCTATTGCGACGGGTGGGAGCAGCGCGGCCGCCGCGTCGCCGTGCTCGGCACCGCGCGGCCCGACCCGTACCAGGCGCAGCTCATGCGCCAGGTCGCGGGCGACGTGACCTTCCTCGCCGACGGCGCGACCATCACCGAGCGGGTGCGCGGCGAGCTCGACGCACGCGACATCGCCCTCGAACCGGCCGAGGTGGAGCGCGTGCTGTCCGACGAGACGGGGCAGCTCACGGGCATCCGCTTCGCCGACGGCACCGAACGCGCCGTCGACGTGCTGTTCGTCGCGCCGAAGTCGGTGCCGAGCGACGCCGTGCTGCGCCACCTGTCGGCGCGCACCATGCGCGACCAGGGCGTGAGCTGGACGCTCGTCGACGACAGCGGGCAGACCAGCGTGCGCGGCCTCTACGCCGCCGGCAACGTGATCGGCTCGAAGTCGTCGGTGCCGTGGGCGATGGCGTCTGGCTCGATGGCGGGCACCGCGATCAACGCCGACCTCGTCGGCGAGGACGTGCGCCGCGCGGTCGCCGCAGCCGGCTGACACGCGCGACGGCGGCCGCGAGGAGGCTTCCCCGCGGCCGCCGCCGTGCCTGTGCGCAGGCCCTACTGCGGGCCTCCTTCCGCGCGGAGCATCCGCTGCAGCACCCCGGCGAGCTGGGTCAGGTCGTCCGCGGCCTCGGCCGAGGCGCGACCCTCCTTCGCGTTGCCGATGGAGTTGAGCAGCGCCCGCAACTGGCTCTCGGCCGCCTGCGTCTTGCCCGCCGCCGCGAAGGCCTCGGCCTTGTCGGCCGCCTTGCGGAGGTTGGCCGCCAGGTTGGCGTTGAGGTCGCCGGATGCCTCGAGCGAATCGATCAGCGCATCGAGGTTGTCGAACGTGGCGGCCGGGTACACGACCTCCGCGAACGGCACGAGCACCGCCTGCTGCGGCCCGAACGACAGGTACTCGACGTCGTAGCCCCACCAGTTGCTGGCGTTCTGCTGCTCGCGCACGATGCCGCGATCGAGCTGCACGTTCGCCAGCACCGAGTTGTACTCGATGACGATCTCGTTCTCACCGTCGACGAGGTACTCGCTCACGTCGGCCGTCGGCTTCATGAAGCTGACGCCGCCGGTGTAGAGGTCGTCGCCCACGAGCGGAACCTGCTGGCCGGTGCCGTCGTCGATGGTCGGCTTGCCGACTCCCCCGACGTTCTTGGCGACCTTCGTCGGGTTCGTGCTGACGTCGCCGCCCACGTGGTGCCCGTTGATCCAGACCGCCATCGTCTCCTCCAGCGAGTCGCCGAAGTCGAGGTACGCGCCGCTCGCGGCATCCGCATCCCATTCGAAGGTGGCCTCGTAGCGCCCCTCGCCGGAGACCGCGCGACCCACCTCGGGAATCTCGTCCCACGTCGTGAGCGTCTCGAGCTCGACCTCGATCGCGGTCTTCACGGTCGACGTCGTGTAGTTCGTCGTGTTCGAGGAACCGACCGTCTCGCTGCGCACGAGGTCGCCCAGGGTGTCGTTCGGACGCCACGACTGCACCGTGAGGTTCCAGTCGGTGATGTCGAACGCTGCGGGCACGTCGACCTGGTCGGTGTACTCGCGGCCGTCGCTCAGCGCGGTCTCGACCGCACCGCCTCCGGTCGTGCGCACCACCACGTCGCCGCCGACGGATGCAGCGGAGTCGGCGTTCGTCGACTCGACGCGCAGCTGCGCGGCATCCGTCTTCTCGAACGCCAGCAGGGCGATGTCGTTGTAGTCGAGGTCGACCGGAACGATCGTCTTGCCGTCCTCCCACGAGTAGTCGGCCAGCTCGGTGACCTCGCCGGTCCAAGCGTCGATGGTGTACGGGACGAAGAGGCCGTCCTGCACGATGTCGGTCTGGATGTTCGTGCCGTGGTCCTCGTTGCGCACCTCCTCCTTGTGGCTGAACTGGTGGTACGAGCCGTCGTCGTAGTTGTAGAGGTAGACGTACTGGTTGCCCTCGTCGTCCTGGCGCGTCTGCGAGAGGAGCTGGTGGTTCTCCTCGGCGTAGCCGCTGTACGGGTGCACGCCGAGGTCCTGCAGCTGCTCCAGCACGTTGTCGTCGTAGCCGCCGGGCTCCGAGCTGAAGTAGCCCGCCGCCGGGGTGTCGAACACCTCGGCCGTGCGCACGGTCGGCAGCGACGTCAGCTCGTCCATGATGGCGGCGAGCTCAGCGTCACGGCCGTCGTTGTACGGCGTCTGCGACGCGGCATCCTCGAGGATGACGACCTTCAGGCCCTGCTTCGCCCAGTCGAGGATGCGTGCGGCACCGTCGGGGTCGAGCCAGTCCTGGTACAGCACGATCGCCTTGTACCCGGCCTGCTCGATCGTCTGGGTCTCGGCGTTGAACGAGACGTCGTCGTCGAACAGGAACCGCGGGCTGAAGTAGTCGTACGTGTAGCCGTTGTCCTGCAGTTCGGTCGAGCGGTAGTTGATGCCCTGGTGCGCGAGCTGCCAGTTCATCTGGTTGTTGTCGTCGCCCGTGCCACCGCCGAAGACCATGCCGTGGATCCACTTCTGGTTGATGAATCCGACGTCGGTGCGCGAGGTGCCGGTCTGCATGAGCTGCTGCACGCGACCGAGGTGCGCGTTCAGCTCGTCGTAGTTCTCGGCGCCCGGGTCGCGGGCCCCGAGCAGCGGGAACCGTAGGAAGCGCAGCGGCGACGGGTTGAACCCGGGCCACTCGGGTGCGCTGTAGCCCCACTCGGCCGCCCAGACGTGCCAGACGATGCGCTGGAAGCCGGCCGCGTACGTCGAGTACGCGTCCTGCAGGCGCGTCTGCGTCGTCGCGCTCCAGCCGATCGGAATCGCGCTGGTCTCGCTCGAGAGCACCTTGTTCTCGAGCTTCGCGCCGCCCGTCCAGGAGCGGAAGATGTCGATCTGGTTGTACTGGTTGAGGTTCTCGGCCTCGGGGTAGTCGACGTCCATCGCCGGCTCGGACAGCTCCATGGACTTGCCGTAGGAGATCTGCGCGCGCGTCTCGATGCCCACCGAGTTGAGCCACTCCTTGAGCGGCTGCAGCATGCGCTCGCGGTAGAGCTGGGTCTGCACGTCCATCCAGTCGTTGACGATGCGCTGGCGCAGGCTCTCATCGCCGTCGAGGCGGTAGGTGCCGGTCGTCGCGACGGAGTGGTAGGGCATGTTGAACGTCGCGCTCGCGCCGTCGATCAGGAACAGGTACGGCGTTGCGTCGTAGCCCTTGCGCGCCTCGAACTCCTCGAGCATGTCCTCCGACCAGAACGTGAAGCCCTCGCCGGTCTCGATCTCGAGCGAGTCCATGAACAGCTGCACGTCGCCCTCGAGGATCTTCTCGCGCAGCGCCGGGTCGGCGAGGTAGTGCTCCTCCCAGAACGCACGCAGCGCGTCGACGCCGCGCTCGTCGAAGTAGTTCGTCGTGAAGCTCGGCTCGGCCGAGGGGTTCTCCTCCTGGAAGGTGCCCTGCGTCCACATGCCGAAGACGCGGTAGGTGCCGTCGTCGGGTGCGGTCCACGAGAGCGTCTGCTCCCAGACATCCGCCCCCTCGCTGACGAGGCCCTCGAGGTCGACGAAGCTGTCGGGGTCGACCGCATCGCCGTCGACGACCCGGTACGCGTAGGCGGTGACGAAGGATGCCCCCTCCTCGCGGTCGCCCTCGGCCGGCGCCGGCAGCGCGGTGAGCTCTTCGCCCGCCGCGACCGTGCCCGTGCCGAGGGTGAGGTTCTGCATGGCGGCCTGGCTGGTCGGGTCGAGGCCCGGCACGTTCGAGGTCGCCCAGTTGGTGCCCGAGGTGAGGTACACGGCCATGCCGAGGTCGAGCATCTTGTTCATGAGCAGGTTCCACTTGTGGGTCCACTGCTCGGAACCGTAGGCGTACTCGGTGTTCGGCGCGGCGTTGTCGTTCTGCATGCACAGCTCGACGCCGCGGAAGCCGCCGTCGTAGAGCGTCTGGATCTGCTCGAGCAGCACCTCGTCGGTGTGGGCCGCCTCGCCGAGCCACCACCGCACGTCGGAGCTGAAGACGCGATCGGGGTCGATGTAGGCCGACTCGAGCGTCTGCGCGAATGCGGAGGACGCTGCTGTGGTCGCGCTGCTCGGCGGCTCGGCCGCGGAAGTCGCGGTCACGGTTCCGGCGACCAGTGCACAGCTGGCGACGCCGACGAGGCCCGCCCTCCATGTGTGCCGCCAACGTGGATGTGTGGACATCGTCACTCTCCCTTGAGCTGTTCCGGTGCGTGCGGGCGGCGCGGCCGGTGGCCGCGTCGCTCCGCTGCCTGAATCGATTCAGGCTCGTTCAGCGCCCACCATAGCGAGATGCCGGCCGGATTTGAAGCGGTTCATGCAAATTGGTTGAAGCGGTTCAAATGCCGGAGGCTTGCTCGGTTTTGGGGAGAGCGATTTCCCGCACGCCAGGACGCGGCCGGCGGCGCCCGCACCCTGCCCAGGCCCCGTTGACCGCGCTTCGACCGCCACCCCGCCTCCCCGGTGTGGTCACTTTTCAGGAACGCCCGCGTGGCCGAGTGCGGATTCATGCACACCTGCACGAATCGTGCAGCCATCGTGCGTGACGTTGGGGCGGGGGCCGATCTGTATCGCGAGCCGATCGCGGCTTCCTGAAAAGTGCCTGCCGCATGCACCCGCCCGCGCGCCCGGTTGTGCCTGCGCGCGCACGGGAGGATGCTGAGGGCATGAGCGATCATCAGGAATTTCTCTCGTGGGTGCACGGTGATCTGGTGGCAGCGGAGCGGGCGTTGTTCAACGGCGACGACGGCCCCCGCAGGGCGATCTGGTCCTCGACCGAACCCGTCAGCGTGCTCGGTGCGTGGCGCAACGCCGTGGGCCGCGCGGAACTCGTCGGCGCGTTCGAGGAACTCGCCACGACCTTCTCGCACTGCTCCGCGTACTCGCTCGAGCTCATCTCGTCCGACGTCGTCGGCGACATGGCGTTCACCGCGGGCTACGAGCGCATCACCTGCGACGTCAACGGGAAGACGCGCACGATGACCGTGCGCTCGACGCAGGTCTACCGCCGCGAAGACGGCGCCTGGCGCGTGGTGCACCGCCACGCCGACCCGACGGACTGACGCCGGCTCGGTGCAACTCCACGGCCACGGAGTACGCAAGATGCAGGAACCTCCCCGCGGTTCCCGCATTTCGCGTACTCGGCCGGCGGTCCTGCGCTCCGGCACGCACGCCGGCTTCACTCGCTGAAGTAGTCGGTGCTCCACGCGCCGTCGATGAACCAGTACTCCTCCCAGTCGCTGGAGTAGACCGCCGTGGAGACCCCCAATTCGCGCCCTTCGACGGCGAGAGTGTGCTCCTCGGCATCCACGCTCCACGCCACCTCGAGCCCCCATCGGCAGTAGCATCCGTCACCCGAGTTGAGCACCTCGAGGTCGAAGTGCTCCGGATCATCGACGGCGACCTCGAATGGGAACCGAAGCTCGGGGTCGCTGAGTCCCACGACCGGTGGCGTGCTGCTCATATCCATGGCGAGCAGCGACACGTCGCCGGGCCCGCCGTGCGGGATGCACTCGCGCACCACGACCACGTCCTCGTCGAGTTCGACCTCCTCGAAGTCGACCACGTCGATGTCGTGGACGGTCACCACGCCCGTGTCGAGCCCGTGGATGGTCAGTTCGATCACTCGCGGTGCGAGCGGGATGCCTCCGTGCTCGACCACCCAGGCGCCGTCGATCTCGGCGACGAACAGTTCACGATCACTCGGTTCAGCCGGGATCGACTCGAGCAGCGACTCGGGCACCGCGAATGCGTTGCATCCGTCCTGCCAGTCGGAGACGTGCACGGCGATCGGGTCGCCGCCGAACGCGTCGGCCAACCGCGGGCCGGCGAGCTCGTTCCACAGCCATGCGCCGAAGGCGCCGAGGAACGCCGTCGCGACGGCCCCCGCCGCGATGATCCACCACCGCTTCTTCGTCGACTCGCTCACCGCGCCCCCTCGGTTGCCACCATGCTCCCACGGCGCATCCGACGCGGTCGATGCGTCCAGTGTTGGCACGCAGCCGGGGTGTTGCTCGGCCGAGGCAGCGCTCAGACGACCTCGACGTCGCAGTCGATGCCGGATGCTGCCGCCAACCGCCGATCACCGGTGACGAGTGCGCACCCGAGCACCTCGGCGAGTGCAACGTACATGGCGTCGTAGGTCGTGAGGTTGCTCCGATGCCGGAGCGCCGCACGCACGAGTGAGGCCGACGGATGCCGCTCCACTCGCAGCCGCGCGAGATCGTCGACCGCACGGTCGAGCCGGCCCTCGTCGACGCGGCCCGCGAGCCACAGCCCGCGCAGCGCGGATGCGACCTCGACATCGAGGAGGTCGGGCGCCCAGAGCTCGTCGGAGGCGAGCAGCGCTCGCGTGGCATCCGCCCCGCTGTCACCCACGAGTGCCTCGACCACGACCGACGCGTCGACCACGATCACGTGCGTCGCTCGCGGCCGGCACGGATCGCGTCGACCACGTCCGCGCGTTCGAGGGCGACGCCGTCACCCCGTGCCTCGATCTCGGCGAACAGCTCGGCGACGGTCGGCCGGGCGGCGAGCTTCGCCAATTCCTGCGACAGGTACTGCTGCAACGACTGTCCGCGCCGCTCGGCACGCTCGACGAGCGCCGCATGCACCTCGGGCGCCAGGTCGCGAATCAGCACGTTCGGCATGCTTACATTATGCATGCGCTTCGCTCCCTCCGTCGCAGAGGAGCTTCGTCGCGTCCGCCAGCTGAGCGACCCCGGGCGCGTCGACGCGACGTCGACCTGAAGGCGATGCGCCCTGTGGAGGAGGGGCGTAGCATCCGATCGGGCCGTGCCGTTCGGTCACAAAGGGGGCGCCGCATGGGCATCATCATGGCGAGCATGTTCACGACGATCGACGGCGTGTACCAGGCGCCGGGCGCGCCGGATGAGGACCCGTCGGGCGGGTTCGCGCACGGCGGATGGCAGGCGCCGTTCGCCGAGGCCGAGTCGGGCGCCGAGATCCTCGCCGACATCGAGCGCCTCGACGCGCTGCTGCTCGGCCGCCGCACCTACGACATCTTCGCCGCCTACTGGCCCGCGTTCGGCGACTCGAATCCCATCGCCGCGAAGTTCAACGCGGTGCCGAAGTTCGTCGCCTCGCGCACACTGACAGAGCCCGCCTGGGCGGGCACCGAGATGCTGACGGATGCCGCTGAGCAGGCCGGCGCCCTCCGCGACCGCTTCGAGCGGGTGCACGTGATCGGCAGCGGCGACCTCCTGCGCACGCTCCTCGACGCGGGCGTCGTCGACGAGCTGAAGCTCTGGGTGTATCCGGTCGCGCTCGGCTCGGGCAAGCGCCTCTTCGACGGCGCGATGCCAGCCACCTACTCGCTCGCGGGCCCGCCTCGCACGTACGAGAGCGGCGCCTTCTCGGCGACCTACTCCCTCGCCGGCCCCGTCGTCACGGGTGAGATGGGGCCGGAGTAGCACCGTCGCGCGGGCGCCGATTCGTGGCATCCGATACTCTCGGGTATCTTGGGAGGCAATACCCCCTAGGTATTTTCACCCTGCCCCGAACGAGACGGAGAGATCCATCACATGTGCAGCGCAGTCACCTGCCGGAAGTGCGGCAAGACCACCTGGGCCGGATGCGGCCAGCACGTCGACCAGGTCATGCGCGGCGTCCCCCGCAGCCGGCGCTGCGAGGGCCACGCGGCCGAGCCCGGGTTCTTCTCGCGCCTGTTCTCGCGTTGACGCGTCCGCACCCGCCGCCGCTGGTGCGCAAATCGTGGTGAACGCCCCGGTACGCCACACTTTGCGCACCATCGGCAGCGCCCGTCGCTCGCTGCTGGTGCGCGAACAGTGGTGAACTCCCCGGAACGCCACACTCTGCGCACCAGCGGCCGCGATCAGCGTCGCCTGCGCCCGCGCCGAGGTCGATTCGCCTCCGCGATCACCGCTTCGGCGAACCACCGATACGAGTCACGTCCGTCAGGCAACTCCACCGCGTCCTCCCCGTAGACGTCGTACGCGATGCGAACGAGTTCGTCCGGTTCGCTGATGCCGAGATGGCGCGCGACGATACTCAGGTCCACGAGATCCTTGTCGCGACCCGCGGCCATCTTCATGGCGATGAGCTCGCGCTCGGTTGCGACGGTCACCGATACAGGATCGTCAGTTCGCTCTGTCTCGACGCGCAGCCAGGAACGGCCCGCCGCGTTGAGCCAGCGCGACGGCAGACCGAGATCGGCGGCCATCTCGGCGACGACCGCTTCGACCTCGTCGTCGGGTTCGATCAACGCATCGATGTCGCTCGTGACACGCACATCCGGCTCATCCGGAAATCGCAGCAGCATCGCGGCGCCGCCGCCGACGCGGATGCTGCCGGTGACGCCGCGCGCCTCCAACCGCCGAACGAGCTCATCGAGGAGCTCGCGCACGGTCGAAGTGTCGAACTCGCGCTTCATCGCGTCGCCAGCGAGTTCTCGTCGATGAAGATGTTCAGTGCACGAAGCCGCTCTGGCGTGGTCACTTTCGCCTTCTCGCGAAGCGGGCGAACCGCGAGACGTACCAGCGACGGTTGAGTCGCTGGGGCTCGGCCCAGTCGGGGCGACGCTCGGGCGGAATCGCACCCCCGTAGACCGCGCGGAACAGCTGCTCCCAGCGCTGGTCCTTGATCTGCGACGGCCGCTCACGCAGCTCCGCGTCGCTCAACCCGTCGACGTCATCACGCAACACGGATGCCGCGTGGGTGATGATCCGCAGCGCGAAACTGCCGTCCCGGTCATCGAGCGCGTCGTTCACCTGGTCGGTGACCGCCGCCGGCGTGTAGTCGCCGAGGGCGCTGTCGGCTCGGGCACTGAGCGTGAGCCGCCGACCCATGGAGGCGAGCGCACGCTCGAGGGAGTCCATCTTGATGGTGCCCTCCCGCTCCGAGCGCTCGAGCTGTGAGATCGCACCGACGGTGACGCCGAGACGCTCGGCGAGCGCAGCACCCGACCAGCCGAGGTCGGCTCGGGTCGTGCGGATCAGATCAGACATGTGCCAATTATAGCTGTAGCTAATAATCCTGCACAGGTGTCACTCAGGCTGGCCGCACCGGCTGCCGCAGGATCGTGCGGAGCTTCTCGGGCGCGGTGCGCCGCGCGTCGCCCAGGTAGATCTCGTGGTGGTCGCCGTTGAAGGTGAGCCCGTGCGCGGGCATCCACTCGTCGTGCAGCCATGCGAGCGTCGGTCCCTCTGCGTCATAGGGCCCGACGTGCAGGATCTGCGCCGACCGCCCCTCGCGCACCTCCCGCAGCTCGACGAGGTCGAGCGCAGGCCGATCGGCCTTCGCGCGGGCGCCGGAGACGGCATCCGCCACCATCTGCTCGTCCACCCAGTCGGGTTGCGCGATCAGCATCGTCCAGCTCCAGGCGCTCTTGTCGCGGCGCACGAACGCCGACGGGTCGTCGGCCCGCCACAGCCCCTCGAGCGGCGCCACCACGAAGTCGCGGCCCGCACGCTTGGAGGCGAACTTCACCGCGTACGCCACCGGGTACAGCGCCTCGATCGCCTCGGCGTACGCGCGCGCCGTGTTCGGGTCGCCGTGCCCGTCGACGGCGAGGTACCGCATGGGCGGCACGTCCACGAGCACGAAATCGCGAGCGGATGCCCCGTAGAGCTCGCGCCGCGCCCGCTTGACGTCGTACTTCTCCGCGTCGGCCACGCCTCACACGCTACGCCGCGCCGCCGTCACGCGGTGAGACGGTCGACCTCCTGCTCGAGGAGCACGTGTGCCTCCACGGCACGCCGCTCGCGCGCGCCGTTGCGGGCGACCAGTGCCTTGAGTTCGATGCGCGCACTCGTGACCTCTCGAAGGACTGCCGACGGCGCGGGCGCCCCGAACATGACCCGGCGTTCGACGAACGCTCGAGCCGACATCACCTCGGCGAACTCAGCCTCCGAAAGTCCGCTCGGCCCACCGAGCACCTCAGCTGTGACCGCATCCAAGTGCGCAACCGTCGCTGCGCCCGGCGTCACGCCCGCGTCGATGCAGTCACGCACGAATCGCCCGACGATCTGGTGTGCCCGCCGCCAATCGATGCCGGTCGTGCGCACCAGGGCGCTCGACAGGTCGGTGACCTGTGCCCAGTGCGAACCCGCGGCACGCTCCATGCGATCGGAATGCACCGACATGTCGGCGATGATCCCGGTCAGGTCGCCGGCCTTGGTCGCGAGGTCTTTCGCCGTCGCCCAGAGCGCGTCCTGGGTCGAGCGCCGCTCGAGGATCGGGAACCCGGTGGGCCCCCGTTCGGCGGAGACGATGGAGACCAGCACACCGAGCGACTGGCCCGCGGCCGACTTGACTGCCTCGAGCGCATCGGGGTTCTTCTTCTGGGGCATGATCGAGCTGGTGCCGCAGAACCGATCGGGCAGTTCGATGAAGTCGAACTCGACCGTGGTCCAGAGGAAGAGGTCGTCCGCCATGCGACCGAGGGTCGCACCGTCGACCGCGTAGACCGCAGCGAGTTCCATCTCGAGGTCGTGGCTGAGGATTGCGTCCATCGTGTTCGCGAGCGGCGCATCGAAGCCGAGCAGTTCCGCAGTGCGGGCGCGATCCAGCGGGAAGTCACTCCCGGTCATGATCGCGGCGCCTGCGGGTGAGAGGTTCACTCGCGCGTACGCCTCCTCCACGCGCGCCGTGTCGCGTGCCAGCGCGCGTTCGAACATGGCCGCCCAATGGCCGAGCGTCGTGGGCTGCGCGTGCTGTCCGTGCGTGTAGCCGGGCATGACCGTCTCGGCGTGCGCCTCCGCGAGGGCCAGCAACGCCGCTCGGAGGCCTGCGAGACGTCCGAGCAGGACGTCGAGCTGCGAGCGCACCGTGAGTCGCCGCGCGACCTCGATCAGGTCGCCCGAACTGCGACCGAGGTTGATCCGCCCACCCAGCGCGATGCCCAAGCGGCCGATCAGGTAGTGCTCTGCGGAGTGCATGCCGCCGCCCGCGCGCTCCCGCGCCTCTGCAATGCCCTCACGCTCCATCTCCCGCATCGCGGAAAGCAGCGCCGATGCCTCGTCGGACGTCAGCAGGTCGGCCTCGGCGAGGGCCACGAGGTGCGCCTTGTCGAACTCGTGGATGTAGGGCAGCGAGTCGCCGAGGAGGCTCGTGCGATGCGTCTGCAGGTGATCGAGCTGCGCCTCGGCGAGGCGCCCGCCCTCACCGCGGAACCCGTCGTACCCCGCGGGCTCCGTCACGACGCAGCCTCGACCGCCGCCGTGTCGCCGGATACCTGGGGAACCGCACCGTGCGAGCCGAACACCGCGAAGTGGAACAGAAGGTACGCGGCGAGCGTCGAGGTCGCGTCGGCGAGGTCCACCATCGGGTTCACCTCCGTGATCGCAAGCGCCTCGCAGTGCGGCGCCAGCAGGCGCACGACCTCGAGGGCCTCCCCGAGGTCAGCCCGCCGGGTTCGTGCGCACCCGACCCGGGCGCGAATGCCGGGTCGATCGCGTCGATGTCGAACGACAGGAACAAGTGGTCGGCCCCCGAGACATGGTCCAAGATCTGACGCGCGGCCTCAGCGGGACCGAGCGACTGGAACTCGCGCGCGGTGATGTGCGCCAGCCCATGGTCGTGCTTGAACGCTCCCGACGACGGGAAGTTGAAGTGACGCGATGCCACCTGGATGCAATCGGCGGGCCCGATGCGATCGAGCTCGAGGCTGCGACGCATGCCGCTGGACTGGCTGAACCGTCCCTGGTGCGGGTTCGAGTCGAGCAGGTCGAGGTGCGCATCGAAGTGGATGATGCCGATGCGGCCGCCGAGCGCGTCGTGCATGCCACGCGCGACGGGGAACAGCAGCGAGTCGTCGCCGCCGAGCACGATCGGCACGCGGCCGCGACCGAGCGACTCCGAGACGACCTGCGAGCAGTTCCGAAGGGATGCCTCGAGGTCATGCTCCTGCAACTCAGCGTTGCCGCGGTCGTCGATCATGTCGGTACGCAGCACGTGCACCGAGTTCGACTCGAGCGAGTAGACCTCGTCGCCCTGGATGCGCTGCGTGATCCAGCCGAGGGACTCGCGGATGCGTGCCGGCGCGTAGCGCGAACCCGGCCGGCCGAGCGTGGAGCCGCCGTCGAAGGGAACACCCCACAGGTCGTAGGCGCGGGGAGTCGTGGAGGACGTCATTCGTGACCTTTCTGGTCGGGGTTCAGTGGTTGGCCGGGCCGTGTGCGCCCGAGACGCGGGCCAGGAAGTCCTTAGTGCGCGGATGCTGCGGATGCACGAGGATCTCGTCGGGCGCGCCCTCCTCGACGATGCGACCGCCGTCCATGAACACGATCCGGTCGGCCACGTCGCGGGCGAAGGACGCCTCGTGCGTGACGACGATCATCGTCATGCCCTCCGCGGCGAGGCCACGCATGACGTCGAGGACTTCGCCGACGAGCTCGGGATCGAGCGCTGACGTCGGCTCGTCGAAGAGCATCAGGTAGGGGTTTGTGGCGAGCGCCCGTGCGATCGCGACGCGTTGCTGCTGGCCGCCCGACAGCTCCGAGGGGTAGGCGTCGGCCTTCTCCGCGAGCCCGACCCGTTCGAGCAGGGTGCGCGCACGCTCCACGGCATCGCGCTTCGTCAGTTGCTTCGTCTGCACCGGCGCCTCGATGACGTTCTCGAGCGCGGTCATGTGCGGGAAGAGGTTGAACCTCTGGAACACCATGCCGATGCCGGCGCGCTGCTGTGCGAGTTCCTTCGGCGACAGCTCGTACAGCTCCCCGCCCGACTCGCGCCAGCCCATGACGTGATCGCCGACCACGATCACCCCACCGTCCGGGTTCTCGAGTCGGTTGATGCACCGCAGGAACGTGCTCTTGCCCGACCCGGACGGCCCCATCAGGCAGACCACTTCGCCGCGGCCCACGGACAGATCGATACCTGTGAGGACCTCGAGGTGTCCGAAGCTCTTCGTCACGCCGCGCGCCTGGACGATCGCCTGCGTCATGCTTCGCTCCCGCTTCCCGCGAGCACCTTGCCGGTGCGACCGCGTGCTCGACCGACACCGGGCGTTCGGCGGGCGAACCCGCGCCCGACCCTGCGCTCGAGGAAGAACTGCCCGACCGCGAGGATCGACACGATGATCAGGTACCAGATGGTCACCACGATGAGCAGTTCGATGATGCGGTTGTTGGCGTAGTAGATGAGCTGCGCGCTCTGGAGCAGCTCGCCATAGGTGACGACCGCAGCCAGCGACGAGGTCTTCAACGTCGAGATGACCTCGTTGCCCAGCGGCGGGATGATCACGCGCATCGCCTGCGGGAGCACGATCCGCCGGAGTACGGCGACGCCGCTGATGCCGAGCGAGTTCGCGGCCTCGGTCTGCCCTCGGTCGACCGAGAGGATGCCGCCACGCACGATCTCCGCGGTGTAGGCGCTCTGGTGGAGCCCGAGTCCGAGGAGTGTGGCGAGGAACGGTGTCATCAGGACGATGGTGCGTTCCTCCCAGATGCCCGGGATGCCGATGGTCGGGAAGACCAGGGCGAGGTTGTACCAGAGCAGCAGCTGGAGCAGCACAGGCACGCCTCGGAAGAACCAGACGTAGGCGGCTGCCACCGCCTGGGCGACCGGATTGCTCGACAGCCGCATGACCGCGACGATCACGCCGAGCACGATGCCGAGCAGCATCGAGGTGATGGTGATGACGATCGTGTTGACGAGCCCGCGGAGGATCAGGTCGGCGGTGAAGTACTGGGCGACGATGGGCCACTCGATATCACCGAGGGCGAAGGCGCGCACCACCCACGCGGCGGCCACGAGGATGACGACGGCCCAGAGCCATCGTCCGACGTGGCGACGTCGATGCCGTCGCACGTCGAGCAGGTCGTTGGGGTCGGTCATCCGTGCTCCTCTCGGGTGAGTCCAGTAAACCCATCGAGCGAGTCGCGCGCAGTCGACAGAATGTCGTGATTCGGTCGCACGAGGTGTGCATCCGGTCGAAACCTAGTCGTCTGCTTCGATCGCACCCTCCGCGACCACCGCGAGCCAGAGCTCCATCCGCGAGTATGCGGAGTCGGGATCGCGGCCGGTCAACTCATGGATGCGGCCGATCCGTGCCTTCAAAGTGTGCCGGTGGACACCGAGGGAAGCGGCGGCCTCGTTCCAATGCCCGTTCGCGCTGAGGAACGCGTCGAGGGTGCGGCGCAACTCGATCGACTTCGCATCGGTGACGGGCGCGGCCAACGGACCGAGCACACGAGTGGCGAACGAGCGGACCGTGGCGGACTCCTCGCCACGCAAGAGCAGCTGGAGCGCCGGGAGTTCGTCGAAGCGAGTGGTTCGCCGCCGCTCCAGGCGGCCGATGGAGGCAGCGTTGACCGCGGTGCGGTACCCGCGGTGCAGCTCGTCGACCGCGACAGACTCGCCGATGCCGATCACCGTGCTGCCGGGGAGCCCCGCGGCGTCGAAGAGCATGTCGAGGTCGAGGTCGCTGCCGACGAGCAGAGCGAGCTGGGCTCCTCGGGAATCGGAGGAGACCTGACATGCGACGCCCGGCAACTCGTGGTCGGCGAGCGCGCCGAACAGTCCGTCGAGCGCGGTCGGCGCGGCATCGTTGGGCACGGCGACCACCGCGACGCGCAGCTCGAGCGGGTCGAGATTCCAGCCGGCGATCTGGCGGCCGGCGTCGAACGGAGGCTTCCTGCTGCGCAGGAGCTGACGCAGCGCATCTGCCTGCAAACGCCGGAGACGCGAGTTGAGTACGCGGGTACGCTCCGACTCCAACGTCAGGAGGGAGACGGCCGCCTGCAGTACGAGGCGCTCGAACGTGCCCATCGACCGGTCGACGCCGGCGATCAGAAAGCCCCGGGGAAGCCCGTCGGTGGTGAGCGAGTGGATCACGGTGGATGCACCGTCGGCGACGATCGCGGTGGCCGTCGGCGACGCCTGGTGACGGGCGCGCATCAGGTCGGGGAGCAGTTCGGAGACATTCGCGGCGGCCGCGTTCGGCCAGGCAGCGGTAGGGCGGCCGGAGCCGTCCGTACTGACGGCCCACCCGCGCAGCTGGCGGGAGATCTCGTGGACGAGCGTCTCTCCCGAGCCTGCGAGCGCGGCCCTCGTCAACGCCTGCTGCGCCTCGAACGCCTGCGTGATGGCTTCGTACCGCTCCGCCGCGAGCATGTTCGACACCGCCTCGGAGATCGAGATGTAGGGCACGTCGACGGGAATCTCGAGGAGCGGGATGCCGAGCTCGTCTGCCTCGCGGAGCATCTCATCGGGCACCGTCTCGTGCTCGAGGCCGATGCCGAAGCCGATCCCCGCGACGCCGGCGTCCGACAACCGCCGCACGAAGGCGGCGAGTTCGTCGCCGCTGTGCAGGCGCAAACCTGTCGTCAGCAGGAGCTCGCCGCCCTGCAGCCACGGCGTGGGGTCCTCGACTTCTGAGACGTGCACCCACCGGATCTCACGCTCCGCGCCCCGGGCACCTGCGACGATGGGCGACCGCAACTCGGGCAGGCGGGCGATGCGCTCGATACTCACGACCATGGGAGACTCCCGACTCGGTGCGAAGATGGACCATCAGTGTAGGTACGAGGCGAAAACTCGACAAGATGGTGAGTGACTCCGGCGATCGAGCGCGTGCAGGGTGTTCATAACCCAGCACCAACACCCGACTCTCACCAGTCGCGGCCCGCCCTGCGGGGCCGCACAGTAAGGAGCAACACATGCGCACCATCGCCACAGCCGCCGCGCTCTTGGGGGTCGGCGTCCTGCTGACCGCCTGTGCGACGACCGACGCCGAGGCCCCTGAGACCACCACGGAGGCGAGCGAGTTCGGCCTGCCCGCCGCGATCGCCGACTCCGGGCAGCTGCTCATCGGCAACAGCCCGGTCTACCCCCGATGGCATTCCTGCCGGAGGGTGACGAGGACCCCGAGAACCGCCAGGGGTTCGACATCGACCTCGCCCGCGCCATCGCCGAGCGACTGGGCGTCGAGGCGGTGTTCGAGCAGCAGCCGTACGAGCAGTACCTGCCGTCGCTCGCCACCGGTCGCCTCGACCTCGTCGAGTCGGCGATGCAGGACCTCGAGAGCCGTCGCGAGACGGTCGACTTCGTCGACTACTTCCGCACGGGCCCGCAGCTGTTCACGATGATCGACCGCACCGACCTGACCACGGTCGAGGACCTCTGCGGCGGCAGCGTCGTGATCGACGTGGGTGACGTCGGCTACCAGGACGCGGTGAACGCGGTCAGCGCGGAGCGCTGCGCGGCAGACGAGCCGATCGAGATCATCCCCGCCTCGAGCACCGCCGATGCGCTCATCCAGCTCGAGCAGGGTCGTGCCGACGCCACCATCCGCGGTGCGGAGTCGGTGCGGTACATGGCCGGCGAGCTCGAGCCCGACACCTACGCGCTGGTCGACGAGCCGCTCTCGGAGATCCCGGTCGGCATCGCCGTCGCGAAGGACAACACCGAGCTGCGCGACGCGGTCGCCGCAGCACTCCAGTCGCTGATCGACGACGGCACCTACGCCGAGATCGGCGAGACGTGGGGCCTGTCCGACCTGCTGGTCGACGCGGTCACCATCAACGGCGGAGAGTAGTCCCACCATGCAGTTCCACGTGCTCCGCGGCGGCTCGGTGCTTTCGCCGACCGGCTTCGTGCCGGCCGACGTCTGGACCGCCGCGGGCACGATCCTCGGGGTCGGGCCGCATGCGTCCGGCCCTGAGGCCGTTCCCCCGGGCGCACCGGATGCGATCGAGCTCGACTGCACCGGAAAGCTCGTCACTCCCGGACTCGTCGACGGCCACCTCCACATCATGGGAGGCGGAGGAGGCGGAGGCTACGCCAGCCGAATCCCGGAACTGCCGGTCGATGCCGTACTCGAGGCGGGTATCACGACGTGCGTGGCGATGCCCGGCGTCGACCCGCTCACTCGCCCGCTCGAAGGGCTGCTCGCCCTCGCGCGGGCCTACCGGCAGCAGGGCGTTCGCGCCGTCGCGATGACCGGCGGCTTCATCTGGCCGCCGCGGACGCTGACCGGAGGAATCCGCTCCGATGTGTACCTGATCCCCGACCTCGTCGGCGTGAAGGTGGCGCTGGGCGAGCACCTGGCCACGGCACCGGATGCCGCAGAGCTCGTCTCCCTCTTGCGGGAGCTCGAGTGGGTGGGCCGCATGACCGGCGGCGCCGCCCTCCTGCACGCCCACCTCGGAATGGGCGATGACCCAGCCCGCGACCTCGAGGTCGCGCTCGTCGAGTCCGGCGTGGACCGGCCCATCGTGCAGGTCACGCACGCCAACTACACCGAGCAGACGCTCGCGGCCGCGATCCGGCTCGGCGGCGCGGGCTGCCGCGTCGACGTGAACCCGCTGCTGCGCCCGGGGCGCGTGGCCGGGGCGCTCTCGCCCGTCGAGGCGGTGCGCCGTCTGCTCGATGCCGAAGTACCGCTGGAACGCCTGTCGCTCTCGACGGACGGCAACGCGTCCGTTCCACGCGAGATCGCGGACGGCTCATACGAGCTCTACGACCGGCACCTCGACCTGCTCGGCACGGTGCGGGCCCTCGAGAGCGAGGGCATCCTCTCGCTGGAAGAGGCGTTCGGGCTCGTGACGGCGAACCCCGCGGAAGCTCTGCAGCGCGGCGACCTCGGGCTGGTCCGCCCCGGGGCCGCAGCCGACCTTCTCGTGCTCGACCCCGAGACGCTCGCCGTCGAGACGGTGCTGAGCGACGGCGTCGTGCGGGTGCGAGACGGCCGAGCGGTCGCGCCTTCGAAGTTCCGTGACCCGAGGTGGCAGGCGTAGTGGACCGCGTACGGATTCGCACGACGCACTCGGGTGTCAACCGGGCCGATCTGCTGCAGCGCGACGGCGACTATCGTCCGCCTCCCGGTGAGTCCGCCGTTCCCGGGCTGGAATGCGCGGGCCGTGTCGAGGCAGACCCGACCGGCACGTTCGCTCCCGGTGACGAAGTCTGCGCGCTGCTGGGCAGCGGCGGGTACGGCACGTGGGTGGACGCAGACCCCGGTCTTGTGCTCGACGCCTCCGGCATCGATCCGGCGGTCGCCGCGGTGCTCCCGGAGGCACTCGCGACGGCATGGTGGAACCTCGTTGCGCTCGGCGGCGTGACTCCGGGCGACCGGGTGCTCGTCACGGGAGCCAACTCCGGCGTCGGTCACCTCGCGGTGCAGGCCGCCCGCGCGCTGGGTGCGATGCCGATCGCGCTCGTACGGGACGCGCAATGGGTCGAGCCGCTGCGGGCACTCGGTGCCGAGTCGGTATTCGTAACGCCGGTCGCGGACGGCTGCCTCCCCGAGGTCGACGTCATCATGGATCTCGTCGGCGGCGTCGAGGTCGCCCTCATCGCGTCGACCTCGCTGGCGGCTCGGGGCCGCTGGCTCTCGGTGGGCCTGCTCGGCGGTTCGACCGTCGAGATCGACCTGCGCAGCGTCATCCGCCGTCGCCTGGTGCTCACCGGCTCGTCACTGCGCAGCCTGACCGCCGACGAGCGGCGCCACGCTATGGCCGGCGTGCGCCGCGACCTCTGGCCGGCCGTACGCGCCGGACGCATCGCGCCCGCCATCGCGGGCACCTACGACATCGCAGACATCGACGACGCACAGCGCCGCATGGAGCACGGGGGCCTCCTGGGCAAGCTCGTGCTCGAGCATCCCGCCGCAATACCCTGAAGGGACACACGCACCACTATGACCGCACTCCCCCATGATGCACTCGGGCTCGCGACGGGCTACGACCCCTCGGTCGACGTGCGCGGACTCGCCGACGTGGCATCGGCGGCCGAGGCGCACGGGTTCGACATGGCGTTCTTCTCGGAGACGCTCTTCACGAACCGCGACTCGGCCTCCGCGCTCTCGGCGATGGCCCTGTCGACGTCCCGGGTGCAGCTCGGCACGACCCAGGTCGTGAAGCTGCGCAGTCCGCTGGTGATGGCGCAGACCGCGGCGACCCTCGACGAACTGTCGGGCGGACGCATGGTGCTGGTGCTCGGCGCGTACACGGCCAAGCACGCCGACCGGAACGGCGTACCGCTCACCGACCCGCTGCCGACGCTGAACGAGTACGTCGACGCGATTCGGCGGCTGCTGCGCGGGGAGACGGTCGATCTCGACGGCGACCAGGTGCAGATGCGGGGCGCCCGCTTGAACTTCACGCCCGTTCGCCCGGAGATCCCGATCTGGATCGCGGCGACGACGCGGAAGGGCCTGCTGAACGCCGGCGCGATCGGCGACGGCGCGCTGCTCGATGCCGGCGCCTCGCCCGAGTACGCCGCGAATGCCATCGCCGTGCTCCGCGAGGGCAGCGATCGCGCCGGCCGCGACCCCGACCGGCTGCGCATCGCTCAGCTGGTCAACACGTCGATCGAGGACGACCGTGCGGCGGCGATCGACGCCATGCGCTGGGAGGTCGCCACGAAGTTCACCTATCGCAGCACGCCGCGCGCCAAGCTCACCGTCGGCGAGCCGACCATCGACCGCGACGATCTCGCCGGGTTCGAGGCGGCGTTCACCGCAGGCGGCAAGGAGGCACTCGCCCGAGCGATCCCCGAGTCCTACGTCACCGGGCTGACCGCGACGGGCACGATCGACGACGTGCGTGCCCGCATCGCGGAGTACCGCGCCGCCGGCGTGCACCTCCCCTCGTCCGTCCCGCCGCACCGCGCCAACTGGACGCACTGCTCTCACTTGCATCCGATCGGGAGGCAGCCGCATGACCGGATTCGTCGACGTGCACGACATGGCACGCTGGGTGCGCAGCCGCGGCATCGGCCCAGTCCTCCGCGGGCTGATGGACGCGATCGAGGCCGACTTCCGACGCTGGCAGGGCTTCGAGCGCACCCCGCGCATCGCCAGCCACACTCCGTTCGGCGTGATCGAGCTCATGCCAACGAGCGACGGCGAGACCTACGGGTTCAAGTACGTCAACGGGCATCCGTCGAATCCCGCCCGCGGGTTCCCGACCGTGACCGCATTCGGCGTGCTCGCCGACGTCCACAACGGCTACCCGACCTTCCTCGCAGAGATGACCCTGCTCACCGCGCTGCGCACGGCCGCCACCTCGGCGATGGTCGCGGGCCACCTCGCGCGCCCCGAGAGCACGACCATGGCGATGATCGGCACGGGCAGCCAGGCCGAGTTCCAGGCCATGGCGTTCCGCGAACGCCTCGGCATCCGGTCGCTGCGGGTCTGGGACACCGACCCCGACGCCATCGCGAAGTTCGCGCGCAACCTGCTCCCCCTCGGTTTCGAGCTCCACGTCGCGGCGAGCGGGGCGGATGCCGCTCTGGGCGCGGACATCATCACGACCTGCACGGCCGACAAGGCCCAGGCGCGCGTGCTCGAGTCGGTCGACGTCGCGCCCGGCACGCACGTGAACGCGATCGGCGGGGACTGCCCGGGCAAGACGGAGCTCGACCCGGAGATCCTCTTGCGGGGCCGGGTATTCGTCGAGCACGAGCCGCAGACCCGCATCGAGGGCGAGTTGCAGCAGATGCCCGAGGAGTTCGCGCCCGTGGAGTTCTGGCGTGTCCTCGCGGGGAAAGCCTCCGGGCGCTCGGCGACGGACGAGATCACCGTCTTCGACTCCGTCGGCTTCGCGATCGAGGACTTCTCGGCACTGCGCTACCTGCGCGACGACGTCGCAGGCACCGACTTCGCACAGCGCATCGACCTCGTCGCCGAGCCCGAAGACCCGAAGGACCTGTTCGGGTTCATCGGCGCCTACTCGCCGGTAGTGTGACGACGTGCACGCCCCTTCCGCGGTCGTCATGGTTCGACCGCATCGCTTCCGCCCCAACCCCGAGACCGAGGCCGACAACACGTTCCAGGCTCGCGGCGACGCCGATCGCTCGGACGTGATCTCGCGATCTGCCTACCGTGAGGTGACCGAGGCGGTCGAGCGACTGCGTGCCCATGGCGTCGACGTGCACCTCTTCGAGGACGATGCGGATGCGACACCCGACAGCGTCTTCCCGAACAACTGGTTCTCGACCCACGCCGGCGGCCACGTCGCGATCTACCCGATGTACAACCCGAGCCGTCGCCTGGAGCGCCGGTGGGACGTCATCGAGATGCTCAAGCGCGAGTACCGCGTGCAGGACGTCATCGACTACTCGGGACTTGCGGAGGACGGCGTGTTCCTCGAGGGCACGGGGGCGATGGTGCTTGACCACGTGAGCCGCCTCGCCTTCGTGTGCCGGTCGAACCGCGCCGACCCCGTCGCCCTGGAGCGCTTCTGCACGAACTTCGGGTTCGAACCGATGGCCTTCGACGCGATCGACGAGGACGGCAACACGGTGTACCACACCAACGTGCTGATGTGCGTGGCGTCCGACTTCGTGCTGATCGGCTCGAGCATGATCCGCGACGAGGCACGGCGTGCGCAGGTGCTGGATCGCTTGGGTGCCCGCGGACGGACCGTGATCGAACTCACGCCGCAGCAGGTACGCGACTTCGCGGGCAACGCGATCGAGCTGACCGGCGCCGACGGGCGCCTGCTCGCCATGTCGGCGCGCGGCGTCGCATCCCTCACCGCGGCCCAGCGCGCGGCGATCGAAGCATCATGCACGCTGCTCCCGCTCGACGTGCCGACGATCGAGCTCGCCGGCGGGTCGGTGCGCTGCATGCTCGCGGGCGTGCACCTCGACCCGCGTCCCGCCGCCTCGGAGTCCGCCGCGGTCGCGTGACCGGTGGCGCGCCCGATGTCAGCCGGGCGCGCCGGCCGGCTTGCCCGCGTCGCCCTCCGCATCCTCGCCCGCCGTGTCTGCATCCGCACCATCGGAGTCGGACTCGCCGCCTGCGCCCGTCGATGGCGCCTTGAGCTCGGTCGGCTTCCACGAGTCGATCCCCTGCAGCGGACGCTCGATGAGCAGCAGCGTGGCCGGTGAGACCGCCATGAGCGCGAGCACGAAGATCAGCAGTCCGCCCTGCCATCCGTCGATTCGCCCGGCGCCGACCAGCGAGATGACCGCGATCGATAGGCCGATAGAGGCGAGCAGCATGAGGAGCAGCAGCCAGGGCGCCCACTTGCTGAGGCTGCGCCATGCGCGGCGCTGTTTTATGAACTCCTTCGAGTACTCGACGAGCTGTTCGAACAGCCGAACTCGTTGCTCCTCGAACTCCACGCGCTTCGACGCGAGCGCGGCGTCCTCCCGGCGCACACCGTACTTCGCGCGCAGCAGCTCCTCGGCGATGCCACCGCGTCGCGACTCGCCAACGGCGCCTAGCAACTGCGCGTCACTCGATGCGGCCCATGCGATGGATGCATCCAGGTCCTCCTGCTCTGCGATCAGGGCGGACACGTATCGCTCGCGCAGACCAGCATCTCCGAGCGCATCGATCTGGGCATCGACCGCAGTCGTCGTCCGCCGGGCTGCGGCGAGGGCCGCGATCACATCGACTGTCGATGCGGTGCTTCCGGCGGTGATCTCAGTGGCCTCAGGCGCCTTTGCCTCGCTCGACCCGTCGGCCTTCTCGGTCGCGGGCGACTCAGGCTTCGAGGGCGCCACCCCGCCGCCGCCGACGCCGGTCGTCTCCGGGACGATCGGCTTGAAGATCGCGGGGCCGTCTTTATCTGAGCTGAGGTATAGCGCGCTGTCCGAGCTGAGGTACAGCACGCCATCGGGGACTATCCGCACCCGTCCCTCGTCGTCGACGATCTGAATCTTCGACAGCATCTTCGGATCGATGATGAATCGACCTTCGTCGCGCGTCCCGTCGTTCGTGGCCATCGCCCACCCCCATCACCGTCACGGCGAGGCCGAACGCCAGCGCCTGCGCCAAACGTGCCGCCGCCGCCTCAGGCGCCGGATCAGGTTTAGCCCTGAATCGCGCTCGCCACCCGCCCCGCCCGCTCCATGAACGCCTCCAGGTCGGGCTCGTCGCGCGTCGGCTCGAGCACCACGCTGTCTGCGCCCACGTCGAACAGCAGCTCGGCCGCCGCGGCGACCTCGTCGACGTCGCCCGCCACGAACTTCGCCGGATCGTCGTCGAAGCCCCACCGCTCGGCGTCGCCCGCCATGCGCGCCCGGGCGTCGTCGCCGCCGAACGCCGCGAGCAGGTAGACGACGATGTCGTTGCGACCACCACGAGCGGATGCCTCGCGGCCGGCCTCCACCAGCTCGATCGCGTCGCGCAGCATCGTCGGGGTCGTGCCCTCGGTGAGCACGGTGCCGTCGGCGACCTCACCGGTGAGCCGCAGCGTCTTCGGCCCCTGGCCGGCGGCGTACACCGCAGGCGCGGAGGCGGGCGGCCAGTCGAGCCGCACGCCGTCGAGCGACACGTAGCGGCCGGACAGGGTCAGCTCGTCTCCCGCGAGCAGCGCCCGCACCGCGGGCACGTACTCGCGCATGAGCGTGAGCGGGGAGGCGACGCGGCTGCCGGCCTGGCCCATCCACGACAGCACGCCGTGCCCGAGCCCGGGGATCAGGCGGCCCGGGAACATCCGCTCGATCGTGGCGATCTCCATCGCGGTGAGCGCGACGTTCCGAAGCGGCATCGGCGCGATGCCGATGCCGACCCGCACTCGCTCGCTCCACGCGAGCGCCGCGGCCGCCTGCGAGAACGCGGCCTCGCGGAAGCAGTCCTCGAACACCCACAGCTCGTGCACCCCGCTGCGGTCGGCCGCCTCGACGGCTGACCGCAGCCGCTCGGGCGGGAAGGCGGGCTGGAAGATCGCACCGATGCGTCGCATGCGCCCAGCCTGCCATCAGCCGCCGACCCACGAGCGGATCACCGCTGGTGCGCAATTCGTGGCCATTTGCGGGGTAGTACCACTCTTTGCGCACCAGCCGCGGGCGACGCGAGCGCGCGGGTCCGCAAAGTGCGGGTATCCGACGTGGATACCCGCACTTTGCGGACCGGCGACGGCGGGTGAGCGAGCGGATGCCGCGGGGCGGCCTCCGCGCGACGCGCGACGCGCGACGGAGTACGCAAAGTGCGGGTATCCGTCAGGGATACCGGCACTTTCCGTACTCGGTAGGTGGGAGCGGCGCGCGAGCGCTACGCCGCCGCGGCGAGCGGCGCGGCCGGCGCCGGCGACACCACGAGCGCGCCGTCGCGGGCGTCGACGCGGACGGCGCCGGCGCCATCCGAAACGGAGCCCGCGACGAACAGGTCGGCGATGCGGTCGTCGACCTCGCGCTGGATGAGGCGGCGCAGCGGACGGGCGCCGTATTCCGGCTCGTACCCGTGCGCAGCGAGCCACGACACCGCAGCATCCGTCACCTCGAAGCCGACCCCGCGCGCGCCAAGCCGCGCACGCGTCGCCTCGAGCATCAGGCCCACGATCGAAGCGATCTCCGCCGACGACAGCTTCTGGAACAGCACGATCTCGTCGATGCGGTTCAGGAACTCGGGGCGCATGGCCTCGCGCAGCTTCGCCATCACGCGGGCGCGCACATCAGAGGACGACGCGAACCCAGAGGCATCCGTCGACGCCACGAAGCCCAGCGCGCCCGAGCGCGATGCGAGGAACTCCGACCCGAGGTTCGAGGTCATGATGACCACGGTGTTGCGGAAGTCCACGACGCGGCCCTGGCCGTCGGTGAGGCGGCCGTCGTCGAGCACCTGCAGCAGCAGGTTGAACACGTCGGGGTGCGCCTTCTCGATCTCGTCGAACAGCACGATCGAGTAGGGGTTGCGGCGCACGCGCTCGGTGAGCTGGCCGGCCTCGTCGTAGCCGACGTAGCCGGGAGGGGCGCCGACCAGGCGCGACACGGTGTGGCGCTCGCCGAACTCCGACATGTCGAAGCGCACGATGGCGCCCTCGTCGTCGAACAGCGAGGCCGCGAGTGCGCGCGCGAGCTCGGTCTTGCCGACGCCGGTCGGTCCGAGGAAGAGGAACGAGCCGACGGGCCGGCCCGCGTCGCCCATGCCGGTGCGGTTGCGGCGCACCGAGCGGGCCACGGCGGCGACCGCGTCGTCCTGCCCGATCACGCGGGCGTGCAGCTCGGCCTCGAGGTTGGCGAGGCGCTCGCGCTCGCCCTCGGTGAGGCGGTTGATCGGGATGCCCGTGGCGCGCGAAACGACGGCCGCGATCTCGGGCTCGTCGATGACGGCGTCGCCAGAGGCACGGCGAGCGGATGCCTCGCCCGACGTCACCTCGTCGAGCCGGCCCTGCACGCGGCCGATCTCGTCGCGAATCCGCGATGCGGCCTCGTAGTCCTCGGCCTGCACGGCGTGGTTCTTGTCGGCCTCGAGCTCGCCGAGCCGCGAGACCAACGCCGACACGTCGACCTTCGCGCCGAGGCGCAGCCGCAGCCGCGCGCCGGCCTGGTCGATGAGGTCGATGGCCTTGTCGGGCAGCACACGATCGGTGAGGTAGCGGTGGCCGAGTTCGACGGCTGCGCGCAGCGCGGCATCCGTGTACTCGACGCCGTGGTGCTCCTCGTACGCGGGCTTCAGCCCCTGGAGAATGAGGATCGCGTCCTCCACAGACGGCTCGCCGACGCGCACCGGCTGGAACCGGCGCTCGAGCGCGTGGTCCTTCTCGATGCTGCGGTACTCGCTGAGCGTGGTGGCGCCGATGAGGTGCAGGTCGCCGCGCGCGAGGCGGGGCTTCAGGATGTTGCCCGCATCCATGCCGCTGCCGTCACCGGGGCCGCCGGCGCCGACGACGGTGTGCACCTCGTCGATGAAGACGATGAGTTCGCCCTGCTGCGACGCGATCTCGTCCATGAGCTTCGTGAGCCGCTCCTCGAAGTCGCCGCGGTAGCGCGTGCCGGCGACCATGGCGGGCAGGTCGACGGCGACGACGCGCTTGCCGAGCAGTTGCTCGGGCACGTCACCCGCGACGATCGCCTGGGCGAGCCCCTCGACGATCGCGGTCTTGCCGACGCCCGCCTCGCCGATCAGCACGGGGTTGTTCTTCGTGCGCCGGCTGAGAATCTCGACGGTCTGCTCGATCTCGCTCGCCCGCCCGATGACCGGGTCGAGCTCGCCGTCGAGCGCGAGCGCCGTCAGGTCGGTGCCGAACCTGTCGAGGGTGGGGGTGGCGGATGCCTCTGAGCTCGCGCCCTGCTCCGTCGGCGCGCCGTCGGGCGCGACCGTCTCGCGCACGCCCTGGGTGAGCGCCTCGGCCGTGACGCCTGCGCGCGCGAGCACCTGGCCCGCGGGGGCATCCGTGTTGATGACGAGCGCGAAGAAGAGGTGCTCGGGCTCGATGTACGTCGATCCACTGGAGCGCGCGACCTGGTAGGCGTGGAACAGCGCGCGCTGCGCGGACTGGGTGATGTTGGCCGCGTCGACGTCGGCGGTGTCGGATGCCGCGGGCAGCCGCGCCTCGGTCGCCGTGACGATGGTCTCGGGGTCGACGCCGATGCGCGTGATCGCCTGCGCGACGGTCTCGTCCTCGACGATGACGCGCAGCACGTGCAGCGCGTCGAGCTCGGTCTGCCCGCGCTCGAGCGCGAAGCGGCCGGCGCGCTGCAGAGTGCCCTGCGTGCGCGCGGTCAGGAAGCGGCTGAGGTCGATCGACCGTGCCTGCCGCGCCTGCTCGCCCGCGAGGTACCGGGCGAGGAACTCATCGAACGAGTTGCCGCCGGTCTCGGGGTTGAAGTCGTTGGGCACCTGGGGTCCTCCTGTGCAAACTTGAGTGTGGTGTACTCAAGTAAAACCGCAACCTCAACTGCCGTATTCCAGGCCGCAGACAGCCCTAGCTGCCACGTCGGATACAGAAGGAGACCCTAGCTACAGCACTCCAGCGAATGACCGGAGACCAAGAGACCTCACCTGACGTCCTCCAGTACAGTCAGGAACACTCCAAGAACCGAGTCGATTGGCAGAGTATGGCGCAGGCACGAGCAGATGACCTTGTGGTCCAGTCAAGTGACATGGCCCTTCTAAATATCGCATCGATGCACGCTTCAGGCTCACTTGACCTCAGCCCGCGGTACCAACGAAGAAACAGGTGGGATCGCGATCGACAAAGCCAGTTGATTGAGTCTTTCCTACTCAACGTACCCGTACCGCCGGTGTACCTAGCCGAAGAGGCCCGCGGCGTCTTTGCAGTCATCGATGGAAAGCAGCGTCTAACCGCGATTTCCCAGTTCCTGAATAACGAGTTTGCCCTCACCAAGCTTCAGCTACGGCCCGACCTTGAGGGATTGCGATTCCGGGACCTGACAGCTGAGGCGTCAGCAGCTATTGGCATGCGACCGCTGCGGGCAGTCACGATCCTTCGAAAGACGCCGGATTGGGTAAAGCATGAGGTGTTTGTTCGCCTGAATCGCGGTGGGCAACCACTAAATGCCCAAGAGATCCGGAATGTAGCTTTCGCCGGCCCGCTCAACGACCGGATCATTCGCTTGGCAGAGCACCCCTTCCTCCATCGGCAGCTCAAGATCAGTTCGCAGGAATCGGCAGCATACGCAGACATGTCTGACGTGGAGACCGTCCTGCGGTTCTTTGCGTTGTCGGCCAGTTGGCGCCTATTTGGAGGAAGTCTCCGCAACGCGCTTGATGAATTCATGCAGCAGCACTACGAAGCAGGGCCATCTCGCATCGCAGAACTAAGCGAACGCTTCTATCGAGCTATCGGCTGGGCGGAGCGGCTGTGGGGAGTGCACGCGTTTCAGCGGCACGACGGGTCCCAATGGCGTGATCAGATGATCGGTGGCGTCTACGACGCCCAGATGGTCGCAATCGACGTTGTCAGCGATGCACAACTGGAGCAAGCAAGTCCGCAGCGCGTCTTGGGTCGTACTCAGAGGCTCTTTCAGGACCCCGACTTCGATAGTTCGGTCCGACTGAGTACCAACACTTCGGCCAGAGTCCGGTACCGCGTGCGGGCCATGATTGACCTGCTCGAGGCATAGAAGCGATGGCCGCGGTCGATCAGCTACTCCAGAGACTCGCTCGGCTTGATGAGGTGCTGGACTTCATCGCATCGCCGCCAGCCAGTGTGCCCACACCGGTAGTGGACAACGCAGCCAGGTCGGTCGCCATCCAAGGACTGTCCGCGTTCGAGCAATTCCTTCGAGAACGCGGCGTGGAGTGGTCTGAAGCGCTAACGCAGGCAAGAATTCCCGCGTCGCGACTTGCCGGCGGCATCGTTCCCTACTCCGACCGGATCGTCCAGACGTTGCCGAGACGCTTCCGGGACCTCGATGACTCTTCTCGCACATCGCTTGTGGAGGATCTCGCCAAGACCCTGACCTCGTTCTCATACGGAAACCTCGTCGGTCACGAACTGTTCTTCGCCTGGAGTGGAAGCAACATACAGACGGCAGATGTGCAAGGGATGCTTGACCTAGTCGGGTACTCCAAGAGCTGGAGTGAAGTCACTTCAGCATGGAAAGAACTCGACCCAAGATTTCCGGGAAACTCGTCGGCAGAATCAATCGTGCATAGGCTAGCTCGACTACGGCACACCGCCGCACACCAAGTCGACGCGGTTCTGGACCCAATCGCGGTGAGCACGACGACGCGCAATGTAAAGCTTGCTGCGATGCTCGTTGACATCGCGATCTCGCATGCACTCCACCTCATGTGCCTAGGAGAAGTCGTCAAGCCGGGTCTGGGGGCGCAACTTCGTGTTCGCCGCATCCTGCGCGATGGGACCCGGTGGCCGGAGTATGGCCCATCGGCCAAACGCGCCCATCGAAGGCACAGTTCAATGGACGAGGCCGTGCGTGAGGCGAGCGCGCGCGCGAAAGCGCACTCCGAGATTCTGCTCGCACTCAATGGCAATGAGATCGTCGACTGGCGATCGACCCTTTAGCGAGAGGTACTCAGCCGGTCGCGCTGCACTGCTGGGACTCCCTCATCGGCGTCTCAAGGGGCAAAATCAACGACGACAAGACCCCGGGTGCCAGGTCCTCAGACTCCGATATGCATGCCCAAGCCGCCCCTCAACCGTGGGGTCTGACAACTGCACCATCGCCACACGATTCGTTGAAGGCCTGTGCGTTGGATGATCTCCTCACCTCCCGCAGAAACTTCGCCACTGAGCCCGGGGGAACTATGTCTAGGCCTCAGCTGCGGTCCACAAGGTCATCCGACGCCTCGCGGAGCGTCTGACAATCGTCGCCACACTCACTCCTCGTCAGCGGCACACGCTGCGAGGCTGTCGGGGTCTTAGGCGATACGGCCTTCCGGGGAGCCGCCGACGTCCCCCTCGATCGCCCTCGGGCAGGCCCATTTTCCGCCGAGCGCGGCGCAGACCTCGAGGAGCCGGAGCCCTGCCGCCGGCAAAACGGCGTGCGCCCACTCGCCAATCGTTTAGGCCACCGGAGGCCACACCATCTGACGGCTGCAAGAGATCGCTGTCAACCGCGCGATCTGGACGCAGCCAAAGCGCACCCTGAGAACTTGCTTTTGCTATCCATCCATGCGAAGAGCTTCGAGGTCTCGGATCTGTCGCTCGGTACGAAGACGACGCTGAATTGAGGACGGAAGCCCCATGAATACCGACCAGGGCAGCCTGACGAGATAGTCCCAATACGAATCGAGGTTCCGCACGCGCGAGAACCAAGATCTGCGAAGAACAATGTATGCATCCAAGCCCATCGTTGCTAGCTGCACCAAAAACACAAACGCAAGCACAGGCAAGAAGAAGCGCAAGAAATCCGGGGCGCCATCCAGGTCCGGACTAGAAGCGACCACCTGGTAGACGAACACACCAAGTGTCAGCAATACAACAATAGTTCCGATTATGGATGCCCTGCGCCAAAATGCAGCCACTTTCCGTCGCCCGACATGCACCAGACCGGGGAGGCGCAGTAGGCACTGCAAGGAGGATTCCGAGTTCAACTGATGCGCACCATTCACCGCCACCGTAAGGCAGTCAGCATAAAAGTCACTTCCAGGCGATTCCGGACTCCACTGCTCAGAGGACGAAACACGATGCGCCGCAGTTTGGATCGCACCCGACGATGCGGTGTACCGAAGCCTCCATGCGACCATGCGATACCGTTGCGCGGCTTCGACGAAGATGGCCGCCCACAGAAAGGCGTCATCCTTCGCCGACCTTGAAACATCGACTGCTCGAGCGAGGAACGCCGGGCTCTCGCACGCAGAAACGAGTATCTCAGGGTCACCGCGAACAAAATCGACACCTAGATCCTCGGCCAGATTGAATGCAGCGACCGGGTCGTTCTGGGCGACCTCGCCGAAGAGGAGTGTAAGTCTCTCGCTCGAACCCTGCACGAGACCCTCTAGAACCGCACTGGCAGTCACCCCGGGGGTCTTGCCAAGTACGCGTGCGTGCTCCTCGGAGTCGCGCAGCACGCGTGTGAGCACCTGGAGGCGGCGCAGCCAAACTCGATCCCAGTCACTCTCGACTGTCGAAGTCAAGAGAAGCGACTCGTGGTCGAGCCACGACGCAAATATCGGATGCTCGTATGCCTGGCTCTCCAGAACCGTCCGCGCAACTACGAATGGATCGGATACCACCGAATGAACCCTTGAGAGCGCATCAGCCCGGTCACGCGGCGCAGTAAGTGCACAAGAGAACGGCACCACCTCGTCAAGTCTATTTCGCAGTTGAGCCTTATCAGAGTTTACAAATCGTGAGTAACTCTCTAGAAGTCGGCTAATTCCATCCTGAAGACTCATCGCGACGTAGTGCGCGGCGGCAAACTCACAGAATGTCAGGTGCATGAAATGGACTGTCTCACGCACGCGACCTATCGAAAGCACCCCCGTGTCCCGAATTAGCTCGTTGAGCAGTTCCTCTGCCCTAGCGGATTCAACTGCAGCTACACGTGCCACGACGTCGACAACCGATGCCCAGGAGATCGAGTTTGCATCTTGACGTTCATCGCGTATGTTCTGTGCAGCAAGTTCACCCACGATGTTCCAGCGCTGCTCGAGCAAAGCCGACCGAGTGGAGGACTGGAGTTGCCTTCCACGCCTGTACGCCAGCAGCTCGTCTAGCACTGTCACGTAGAACTGAGTTCGCGTGTCTGGCGCGTTCAGTTCAGGGTCTCCCCGTCCGGGCGACGTACATCGCCAGAATTAGTGGATTTGCGCACAAGTCTCTCAACGCGGGCGTCTCCGTCAGCTCCTTGTAGATATGGTTCGCCCGCCGCTCCGCGTCTCTATCGAATGGCCATCGCCCAAGGAACGTGTACACCTCCGCCGGAGACAGAGGCTTCACGCGAAGGGTGGTTGGAAACGTCTCGTCAAAGTCAGATCGAACCTGGTGAAAGAAGCCTGACCGCATCGTTAGGACGACCTGATTGTTCGCGCCCATTCTCACGAGCTCGTCGCTAAGGCCACGGATTCCGTCACGGACTGCCGTGTAGTTTGTACTAGCAACCTCATCTAGTCCATCCAGAAGCACGACCACGCCCTCCGAGTTCGCGTACACATCAAAAAGTGTGTGCATGTCGAAGCCGTGCGTGCCAGCAACAACCGACCGAACCTGGCTTAGGAGCCAGTCAGACGATGGATTCGGCGGGACCTTACAATTCTTGAGTTCGATCGCGACTGACAGTGGCGACTTATTACCTCGCCGCGCCAGGCCCATGTGACAGACACCTCTATGTAGGCGCTTCATCATTGTTGACTTGCCTGAGCCAGGGTCTCCGATTACTACAAGGCGAGATCCCGCCTGCAGGACGTTCTCTGTCGACCAACGTTCGCTCGTCAGCAGACTAGATTCCAGCTCGAGCGGGACGTAAATTGTGTCGATCTCGAGGCTAAGTGTCTCGGTCTGTCCAGGTACCTGCAGGTACCGGCCCCAGTTCTCACCGAGCTGAAGTCGCGCATACTGTCGAAGGCTCATCAACGCGCCAACATCCCGGCTGAGCCCACGCCCTACGTGCCACAGGGCACCCTCAAGGAACTGGCGGACGTGGCGCTTCGCGAAACGCCCGATGGTGCGGAACGTCATCCATGCCACCGGCAGAATGACTAGCATCAGGAATGCTGTCAATAGGTCAAAGGACAATGCCGTTCTCTCCTATCGGTGACCGTCTCGCGTGGCAATGGTCGGCGACTTGTTCCTCAGGGCTTCTTGTTGGCGCCCGCGCCGTCACGCATTGGGGCTTGGTTCGAATCGATCGGCGCCGCCATCAACTTCGTCAATCGAAGCAGAAGCACACTACTAAGCAAATGCACACTACTATCGGGATCGGACGCAAAGCTAGTTTCGGATCCCTGACAGCTACAACAAGGAGTACTGCAAGTGGTGCTCAAGGACGTACGATCAACCACTTCATCGGCGGATGGGGCGTATCTGCCACCAAGCGAGAGCACCAATCGAGCCATGCCGCGTATTTGCTCACGAGCAGGTTGTTTGGGGCGGCAATACACGAATCGCACTTCAGGCAAGGCAATAGGACAGACCCGTGACGATGCGAGGTCGGATTGGGCGCTCACCGCACTCGGCCGCCAATAGTCCCCTTCCCATCCTTATCGTCATTCGGCTGAGACGCTCAGGATACCGGGTGCCGTGGCAGCCCTGATCCTCGGCCGGGCCGCAATCGCCACCGCCACGGGTGACCAGTTGACTTCTGCGAGTAGCGCCCTTGCACGAGCGCCAAGTTGCCTTGGCCCATCGACTCACACAGTCTCGTGACACCCGAGTCTGGCATCGGCGGACCATTTCGGTTCTTGCAAAGGCGTTCAACGCTATATCGTTGACATATCGTCGAGACCCATCAGGGCCCCGCACAACGGGAGGTCGATCATGAGCGGTTCATTCACGGGCGAAGGGTTCCCCGGAGCATCCGGTAGCTGGGGCCGAGGCGGCCAAGGGCCGAATCTCTGGGAGGCCATGGAGCAGCTTCGCGGCATGTTCGAGCAGAAGGTCGGCCAGCGCATGGGCAAGGGTGACGTGCGCACGGCGGTGCTTGCGCTGCTCGCCGAGCAGCCGATGCACGGGTACCAGATCATCAGCGAGATCGCCCAGCGCAGCGGCGGTACCTGGAAGCCGAGCGCCGGATCCGTGTACCCCACGCTGCAGCTGCTCGCCGACGAGGGGCTCATCAGCGCCGAGGAGTCGGGCGGGCGCAAGACGTACTCGCTCACCGAGGCGGGGAAGGTCGAGGCGGGGGCATCCGCTGACCGCACCCCGCCGTGGAAGACGTCGAGCGGGCGCGACTACGGCGTCGGCGGCAAGCTGCCGAAAGCCGGCATCGAGCTGGCGCAGGCGGCGGCGCAGGTCGGGCGCACGGGCACGCCCGAGCAGGTCGACCAGGCGGTCGAGGTGCTCGAGGAGGCGCGGCGGAAGTTGTACGGGATTCTTGCGGAGGGGTGACGCGTTCGATGCCACCCACCACAGGAGGTTCAGGTACTAACTGACGTCGAAGCTCCAGACAGGGCTGACGCAACCCCTGGCGCGCCGAGGGGCGCCCCCTTCTGACGCTGCCTGCAAGAATGGCGGGACCTGTCGCACGCGAAGGAGCACGCATTGGCGATACCCAAGTGGCACGAGTTCATGGGCCCGATTCTGCGCGTCATGAGCGACGGGCATATCCGCGACCGCAGTGAGATCACAGATGCAGCTGCAATCGACGTTCGCCTAACGGAGGCCGAACGGAATGTCACGCTCACCACCGGGCAACCGATGTACGCGAACCGTGTCGGATGGGCGATATCGCATCTCACAAAGGCCGGCGCGCTTTCACGCCCCGAACGGGGGCACTATGTGATCGGCGAGCAAGGCCGTACTCTCCTTGCGACCTACCCGGCGGTGACCCGCAGCAACGTGGAAACCGTCACGGGATACCGTCGATCTCGCGTCGTCACAGAGCCTTCAAGGCCGGTGAACAATGATGTCGAATCGCTCGACCCGGCCGAGCTCATCGACCAAGGCATCAGACAGATTCAGGAGGAAGTTTCCACCGAACTCCTGACGCGACTCATGTCGAAGTCTCCTGCGTTCTTCGAACAGACCGTTGTCGACCTGCTTGTGGCCATGGGGTATGGCGGGGCGGACGGACAAGCCCGCGTCACCTCGATGTCGAATGACGGCGGTATCGACGGAGTCATCGACCAAGACACTCTTGGGCTCAGCCGCGTCTACGTTCAGGCCAAGCGTTACTCCACCGACAACGCAGTGAGCCGACCCGACGTGCAGGGCTTCGTCGGCGCGCTTAGCGGAAAGGCCGACGGCGGCGTCTTCATCACGACGGGGCGCTTCAGTCCGGGGGCGCGCCAATACGCCGAGTCCGTGCCGACACGGATCATCTTGATCGACGGCGAACGGCTGACCTCGTTGATGATCCGGTTCGGGATCGGTGTTCAGACGAAGCAAACCGTGCACATCGTCGAGATCGACGAGGACTACTTCGAGTAGTCGGGCGTGATTCCGAACCATTCACCTCGGAGCCTCAACAGTTCCCCGCCAGGCGACTCCGGCACAGGTATGGTTGGGGCAGGCGTTCCCACGCCTGCCGCGACGTACATGGCCAGCCTCGCGCAATGCCTAGTACATCTGAGCCAAGGTCCATCGGATCGGGACAGACATCACCACTCTCAGGCGATGCAGTGGCGCGAGACGCTGTATCTCCGCAAGGGAGAAGATGATGACATCGAACGCTGCGTTCAAGAAGAAGGTTCGCGAGCTCGCGGCACGTGAGGGCATCCCCTACGCCGAGGCTCGTAGGCGATTGATTGGGCGCCAGCCAAAGGAAACCGCCGACGCCGCGGGCGCCGGGAGGACGCGATCCCGCCAGCTCGAAGCGTTTGAGAGGCTCGTCGGGCGGGTGCTCATCCAGCATGCGGTCGAGCTGGAGACAGCGGACATCGAATGGGACGAAGCCGAAGAGAGCTGGGTTGAGGCCCGTGAGCGTGAAGGCTTGCGTGTTGTTTCGGGCGGTCAGATTGGCCCCTACAACGCGGACGGGACAACCCTATGGGAGGTAGTCGACTGGCGTACCGATGAGCTCCTGGCGGAAGGCACTTCGACCTACGACGAGATGGTCTGGCACGCCGACTGGGTCCACATCGACCGGTTCGAGTTCGCAGGCCAGCTCTCGCCGGATGGCGCATTGAGGACGATTCCTGCCGACACACCGCCCGAGTTGACCCGCTTCATCGAGGATCTCGCCGAGGCCATGGAAAGCGATCGGTCAAGCGAGTTCGCGGAATGGCTGAGGACTCGCGACTGACGATCACGTTGGGTCGGGTCCTTTCGGGGCCCGGCCCAGCCATCGCCTCGCTCCGCACGACAGGCCGGCGGAAGTTGTACGGGATGCTAAACAACCCGCTTGCGGGTTCGGCGACGCGTCGCCAGCGCCAGGGCGACTCCGACGAGGCCGCCGATCAGGTTGGCGACGAGGTCGCGCGGGTCCGAGATGCGATCGAGCAGCGGGATCTGCACGATCTCGATCGTCCAGGTGAGCATGACGACGACAACGCCGAGCCAGGCGGCGACGCGCGCGACGAGGAACCCGACGGGAACGAACATGGCGACGTTGGCGATCGCCTCGCGCGGCGAGCCCGTGGTCCATGTGGAGGCGAGCAGCCACGACTGCGGGTCGAGCACGCCGTGCTCCACCTGCGCGCTCCGGATCGTCCACGGCACAGGCACGAGCGTGATGAAGAGCACGCCGAGTACGTAGAACGCGGCCGCAACGGCCCACATGATGCGCTCGGCGGTGCGCGGAGGTGCCGCGACGGTCATGCGGAGCGACGGCCGAACGAGTTGCGGGCGGCCTCACGGACCAGGGTGCGGTTGTCCATGGGCCCACGCTAGGCGTCTCTCCTGAGCGAAGACAGGCACTGTCAGTACGTCCTGTGGTCGTGCGTCGCGGCGGGCGCGCTGGGGCGTTCTCGTGACATCAGCGGCATGCGGATGCCACGGACCGCCCGCTCACTTCAGACGGCGCAGATACACACCAGTGTCGAACCTCTGCAATGGCGTGGCGTAGCCGGGCCGCGAGGGGTGACGTGGGTGGCCAGCAGCGATGGGGTCGCCGATCGAGTTCCACTCGCACGATGAGCGGTCGGCGATCTTCACGATGTTCGCGAGCATCTGCGGCAGATACGACCGCTTCGTGATGACACCACCCCACGCGGCGAGCAGGGACAGCGTGCGGCCACCGATGAACTCGTCGATTTGTCGCTCGTTCTGCGCCTGCAGGTCGGGGTCGGGCTGCAGGTGCATCCCGTTCGGGTCGGTTGAGCGCTGCGGGTACAGGTTCAGCATGACCCAGCTGTCGTAGCCGTTCCTCGATGCGAAGCCGGCGACCTTCGTGACGGTCTGGTCGAGGGCGCCCGGCTCGGCCGTGCTGGGGTTGACGCCGAAGCAGACGAGCGGGTTCTGGCCGACCGTGCCGAGCACGAACCGCGCGGAGTTGTCGGCGTTGGTCTCGTAGATCCAGGACCGCTCCACCGTGTCTCCGGCGCCTCGGTGTCAGCTCCGGAGCCAGGCCCAGGCGGCATTCTGGTCGTCGAAGTACGCCGCCTCCTGCGCGTAGAACGGGGCGGCGAGGTGGACGAGGTGCTCCTCCCACTTCGCGCGGCCGACGATGGCCACGCGCGCGACCTTCTCATGGAACTCGTGGCCGAAGCGCAGGTCGGCACCCCACGCGCCGACCCGCTCCCAGCGGAAGTCGGAGAGGTCGAGCATCAGCTTCACCGTGCCGTGCTCCTCTACTGCGGCTTCGACCGCGGGCGTCAGGACGTCGTAGTCAGCTTTCGTCACGTCGCCGGAAACGACGAACCCGAGGGTGTCGCCGGTACTGCGGTCGGACTGCGTGATCGTCATAGGATGCTCCCTCGCTCACCTTCGCCGCTCAGCCTTGCGCACGCGGAAGGCGCCGTCTACGGGAGGAGGCGGCGGGAGGACCTCCTCGGTGGTGTCAGACGAGCGGGCGGATGCGGGCGCGAACCCACGCCGCCACCCCGTCGAGGTCGACAGCGCCCGCCGCGACCTCGCGAATGAACCGGTCTGCCTCGGCGACATCGTCGACCACGAGGTCGCTGTCGTTGAGTTCGAGGAACGCGACCGTCACGAACCACGCCAGTCGCTTGTTCCCGTCGGCCAGCGGATGGTTGCGCATCACCGCGAGCAGGAGCGCCGCGGCCTTCTCCTCGAGCGTCGGATGCACCTCCTCGCCGAACACCGGCATCGGCGCGGCGAGCGCAGACAGCATCAGGTTCCGTCCGCGCGCACCGTCCTTGAAGTGGAACCCCTCGTCGTCGAGCAGCGCCTCGACGTCTTCGGGGTCGAGGTACTCGACCTCCCGGCCCGAGGTCACCGCGCGAGGCGGTCGAGCAGGTCGGCGTCGCGGGTTCGGATGCGATCGAATGCCGAACGCGTGCGCGCGGACTTGTCGGCACGGGCCGCAAAGTCGTCGAGCGCGATCTGCACGACCTCGGTCTTCGAGCGCCCGAACTTCGTCGCGAGCTCCGCGAGCAGTTCGTCGTGAGCCTCATCGAGTCGCAGGGTCATCGCCACGGCGCACTCCTTCCGTCGGGCACCATGCTACCGCGTGGTATCAGAGTGATACCCGCACACAGCCCATCGATGAGGTCGCCTCGGTCGAGAGTAATCACACGCTCTCAAGGGTGTCACGCCAGACCAGCACGCCATGTTCGAGGAACTCGGCGGGGACATCGCTGCGCGCCGGAACCACGTCATATGGTCCGGTCCGCAGCGGGCGGGCCCGCTCGAGACGCCTCGATGCCGAGCCGGTCCACTCGGGTACCGGCACTCCATCTTGGTTCAGGCGATACTCGACGAGCGCGGCGATGGCAGCGTCCCAGGTCTTCGCGCCGGTCAGCTCAGGCTCGGTCACTGCGAGGACGCCGCGGAGCAGACCGCGCTCGCCGACGAGGTTGTCGTTCATCTGAATGAACAACCGCAACGCAGACTGGAGATCGTCGACTGCGAGCGCCCGCCGAATCTCGGCTGCGATCGTCGCGACATCGTCGCGAATGGTAGGTGCCGCGAAGAGTCGATGCCCGGAAGCCGCGAGAAGGCGACTGGCCGTAGACGTGCGCGGATCCTCGCGCGCGCCCTCGATGACGGCGACTCGACTCTGTGAGAGACCGGCACGCTCGGCGAGCTCACGTTGCGAGAAGCCGCGGGCTCGTCGAGCTGACCGCACCAGGACCGCAATGTCAGTCGCGCTCCTCCAAGTTGACTCTTGATTAGGCATACGGGATTTTACCGCGAATAGCTGCCGACTTCTGCAACAACGCGTCGCGCGGCGTCCTCGACACATCGCCCCCAGACAGGCAGGATGCCCCGTGTGACCAACACGCGCAGGCGGTACCGGCGGATCCTGCGGTTCGCCGCGCGGGTCATCGTGCAGACGTGGTGGTTCGAGCTCGTGCTGCCGCGGTTCGGGCTCGCGAAGTTCGCCGCAAACGGCCGGGCCGCACGCCTGACCGGCGTCGCCCGACGCTTCCACGACCTCGCGGTCGAGCTCGGCGGCCTCATGATCAAGGTCGGCCAGTACATGTCGTCGCGCCTCGACGTGCTGCCGCCCGAGATCACCCGTGAGCTCGCCGGCCTGCAAGACGAGGTGCCGCCCGTGACGTTCGACGAACTCCGCGCACTCGCCGAGGCAGAGCTGCGGATGCCACTCGAGCGCGCCTACACGTCGTTCGACGCGGATCCGCTGGCAGCGGCATCCCTCGGCCAAGCCCACCGTGCGCGCCTCTCCCCCATGGACGCCGCCGACACCGGACTCGACGACGCCGTCGTCAAGGTGCAGCGCCCCGGCATCGAGACGATCGTCGACGTCGACCTCGCGGCCCTGCGCCGCATCGCCGGCTGGCTCAGCCGCGTGCGGTTCGTCGCGCGCCGCGTCAACGCGCCCGCGCTCGTCGAGGAGTTCGCCGCGACCAGCCTCGAGGAGATCGACTACCTGCACGAGGCGGGCAACGCCGTGCGCTTCGCCGAGTCCTTCGCCGACGATCCGCGCGTCGCTGCGCCCGAGGTCGTCTGGGAGCGCACCACGCGCCGCGTGCTCACCCTCGCCGACGTCACCGCCATCAAGATCAACGACCGCGACGCGCTCATCGCCGCCGGCATCGACCCGAAGGCCGTCGCCCACGAATTCGCCGCGGTCATGTTCGACCAGCTCTTCCGCGACGGCTACTTCCACGCCGACCCGCACCCCGGCAACATCTTCGTCACCCCGGTGCAGGGGCGGGCGAATGCCTCTGAGCCGGCGTCTGCGGCCCGAGCCGGCGGCTCAGGGGCATCCGCCCAGTCGTCTGCCAGGGCTGCTGCCGGGCCGGCGTGGCAGCTCACCTTCATCGACTTCGGGATGATGGGCGAGGTGCCCGACGGGCTGCGGCGCGGGCTGCAGGAGCTGCTCATCGCGGTGGCGGCGCGCGACGGGAAGCGGATGGTGCGCAGCATCCAGGACGTCGGCGTGCTGCTGCCGTCGGCCGAGACCGCCGAGCTCGAGCGGGCCATGACCGAGCTGTTCGCGCGCTTCGGCGGCATGGGCTTCGCCGAGCTGCAGCAGGTCGACGAGCGCGAGCTGCGCCGCTTCGCGATCGAGTTCGGCGAGGTCGTGCGCGGGCTGCCGTTCCAGCTGCCCGACAACTTCCTGCTGATCATCCGCGCCATGTCGCTGACGTCGGGCATGTGCAGCTCTTTGGATCCTGAGTTCAACATTTGGGACGCGGTGGAGCCGTATGCGGCTCGGTTGCTCGCGGATGAGCGCGGCGGGTTCGTGCAGGCGCTCGGGCGCGAGGCGTGGTCGCAGGTGACGACCGCCGCGCGGCTGCCGGGGCGGGTGGATGCGCTGGTCACGCGATTCGAGGAGGGGCGAGTCGCGGTGGCGACGCCGGCGCTGGAGCGTCGCGTGGCGCGGCTCGAGCGGATCGGGCGGCGGCTCGTGTCGGCGGTTGTGTTCGTGGGGCTGTTCGTGGGCGGGCTGCTGCTGCGGGACGAGGCGCCCGTGTGGGGGTGGGTGCTCGTCGGGGTGTCGGCGGTGCCGCTGCTGCACGCGGTGCTCGGCGGGGTGCTGGGAAGGCGCGGGCGGGATTAGCGACCAAGTCTCTTGCGATCGTTCTGCTTCGGAGTAGTGTCGGTGGTGTCAGACATGCTCGAAACGTGGAGGAATCAATACGCGTCGCGCGATCGGCGCGAAGACATCACGTCACCGTTGCACGGATGAAGGCGGCGCTGGAGACAGAAGTCGCGCGATCTGAGGAGGGTGACGCGATCCGGATCATCGGAATCGACGGGGATGGCGTGGGGCTCGAGATCGTCCTCGTCCCTGACGACCGGCGAGACGGATGGACCATCATTCACGCAATGCCCACGCACTACAGGAGGAACCGATGAACGCACCCACCCGGCGCCGGTTCACGCTGCCCGATGAGCCGAAGTTCGAGTCCGTCGAGACCGTGGACGTGATCTTCCACGGGGAGCCGCTCACCGACGAGCGCGTGGACGAGATCGTCGAGGACGTCCGCCGAGCCAACCTCGTTCCCGGTGGCAAGTCGCTCAACGGCGACGGGTCGCACTCGCGGGCGTTGTCTGTGCGCCTGCCCGACGACGTGCGAGCGAAGCTCGAGGAGATCGCCGCAGCCCGAGGCATCCGACCGTCGAAGCTCGTGCGCGAGGTGCTGGCCGAGTTCGTCGCGAACGACCCGACCGTCGATGAATGAAGCGGCAGAGCGCAGGATGGTGCGCAGTTCCGGCACGTGACTGACGGGCGTGCGGTGGGATCCCGACGCCGAGTCGTCATGAGATGTCGCTTCGACCCCGGCGATTCCGACAGTTCATGACGACTCGCGGAACCCCGGGAGGGTGGGTAGCTACGCCAGCGGCGAGGGGGCCGGCGACACCACGGAGTCGACGATCGCCTCGATCGCGAACTCGGAGGCGCGGGCGAGGTCGACCGCGTCGGGGTCGAGCAGCCACTGCACCTGCAGGCCGTCCATGACCGCCAAGATGGACGCCGCGGCGAGATCGATCGTTTCACCCGCGGCCACGCCGCGCTCGGCGCACACCTCGCGGAACGCGTCGGCGACCTGGCCGCGCAGCACCGAGTAGCGCTTGAGGAAGTACTCGCGGCCCGGGTGGTCGTCGGTCACCGACTCGGCCGAGAGCACGACGAAGGCCTGCACGATGCCGGCGCGGTGCGCGTTGATCATCGCGGTGCGCACGAGGTGGCGGAAGAGCTCGATGCCGCCCGGGATGTGCTGCTCCTCGAGGCCCTCGACGTCGGTCGCGTCGCGGTGGTCGAGCACCTCGAGCAGCAGGGCGTCCTTCGAGCCGAAGTGGTGGAGGATGCCGGCGTGGGTCATGCCCACCTGATCGGCGATCTCCTGCAGCGTGCCGCCGGCGAAGCCCTTGTTGCCGAAGATCTCGATCGCGGCGTCGAGGATGTCGCGACGGCGCGCGAGCGTCGCGGGGCGCGAGCGCGGCTGACGGCGCTGACCGCTCACAGTCTCCGTCATCGTGACACCTCCTCAACAGGGAACACCTGCGTGGAGAGTCTACGCAGGCGCCGTACCGCACAATGATCTCTGCGGCATTGCAAAACTTACTGACTTGATTGTAAGTTAACTCAGCAATCACCACGACGCCGGCGTCGACCCTTCGGGGAGGCCCGGCGCCCTGCCACCACCACGAAGGAGAAGCAATGAGGCTCAGTTCCACCCTCGGCACCCTCGGCGCCATCGGCGCGGTCGCCGCACTGGCGCTCACCGGCTGCGCCGCGGGCGACACCGACAGCAGCGCCCCGGCAGCGAGCGGCGCGGCCCTCACCATCGCCAAGCCCGACGGCACCATCAGCACCGAGTCGCACAACCCGTTCCTCGGCGACTCGTCGGCCTCGAAGTACGGCTACGCCAAGGTCATCTTCGAGCCGCTCGCGCTCGTGAACCCCACCGGCGACCTCGGCACCACCCCCTGGCTCGCCGAGTCGGTCGAGTGGAACGAGGACTACACCGCACTGACCGTGGTGCCCCGCGCAGGCGTCACGTGGAGCGACGGCACCGACTTCACCGGCGACGACATCGTCTTCACGTTCGACATGTATCTGAACGGCACCCTCACCGACACCTCGGGCCTGAACTACGAGGGCGCGACCGTCGACGGCGACGCGATCACCCTCACCTTCGCCGACTCGAAGTACGTCGCACAGTCGCGCGTGCTGCACACCCCGATCGTGCCGAAGCACATCTGGGAGAACATCGCCGACCCGAACACCGACCCCCTCACCGCCGAGGGCACGGCGGTCGGCACCGGCCCATACGTGCTCGACAACTGGTCGACCGAGTCGGTCACCCTGACCGCGAACCCCGACTACTGGGGCGGCGACCTGGCCGTGCCCGCACTCAACTACGTCTCCTACGGCGACAACGCGGCCCTCACCACCGCGCTCGTCTCGGGCGAGGCCGACTGGGCGCAGGCGTTCATTCCGCAGATCGAGGACAGCTACCTGTCGGCCGACGAGGACAACCACTTCCTCGCCTCCCCCACCGCGGGTGCCGGCACGCTGTTCCTGAACCTGCAGACCGAGCCGTTCGACGACCCGGCACTGCGCAAGGCGCTGGCCTACACGATCGACCGCCAGGCCTACGTCGACATCGCCCGCGAGGGTGCGAGCACGCCGATCTGGAGCGTCACCGGCCTCAGCGGCCTGCTCGAGTCGGAGATCCTGCCCGAGTACGCCGGCGAGGAGTACTCGGTCGACGTCGACACGGCCCGCGGCATCCTCGAGGACGCCGGCTACAGCTGGGACGACGAGCGGCTGATCGACCCCGACGGCGACGCCGTGTCGTTCTCCATCTCGGTTCCGGCCGGCTGGAGCGACTGGAACACCGAGCAGGCGCTCATCGCCGAAGAGCTCGACGCCGCGCTCGGCATCGAGGTCAACGTCGACCAGCCCGACTGGGGCGGCTGGGACGCCGCTCGCCAGGAGGGCACCTTCCAGGCGATCATCCACTGGCTCGAGGACACGGGCAACGCCTACGGCCTGTACACCTCGACGATGGACCCGAAGTGGATCGTCGACGACCGCGCGCAGTTCAACTTCGGCCGCTTCGACGACCCTGCCGTCACCGAGGCGCTGAACACCTACGCGAACGCCTCGTCCGACGAGGACCGCCAGGCGGCGCTCGAGGTCATGCAGACCGCGTTCGTCGAGAACGTGCCGGCCATCCCCCTCGGCTCGCACCCGCTGCTCGGCGAGTACAACACCCGCAACTACGTCGGCTGGCCCGAGGAGGGCAACCTCTACGCCTCGGCCGACCCGACGCAGCCGGGCATCGTGCAGATCCTGACGGAGCTCCAGCCCGCGGGCTGATCCCCCTGAGGGCGGGGCGGATGCTTCGAGGCATCCGCCCCGCCCACCTGTCAGGCATCACGAAAGGAACGACTCGATGACCGACACCCTGCTGTCCGTGCGCGACTTCTCGGTCGTGTACGACGTCGACCCGCCCGTGGCGGCGGTGCGGAACGTCAGCCTCGACCTCCAGCGCGGCGAGATCCTCGGCCTCGCCGGTGAGAGCGGATGCGGCAAGACGACGCTCGCCTACGGGGTGCAGCGCCTGCTCAAGGCACCCGCCGTCATCACGAGCGGGTCGGTCACCTTCCACGACGCATCCGGCGACGACATCGACGTCAACGCGCTGGACGCCGACGCCATGCGCCGGTTCCGCTGGGACAAGGTGTCGATGGTGTTCCAGGGCGCGATGAACTCGCTCAACCCGGTCGCGACGATCGGCGCGCAGCTCGACGACGTGTTCGAGGTGCACCGCCCGGGCATGACGAGCGCCGAGCGCCGCGCGGCCGTCGTCGAACTGCTCGAGATCGTCAAGGTCGGCGCGCAGCGCTACCGCTCCTACCCGCACGAGCTCTCCGGCGGCATGCGCCAGCGCGTCATGATCGCGATGGCGCTCGCACTGCGGCCGCAGCTCATGGTCATGGACGAGCCGACCACCGCGCTCGACGTGCTCGTGCAGCGCGAGATTCTCAAGCAGATCTCGGCGCTCCGCCACGAGTTCGGCTTCTCGGTCGTGTTCATCACGCACGACCTCCCCCTGCTGCTCGAGATCAGCGACCGCATCGCGATCATGCGCGACGGGCAGATCGTCGAGCTCGCCACCGCCGAGCGCATCTGGAACGACCCCCAGGACGCCTACACGAAGACCCTGCTCGAGTCGTTCCCCCGGCTCACCGGGGAGAAGGGGATGGTGCTGCGATGACCACCCTCGAGTTCGACGCCGTCACCAAGGTGTACTCGGTGCGCGGCGCCGGCCACATCACCGCCCTCGACGACGTGAGCTTCACGCTCGAATCGGGCCAGACGATCGGCCTGGTCGGCCAGTCGGGCAGCGGCAAGTCGACCATCGCGAAGATCCTCACCCAGCTCGAGACCCCCACGAGCGGCGAGGTGCGCCTCGACGGCGCCCCCATCCCCCGGCGCGGCAGGGGCCTGCGCGCCTACCGTCAGCAGCTGCGCATGGTCTTCCAGGACCCGTTTGCGTCGCTCAACCCGTACCACTCCATCCGGTACCACATCCAGCGGCCGCTGCGGCTCGACAAGGTGGTGCCGAAGGCACAGGAGGATGCCGAGGTCCGGCGCCTGCTCGAACGCGTGCGCCTCGACGCCGACAGCGTGATCGACCGCCGCCCGCACGAGCTCTCGGGCGGCCAGCGCCAGCGCGTCGCCATCGCCCGCGCGCTCGCCTCCCGGCCGAAGCTGCTCGTCGCCGACGAGCCGGTCTCGATGCTCGACGTGTCGATCCGCCTGGGCGTGCTCAACCTGCTCGCCGACCTGCAGCGCGAGGAGGGCCTCGGCGTGCTCTACATCACGCACGACCTCGCCACCGCCCGCCACTTCAGCGACGAGATCCTCGTGCTGAACCAGGGGCGCGTGGTCGAGCGCGGCCCCGCCGACGACGTGATCCTCCGCCCGCAGGACCCGTACACCCAGGCCCTCCGCGCGGCCTCCCCCGACCCCGACCACTTCTTCGCGACCACGACCGGCCACCACGGAGGTGCAGCATGACCGCGGTCCAGCCCCCGCATCCGACCGAGAATTCGACGGATGCCCCGGAGCGCACGCCCGACGCCGTCGAAGCCGGCACCACCGCCCACCGCGTCACCAAGGGCCGCTCGCGCGTGCCGTGGCGCTTCCTCGGCGGGCGCGCCGCCTTCTACGCCTTCACGCTGTGGGCGGCGATCACGATCAACTTCTTCCTGCCCCGCATGATGAAGGGCGACGCGGTCACGCAGTACCTGTCCCGCAACCGCAACGTCACGCCTGAGGCGGCCGACGCCCTGCGCTCGCTGCTCGGCCTCGACACCGACAAGAGCCTCTGGCAGCAGTACCTCGACTACTGGGCACTGCTGCTGCGCGGCGACCTCGGCGTCTCGCTGCTGCACGGCCTGCGCCCGGTGACCGAGGTCATCAGCCAGTCGCTGCCGTGGACCATCGGCCTGGTCGGCTTCGCGACGATCGTGTCGTTCGCGATCGGCACCATCGGCGGCGCGATCGTCGGCTGGCGGCGCGGCAGCCGGCTCGACGCGCTCGTGCCGATCACCACGTTCCTCAGCACCATCCCCTACTTCTGGCTCGGTCTGCTCGCGATCGCGCTGTTCTCGGTGAACCTCGGCTGGTTCCCGATCGGCAAGGCCTACGGCGTCGGCGTGAGTCCGACGTTCAGCCCGGAGTTCATCGGCCAGGTGATCCACCACGGCACGCTGCCGGCGGTGACGATCATCATCGCGTCGCTCGGCGGCTGGATGCTCGGCATGCGCAACATGATGCTCACCGTGCTCGACGAGGACTACGTCATGGTCGCCGAGGCGAAGGGCATGCCGAGCCACCGGGTGCTCTGGCGGTACGCGGCCCGCAACGCGGTGCTCCCCCAGATCCAGAGCTTCGCGCTGTCGATCGGCTTCATCGTCGGCGGCACGATCGTGATGGAGATGGTCTTCAGCTACCCGGGCGTCGGCAAGCTGCTGCTGGATGCCACCAATGCGAAGGACTACGCGCTGATGCAGGGCGTCTTCCTGGTGATCACCATCTCGGTGCTGCTGGCGAACCTCCTCGCCGATCTCGCCTACGCATTCCTCGACCCGCGTACCCGCCAGACGGAGGGCTGATCCATGGACACCATCGTGAACGAGCGAGCCACGAAGCGCCCCGCGGGCGTGCCGGCGACCGCGACGATCCGCACCAGCGAGGCATCCGACCGCCCCGAGCCCCGAAGCGCGCCGGCTTCGGCGCGAAGCTCGGCTCGGCCTTCGCCATGTTCCGCAACGGCAAGTCGATCGCCGGGCTCTCGATCCTCGGGTTCTTCGTGCTCGTGGCGATCTTCGCCGACGTGCTCGCGCCCTACTCCCCGACCGCGCTCGACAACACCGCACGGTTCCAGCCGCCGTCGGCCGAGCACTGGCTCGGCACGACCCACATCGGCGAGGACGTGCTCAGCCAGGTCATCTACGGCACGCGAGGCGTGATCGTCGTCGGGTTCCTCGCCGCGATCATCGCGACGCTCATCGCGATCGTCGTCGGCGTGATCTCGGGCTACGTGCGCGGCTGGCGCAGCGAGAGCCTGTCGGCGCTGACGAACGTGTTCCTCGTGATCCCCGGCCTGCCGCTCATCATCATCGTCGCGTCGATGTTCGAGGATCCGCCGCTCGTGGTCATCGCCGGCGTGCTCGGCCTCATCGGCTGGGCCTGGGGCGCCCGCGTGCTGCGCGCGCAGACGATGTCGCTGCGCAACCGCGACTTCATCCAGGCCGCGCGCGCCAATGGCGAGCCGCTGCGCCGCATCATCACCATCGAGATGCTGCCGAACCTCATGGCGCTCATCGCCGCGAGCTTCGTCGGCACCGTGACCGCCGCGATCCTCGCGCTCACGACGCTGTCGTACATCGGCGTGATCCCGGTGACGACCTACAACTGGGGCACCATCCTCAACTGGGCGAGCGCGCAGGGCGCGTTCCGCCAGAACCAGTGGTGGTGGTACCTGCCCCCGGGCCTCTGCATCGCCGCCATCGGCGTCGCCCTGTCGCTCATCAACTTCGGCATCGACGAGTACGTGAACCCCCGACTGCGGTCGGCGGGCGAGCGCGCCCGCGCGATGAAGAAGAAGGGCATGAGCGTGAACGACACCGTGACCGCGGTGCGGTCGGTGCCCACCACCGAGCCCGCGGCGGCCGACGCGTCCACCACCACGGCGGCCGCCGCGCCCCAGACCCAGACCCAGACCACCGAGACCACCTCGACCAAGACCGGAGCCACCACGTGACCACGGCCGACATCGCCACCCCCGTCTACCTCGACCCGAGGCATCCGGTCGCCGACCGCATCGCCGACCTGCTCTCGCGCATGACCGTCGAGGAGAAGGTCGGGCAGATGCTGCAGCTCGACGCCCGCGACGACGTCGAGGAGCAGGTGCTGCGCCAGCACGTCGGGTCGATCCTGCACGCGTCGCCCGAGCGGCTCGCCCTCGCGCACGAGCTCGTCGCTCAGACGCGCCTGCGCATCCCGCTGCTCGTCGGCGAGGACTGCATCCACGGCCACTCCTTCTACGAGGGCGCGACCATCTACCCGACGCAGCTCGGCATGGCCGCGTCGTGGGACGCCGACCTGCTCGAGCGCGTCGCCCGCGCCACCGCGGAGGAGGTGTCGGCGACCGGCGTGCACTGGACGTTCTCGCCCGTGCTCTGCATCGCCCGCGACCTGCGCTGGGGCCGCATCAACGAGACCTTCGGCGAGGACCCGTTCCTCATCGGCGAGCTCGCGTCGGCGATGGTGCGCGGCTACCAGGGCGGCGGGCCCGACGACGACACCGCGATCCTCGCGACCGCGAAGCACTTCGCCGGGTACTCCGAGACGCAGGGCGGGCGGGATGCCTCCGAGGCCGACCTCTCCCCCGCAAGCTGCGCTCCTGGTTCCTGCCGCCGTTCGAGCGCGTGGCGAAGGAGGGCTGCCGCACCTTCATGCTCGGCTACCAGACCACCGACGGCGTGCCGATCACGGTCAACGACTGGCTGCTGAACGACGTGCTGCGCGGCGAGTGGGGCTACACCGGCACCCTCATCACCGACTGGGACAACGTCGGCCGCATGGTGTGGGAGCAGCAGGTGCAGCCCGACATCGTGCACGCGGCCGCGGCCGCGGTGAAGGCCGGCAACGACATGATCATGACGACGCCCGGGTTCTTCCGCGGCGCGATCGAGGCGATCGAGCGGGGCCTGCTCGCCGAGGCCGACCTCGACCGGGCGGTCTCGCGCATCCTGCTGCTGAAGTTCGAGTTCGGGCTCTTCGAAGACCCGAGGCGGCCGGATGCCTCCCGCATCGCCGCCTCGGTCGGCAACGCGCCGCATGCGGCCCTGAACCTCGAGGCCGCGCGCCGGTCGCTCGTGCTGCTGCGCAACGACGGGCTGCTGCCGCTCGCGTCGGGTCGGGCAGCGGATGCCTCGGGGCGCGCGGTCGACGAGGGCGCGCCGCGCCGGGTCGCCGTCATCGGCCCGCTCGCCGACGACGCGCAGACGCAGCTCGGCGACTGGGCGGGCAACTCGGGCCAGGCCGACTGGCTGCCCGAGGGGCATCCGCGTGCCATGATCACGACCGTCGTCGACGGACTGCGCGACACCGTGCCCGCCGACTGGTCGGTCGATTTCGCCGAGGGCGCCCGCATCCTCACCCTCGAGGAGGACCCGGAGGGTGCGACCTTCCCCGACGGCCAGCCGCGGCCGCCGGTGGTCGTGCCGTGTGCTCCGGATGCCGCGCTCATCGATCAGGCTGCTGCCGCCGCCGCGCGCAGCGACGTCGCCGTCGTCGTCGTGGGCGACCGCGTCGAGCTCGTCGGCGAGAGCCGATCGACCGCGACGCTCGAGCTCGTGGGCGACCAGATCGCGCTGCTCGACGCCGTCGCCGCGACGGGCACGCCGTTCGTGGTCGTGCTGCTCGCGTCGAAGCCGCTCGTGCTGCCGCCGTCGGCCGACCGCGCCGCCGCCCTGCTCTGGGCGGCGAGCCCGGGCATGCAGGGCGGGCGCGCGATTGCCGAGGTACTGCTCGGGCTCGTCGAGCCGAGCGGACGCCTGCCGATCTCGTTCGCCCGTCACGTCGGACAGCAGCCGACGTACTACAACCAGATCCGCGGGCAGCACGGCACGCGGTACGCCGACCTCACGCAGCGCCCGGCGCACGTGTTCGGCGAGGGGCTGACGTACACGACCGTCTCGTACGAGGCGCTGCGGGTCGTCGGCGGCTCGTTCGGGCCCGACGACGTCGTGCGGGCGACCGTGCGCGTGACGAACACCGGCGCGAGGCCGGCGCGCGAGGTCGTGCAGGCGTACGTGCGCGACCAGGTGACGTCGGTGAGCTGGGCCGACCGCGAGCTGAAGGCGTTCCGCCTCGTCGATCTCGAGCCCGGCGAGTCGCGGGTCGTGTCGCTCGAGGTGCCCGTCGCCGACTGCACGCTCGTAGATGCCGCAGGCAGCCGAATCGTCGAGCCCGGCACGTTCGAGCTCCTCGTGGGGCCGTCCTCCCGCGCCGACGACCTCCTCGCCGCCCCGTTCACCGTCGTGGCGTCGTAGCGGATCCGTCAGGAGACGAAGGAGAGGCCGAAGAGGAGCAGCCACCAGAGGCCGAGGCCCGCGATGAGGGCGACGGCCATCTGGTGCGTCCGGCCCCAGACGAGCCAGGTCGCGGCGGCGGCGATGAGGGCGGGCAGCGTCTCGGTGAGCGAGATCTCGCCGCGCGGGGCGACGAGCGCGGGCGCGGCGATCGCCGCGAGCACGGCCGGCGCGACGTGCGGCAGGTACCGCTCGAGCACTTTCGGGGGCTTCGCCTCGCGGCCGACGAGGAACGCCGCTCGCATCGCGTAGGTGCCGACGCCGATGACGACGAGGGTGAGGAACTCGTTCATGACTGCATCCGTTCGGTCAGTGCGCCCGCGATCATGCCCACGATCGCCGCGGCGATGAGGCCGAGACCGAGCGGGAGCGGCGCGGCGATGATCGCCACGATGCCCGCCGTCGCCGCCGAGACGTAAGCGGGGCGGCCCTTGAGGGTCGGCAGGAGCAGGAGGAGGAAGGTGAGCGGCGCCGCGAGTTCGAGCGGCAGCGATTCGGGCAGCACCGCGCCGAGCAGCACGCCGGCCCCGGTGAGGATCATCCAGCCGGCCCACGCCGTCAGCGACATGGCGAAGTAGTAGCGCAGGCGCGCGGTCGAGTCCTCGGCCCGGCCCTCGTAGCGGGCGATCGCGAGCGCGTACATCGGGTCGGCGAGGAAGTACGCGCCGGCTGCGCGCGTACCGCGCCCCCAGTCGCGCCAGTACGGTGCGAGCGACGCACTGTAGAGCAGGTGACGCGAGTTCACGACCAATGCCGTGAGCACGACGATGACCGGCGCCGCGCCCTCCGAGAGCAGCTGCACCGACACGAGCTGCGAGGCACCCGCGACGATGAGCGGCGACGAGGTCCACGCGATGAACGGGTCCACATTCAGCGACGCGAGGGTCGCGCCGAGCGCGAGCCCGAACGGAATGTACGCGATCACGACGGTCAGGGCATCGCGCACCCCGTCGCTCACCGGGCGCACGCGAGGGAGGTCGGTCACCGCAGCCCTCCCCGTGCGATCCGATGCGTCATCATCCCACCTCGACCGGTTCTGGCGCGAGGTCGAGGGCGTGCGCGGCCAGCGGGGCATCCGCTCGATCGACCCTGCCCGCGATGACGCGCGCCAGCACCACGTCCTGCTCGCCACCGCGTACCACCGTGGTGGTCGTGCAGCGCAGTGAGCCGCGCGTGGTTGCCAGTACGGGCAGGCCGTCGAGGGTGAAGCGGCGGGCGCAGCCGGGCCGGATGCCGGGTGCGACCGTGGTGCCGGGCTCGGCGTACGTCGCGGCGACCTCCGCCTGGCCGGCGGTGAGCAGGTTCAGCACGAAGCGGCCGGTCGGGCGCAGGCGCGACCACGAACGGGAGGCGCCGGGCACGCTGACGACGAGCAGCGGCGGCCGATCGGAGACCACCGTGAACGCGGTCACGGTGAGACCCCAGCACACGCCGTGGTCGTCGCGGCCCGTCAGCACGGCGACCGGGCGCGACGGCGCGTCGAGCAGCGTGCGGAACGTCTCGGTGAGGCCGTCGTCGCCTGCTGCGGTGCTGGCGAGCGGATGCCTCGGCGACAGCGCCAGGTCGAGTTCACTCATGTGCGGTTCCTCTCGGGGGCCCACGGTCGGTGGGCTGTGGGGCGGATGCGGCGGATTCGGCCGTGACCCCAGAGTCGTGCCGTGGCGTGTGAGCCGGCGTGTGACGGCGCGTCGGGTATGCGAGCGTTCATTCACACGGCCCCGCCCGATGGGGCTCCTCGAGTGGGAGGATTGCCCGAGGATGCCTCAGGAGGGAGTCGCGGTGGCCACTCGCATCGCCCTGCTCGGTCGCCCGGGGATCCTCGTCGACGGAACCGCCGCGCCGGCGCCGCGGGGTGCCAAGTGCTGGGCCGTACTCGCCGTGCTCGTGCTCGCCGGCCGCCCCGTGCCGCGCGCCCGGCTCATGGAGCTGCTGTTCGACGGTGCGGACGACCCCGCGGCGGCGCTGCGCTGGAGCCTCTCCGAGTTGCGGCGCGCGCTCGGCGGCGCTGCGGACGTCAGCGGTGACCCGGTGCGCTGGCAGCCGGCGGCCGACACGGTCGTCGACCTCGACGTGGTGCTCGGCGGCCTGTGGTCGGAGGCGGTCGAGCTGCCGAGCTTCGGCGGCGCGCTGCTCGAGGGGGTGTCGTTGCGCGCCGGAGCGTCGTTCGAGGTGTGGCTCGCCAACGAGCGCCGACGACTCGCCGACACGACCGCGTCGATCCTCCAGGAGGGCGCGCACAGCCGACTCGCCCGGGGCGACACCGCCGGCGCCATCGCGCTGGCCGAGCGCCTCGTCGCCGCCACGCCACTCGAGGAGCGCGCCCACGAGCTGCTCGTGCGCGCCCTCGTCGCCGCGGGCGACGAGGAGGCCGCGATGGCCCGGGTCGACGCCTGCCGGCGCCTGTTCGCCGACGAACTGGGGCACGAGCCGTCGCCCGCGCTGTTCCAGGCGCTGCGCCCGCGCCCGGCAGCGGTCGGGCGCAGCAGCCGGTCGGACCTGCTCGCCGCGATCGACCTCGGCACCGGGGCATCCTGGGGTGGCGCGTACGACCACGCCATCGAGGCGCTACGGCGCGTGATCACCGACGACGGCGACCCCGAGCTCACCGCCCAGGCGCTGTACTCGCTCGGGTTCGCGCTCGTGCACGGCGTGCGCGGCAGCGACGAGGAGGCCGTGACGGTGCTGCACCGGGCGTTCGCGATGGCGACCGAGTGCGGCGCGCGGCCTGTCGCGGCGCGCGCGGCGCTCGAGCTCGGGCTCGTCGAGACGCTCCGCGCACACTACCCGCGCATGGAGGCATGGTTCGCCACGGCGCGCCGGCTCGCCGACGGCGATGCGCGCATCCTCGCCTGGATCGACGTGTACGCCGGCATCGGCCGCACCGACCAGGGCGACTACCCGCACGCCCGCGCCACGCTCGAGGCGGCGCAGTCGCACGCCCGCGCCGGCGGCGACATGCGCGCCCTCGCGTACGCGTCGACGATGCTCGGCCGCGTGCACCTCCTGCGCGGCGAACCCGACCTCGCCCGCCCCGAGCTCGAACTCGCGATCGCGACCGTGCGCGAGATCGGCTGGACCTCGTTCCTCCCCTTCCCGCGGGCGCTGGTGGCCGAGGTGCACCTGCAGGAGGGCGACCTCGACAGCGGCGCCGATGCGGCCGAGCACTCGTACGCGCTCGCCTGCCAGATCGGCGACCCCTGCTGGGAGGGCTACGCGCTGCGTGGTCGGGGCCTCCTCGCCGCAGCGCGCGGCGACGATGCCGGCGCACTCGAACTGCTGACCGCGGCGCCGCGCGCGCCACGCCGCATCCCCGACACGCACGACTGGGTGCAGGGCCACGGCCTCGACGCGCTGTGCACGTTCGCCGTGTCGCGCGGCCTGCCCGACGCCGCAGCGTTCGCCGACGAGCTCGAGGAATTCGCCGGCCGCCGCGGCATGGTCGAGCTGCTCGCCCGCGCCCAGCTGCACAAGGTCGCGCTCGGCTCGACCGATGCCGCCGAGGCCGCCGCCCTCCTCGTCGCCCAGGTCGACAACCCCGCACTGCACGGCCTCGCCGAGTCGCTCGGCGTCGTCGTGGCGGCGCCCGCCGCCTCCCCGCATAGGTGCTCCACCGAGTCGTCATGAAGTGCCGCTTCGGCGGGCGTCATTCCGACACTTCATGACCACTCGCGGGTCCAGTTCGGTGGGGCGAGCGGATGCCTCGGCCAGCGGCATCGGACCGATCAGAGCATGCGCCGCAGGAAGCGGTCGCGGTCGACGAACTGGTGCTTCAACACGAAGCCGACGTGCAGCGCGATCGCGACGAGCAGCAGCACCTGCGAGGCGACGTGCACGCCGACGAGCAGGTCGTCGTCGACGAGGTCGAGCGGCGCCTGCCACTCGGCGCGGGCGGCGACCTCGAAGTCCTCGCCCGAGAGCAGCACGAGCGCGAGTCCGCTCGACGGCATGACGATGAGCAGGAGGTAGAGCGCACGCTCGGTCCACGACGCGAACCGGCGGCCGGCGGCGGAGAGCGTCTCGGGCCACGGCGGCAGCGTGACGATTCGGCGCCACACGTATCGCACGACGGTGAGCGCCAGGATGCTGCATCCGATCGCGACATGCACCGGCAGCAGCAGGTCCTCGTCGCCGTCGTACGCCTCCTCGACCCACGGCTCGAGCAGCCCCTCGGCGCCGGCCATCGCGTACCCCACCGTGTACTGCGCGACGAGCGCCAGCACCGTCAGCCAGTGCAGCACCCGCGCGACGACCCCGTGCCGGGCCGCCCGTTCGGGTCGTCGCGTCGCGGATGCCATGCCCCATCCCACCACGCCCCTGCCCACCGGCCCTTCGCCGAGTCGTCATGAAATGCCGCTTTCCGCGCGAGATTCCGACACTTCATGACGACTCGCGAAGGGGGCCTCAGCCCTTCAGGCCAGTCTGCGCGAGGCCCTCCACGAACTGCTTCTGCGCGAACACGAACACGATCAGCACGGGCAGCGCGGTGAGGGTCGCCGCGGCGAGCTGTATGTTCCACATCTCGCCTCCGTAGGCGTCGGTGTAGCGGGTCAGCGCCTGCGGCAGCGTGAACAGCTCGGGCGTCTGGAGGTAGACCGTCGGCTCGAGGTAGAGGTTCCACACGTTCAGGAACGTGAAGATCGCGACTGCGGCGAGCGCCGAGCGGCTGAGCGGCAGCGCGATGCTCCAGTAGATGCGCCAGCGTCCCAGCCCGTCGATGCGTCCGGCCTCCTCGAGCTCGACCGGCAGGGTGATGAAGTACTGCCGCATGATGAAGGTCGCGAGCACGCTCGGCGCGCCGAACGTCGTCACCAGGATGAGCGGCCAGTGGGTGTCGATCATGCCCCAGGAGTTGAAGAGCTGGAACAGCGGCACGATCGTGACCTCGCTCGGAATGAGCAGGCCCGTCAGCACCACCAGGAACAGCAGGTCCTGACCGGGGAAGCGGATGCGCGCGAACGCGTACCCCGCCATCGACGAGAACAGCATCGTGCCGAGCGTCACCAGCACGGCGATGTACATCGAGTTCCAGTACTGCAGCGCGAACGGCTGCTCGGTGAACGCGCCGACGTACCCCTCGAGCGTGGGGTTCGACGGCCACAGCTCGGGCGGGAAGGCGAAGATCTCGCTGATCGGCTTCAGCGACGAGGTGAACATCCACCAGGTCGGGAAGACGAACGGCACCGCGAGCACGCTGAGCGCGCCGTAGAAGAGCACCTTGCGCCAGGGGCTGCCGACCGGGCGACGGCGACCGACGGGGCGGCCGGCACGGGCGTCGGCGGATGTCTCGGGCGGAACCGTCACGGCCACGGTGTCATCCTCGCCGGCGTTGTTGCGTGCGCCCATCGGGGCGGTGCGCAGTCGGGCGTCAGTTCTCATAGAAGACCCACCTCTTCCGCAGCTGCCACTGCGCGATGGTCAGCACCAGCACGATGCCGAAGAGCAGGATGGCGAGCGTCGACCCGTACCCGAAGTGGTGGAAGTCGAACGCCTGTTGCACCAGGTAGTAGACGAGCACCGTGGTCGAGATGCCCGGTCCGCCCTGCGTGAGCACCGCGATCTGGGCGAAGACCTGCAGCGAGCCGACGATCGTGATGATCGAGGTGAGCAGGATGGTCGGCGAGATGAGCGGCACGGTGATGCGCCAGAAGAGCTGGCGATCGGATGCTCCGTCCATGCGCGCGGCCTCCTGCACCTCCTGCGGCACGCCCTGGAGGGCGGCGAGGAAGAGCACCATGTTGAGGCCGACGTTCTTGAAGACCTGCACGACGATGACCGACGCCATGGCGGTCGGGCCCTCGCGCAGCCAGTTCGGGCCGTCGATGCCGACGAGCTGGAGGATGCCGTTGATGCCGCCGTTGTCCTGCAGGAGGAACGACCAGACGATGGTCCACGCCACGAGCGAGACGACGACCGGCGAGAAGAACACGGTGCGGAAGAACGTCATGCCGCGCACCTTGCGGTTGAGCAGCACCGCGAGCAGCAGGGCGAGCGCCAGGTTGAAGACGACGAGGCCGATCGAGAAGACCGCGGTCGCCTGCATGACGGGGGCGAGCTTCGGGTCGGTGACGAGCTTCTCGAAGTTCTCGAGCCCGACCCAGCGGAACGTGCCGGCGAGCACGTTCCACTCGTGGAACGAGTACCAGACGATGAGGCCGAGCGGCAGCAGCACGAACAGCGTGATGCCGAGCACCTGCGGGGCGACGAACAGGTAGCCCGTGAGCTGGTCGCGCCGCGCGTACGACGGCACGAAGCGTCGTCTCGGCGGGGTGGGGGCGGCCCCGGGCCGGGCGTGAGCCCGACCCGGAGTCACCGTGGTGGCGTCGGCCATCGAAGGGGGTTCCTTCCTCAGCCCAGCAGGGGGTCGATCGCGGTGCAGGTGTCGGCGAGCGTACCGGCGATGTCGGCGTCCTCCACCCAGAGGGCGTCGAGCGAGCTGCGCACCTCCTGGCCGATCTCGGCCGAGTCGGTGTGGCTCGGACGCGTCACGCCGATCTCGATGCCCGGGATCACGACGTTCTCGATCTGCTCGGGGGTGAGCGTCGGGTTCGTCGCGGCGAGCGTCTCGACGTTCAGCTGCGAGTTGCGGGGCGGCGGGAAGAACTGCGCGAGCTGCTGCGAGTTCTCGGGGTTCGTGAAGAACGCGAGGAACTCCGCGGCGGCCTGCGCGTGCGCGCCCGACGACATCACGCCGATGCCGGCCTGGCCGACCATCGAGTACTCGCCGACGGGGCCCTCGGGCAGCGACAGCAGGTCGAACTCGAACGAGCCGTCGAGCAGCGACGCCCGCGAGATCTGCGTCACGGTGAAGGCCGACTCGCCCGCGAAGAAGTCCGCGGTGGTGCCGGGGCCGGGCATCGACGTCGATTCGAACGCGGCGTCGTGCAGGAACTCGAACGCCTCGACCATCTCGGGCGAGTCGAACGTGCAGGTCGCGCCGTCGGCGCTCCAGGGCGCGGCGCCCCAGCCCATCCACACCGACGCCAGGTTGTCCCACGTCGTGTAGTCGAAGTCGCGGATGACGAAGCCGGCCTTGCCGGTCTCGGCGTTGACGGTCGAACCCGCGGCAGAGACGCCCTCCCAGTTCCAGTCGCCGGCCGCCTGCATCTCCGCGGCCGACGGCAGGCCGGCCTCGGCGAGCAGGCTGTCGTTGGCGAACATCACGAACGGCGAGGTCGAGAACGGGTACGCGACGAGCGCGCCCGAGTCGTCGTGCCAGAGCGCCGTCGCCGACTCGGAGAGGTCGTCGAACCCGTAGTCGGGGTCGGCCTCGAGCGTCTCGTCGAGCGGCATGAGCGCGCCCGAGTCGACGAAGTCGGGGGCCGCGTTCTCGAGGATCCACGCCAGGTCGGGAGCCTGACCGCCCGCGATCTGGGTCGTGACGGTCGAGGTGTAGTCCTCGAACGGCAGCGGGTCGAAGGTGACGTCGGTCACCTCCGGGTGCTCTTCCATGTAGGCGTCCGCGATCGAGTCGAAGAGGGCCAGGTGGTCCTCGTTCGACGTCCACACGGTCATCCGCAGCTCGATGTCCTCATCGGGTGCCGCGCCGCCTCCGGAGCATGCGGACAGGGTCAGTGCAGCCACCGCGCCGAGTGCGAGACCCGACAGCGCCTTTGCTGATCTCATGAGTGGTTTCTCTCCTAGTAGCCGGAGACGCCGTGCGGCCAGTGCAGCTCGACGCCTCGCTGTGTGAGCAGGGACTGGAACTCCTCGAGGAGTCCAGGTGTGGTGCGGATCGCGCGGGGGCGGGACGCACGATCGAGGCAGAAGGCCGCCAGGCGGCCCGCCGACTCGCCGATGTTCCACTCGACCGGGTGGAGCCTGAGGGCCCCGTTGGTGATGTGGGTGGTACCGACGTTCTTGCCCGCTGGCAGGAGGTTCTCCAGCCTGCGGGGGATCAGGGCTCCGAGGGGGATCTCGAAGGGACGCGACGGCAGGTCGAGGTAGTTGTCGCCGCCGGAGGAGGGGTGCAGGTCGATGCGGTACATGCCGACGCCGACCGAGTCGTCGAAGGTGGCCGGGGCGTCGGTGCCGGATGCCTCGATGGACAGGTCGAGCTCGGTGACCGTGGTCTCGGCGAGGATGCGCCGCGACTCGCGGATGTACGGGGCCATCGCGAGCCCGTCGGGCCCCTGCGCGAGGTCGGGGCGGAGCCGGAGGCCCGGGAACCCGGTGCCGCCGTCGGCCCGCGGCGCCTCGGTCTGCAGCCAGTACAGCATCGACAGCGACTGCTGCCGTGCGTCGTGCTCGCGGGCCGCACGCACGTCGTCGGGCACGTCGATGATGGTGCCGTCGACGTGGTCGATCATCGGCCAGTTCACGAGCACCACGTCGCTCTCGTAGGTGCCGGGCGCGAAGTTGTGGCGGGCGATGATGCGGCGGAACGTCCACAGCTCGCGGTCGCCGGCGTCCTCGCGCTGGTCGGCGACGAGGTCGCCGATCGGCTCGGCGTTCGGGGTGAACGTGCGGGTGACGGTCTCGAGGGTGCGCGGGTCGGGGCCGGTGAGCGAGATCATCGGCGCGCCCCAGTAGTCGGGCTGCGCGGTGCGCCAGCGGTCGTACTGCTCGGGACGGTCGATGGTGTGGTCGCCGTCGACGTGGTCGACGATGAAGCACCAGCTGAACGCCTGCTGGTTGTCGGGCTGCGCCACCTCGGGGGCGCTGGGCTCCCCGTGTCGGCGCGCGACTCGAACCCGGTGACGTACTCGGCGCCGGTGAGCGGCAGCAGGTCGCCGAGCTCCGTCGCGTCGATCACGTAGGCGGCCGAGACGACCGTCTCGTGCCCGTCGTCGAGGCCGCGCAGGGTCACGGCCTCGACGACGTCGCCGTCCACGTGGGCGGCGACCGGCACGGCGGGCTGGAGGATTCGCAGCCGCCCGGTGGCCCGGTAGGGCGCGAGCATCGACTCGAGCACCGCGACGCCGACCAGGGGTTCGGCGCAGACGCGGCCCACGAGACCGGCGCCGGGGTTGAGGTGCGGGTCGGACTTCGCGGCATCCGTCAGCGGATAGTGCCGGCGGTAGTAGTCGCGGATGCCGTCGCGAGCGGCCCGGTAGCGGGCCGTCGCCCCGAAGGACTCGATCCAGGTGTGCTCGTCCATGGGGACGCCCTGGCTCGTGAGCTGGCCGCCCAGCCAGCGGTACTCCTCCGTGAGGACGACCGTGCGGCCGTCCTCGAGCGCGCCGATCGCTGCGGCGACCCCGCCCAGGCCTCCGCCGACGACCAGTACGTCGGCGTGGAGTTCGGTTGCGGGTCGGGCGGTCATGCGGCGTCCTCCGGGGCGACGAGAGTGGCGCCTGCCATCACGGGGCAGGCGAGGGTCTGACGCAGCTCGACCTCGGGCACGTCGTCGTGCGGGTCGAGCATGCGGGCGAGCAGGTTGGTCGCGGCGCTCGCGAGCGCGGTGCGCGGCGGACTCAGGCGGGTGAAGTCGTTCGCGTCGCCGTTCGGGCGGGCCGCGTCGCCGAGCACGATCATCGAGAGGGCGTCGGGCACTGCGACACCGGATGCCTCGGCAATGACGCGGAGGCGCCGGGCGGTCTCGTGCGTCTCGACGACGAGCACGGTGCATCCGCTCGCCCGCACCTGCTGCCATGCGGCGCGCAGGGCCTCGTCGTCGGCGCCGTCGGCGGGGATGGCGAGCAGGTCGGCTGCCGACTCGGCGCCGCCGCGCCGCTCCAGCTCGCCGACGACGCCGTCGCGACGATCGACGACCGACTCACCGGTGCTGTCGACGTGCACGTAGGCGAAGCGGCGGTGGCCGAGCTCCCACGCGGTGCCGACGAGTTCCGCGGCGCCGGTCGTGTAGTCGATGGCGACGTAGGGCACGCCGTCGACGTCGCGGCGACCGACCGCGACGAACGGGAAGCCGTCGGCGACGAGGCGCGCGAGCTCGTCGGGGTCCATCTCGACGCCGAGCAGGAGGCATCCGTCGGCCAGCCGCAGGCGGTTGTTCTCGTGCAGGAGGCGGCGCGTGCCATCGACGACCGGGGCGCTCGTGAACAGCAGCAGGTCGCAGCCGAGCTCCTCGGCTGTGCCCTCGATGCCGCTGAGGAGCGGGGCGTAGAAGTCCTGGCTCGCGGTGGGGAACGCGGGCTCGTAGGTGAAGACGCCGAAGATCTTGTTGCCGAGGCCGGCGAGGCGGCGGGCGGCGGGATCGGCCACGTAGCCGGTCTCCTTGAGCACCTGGAGCACGCGGTCGCGGGTCTCCTCGGGGATGCGCGAGGTCGCGTCGGCCTTCTCGTTCAGCACGAGCGAGACGGTCGCCTGGCTCACGCCGGCGAGCTCGGCGATGCGCCGCTGCGTGATGCGCCGCGGCGAGGTCTGGGAAGTCGTCATCGAGATCCTTCGGGGTCTTGATCTGCGGTGCTAATCCGCATTAGCGTTGACCGTACCGGATGCTAATACGGATTAGCAACCCCGAGTTCAGGATTCCCCGGAAGTCGCCGCCCGCCGCCGGAGGATCCCTCGGGGCATCCGCTCGAGTCGGTCCTGTGGGCCGCCGCTGCCGGATCCGGATCGCGTATCGAAGGAGCTATGCATGTCTGCACGCCGGCGCTTCCGCGCCGCCATCACCGCCGCGATCGCCGCCCTGGTGGTCGCCCCGCTCGCCGCCACGGCACCCGCCAACGCGGTCGAGCCGTTTCCCGAGTTCGTCTACCAGGGGGTCATCACCGACAAGTCGGAGATGCTCTACAACCCGACGAACGAGTTCATCTTCCCGAGCGTGTTCCACGCGGGCGAGTACCTCGACGACCCGCTGGGCGAGTGGTACCTCTACCTCGCGCCGCACGACAGGCCGGCGGGCATCATGCTGATGTACGCCGACAGCCTCGACGGGCCGTGGACCGAGTACGAGGCGAACCCGATCATCGCGAGCGAGTGGGCGCCGTACTACGACGTGTCGCACGTCTCCTCGCCCGACGCGATCTGGAACGAGGAGGCCGGCGAGGTCTACCTCTACTTCCACGGCGAGAACTCGATCACCCGCTACGCCACGAGCACCGACGGCGTGAGCTTCGACTACGGCGGCACCGCCGTGACGAACGCCATGGGCGGATCGACCGAGACGAGCTACGCGCGCGTGTTCGAGCACCCCGACGAGGCATCCGACTACGCCTACGCCATGTTCTACATGGCGAACTTCTCCGACAACCACCGGCGCCTGAAGGTCGCCGAGTCGGTCGACGGCGAGACCTGGGTCGTGCGCCCCGGCACCCTCGTCGACCCGGAGTCGGGCGACAGCGGCAACGTGTCGGGCGGCAACCTCTACGAGCACGAGGGCCAGCTGTACGTGATCTACCACAACTCCACGGGCAGGGTCATGGCGCGCACCATCGACGAGACGCTCACCGAGGTCGGCCCGTCGCAGCTGCTGCACCAGTCGAGCGGCGTCGGCGAGGACGTCGGCCGCACGGCCGCGCCCGAGATCGTGACCGACGGCGAGTTCAGCTACCTCTTCTACGAGTCGGGCGACCGCCTCGGCGCGACCATCGCGTGGGCGAAGGCCGGCCCCGGCGTCGAGGGCCCGGGTGGCCCCGACCCGGTCGCATGGCCCGTCGACCCCGACAACCCGGTGTTCGAGCAGTGCGCGGCGGACGGCTCTGACGAGTTCGATGGCACCGGGCTGTCGAACGTCTGGGACCGCGTCGTGCGCGAGGACACCGCCCGCCACGTCGTCGCCGACGGCGTGCTGTCGATCCCGGCGTACCCGAGCGGCGTGTCGGGCGCCTCGCTCCCCCAGCAGGAGCTGCCCGAGGGGCCGTGGCAGGTCACCACGAAGGTGACGATCGACGTGGCCGAACGCTTCCAGCAGGCGGGACTGCTGCTGTACGCATCCGACACCGCCTACGGCAAGTTCGACCTCGGCCGGGCGACCCCGGGCAAGACGCTCGAGGTGGTGCAGTACCTGAACGGCAGCAACCGGCAGGACACCGCGGCGCCCGCCGTACCCGAGGCCGACACCGTGTGGCTGCGGATGACCAGCGACGGCGTGAAGATCCAGTCGAGCGTCTCGTACGACGGCGCATCGTTCAGCGACTACGGCCGTCCGTTCCTGCTGTCGGAGACCGGGTTCACGCACATCGGCCCGTACGCCTTCCGAGGCGCCACGGGTGCCGAGGAGATCGACGGCGAGTTCGACTGGTTCCGCTGGTCGCCCACGCCCGAGGCGTACGAGGCGTGCCTCGCCGACGTGCTGCCCGACGACGACGAGACGGATGCCCCCGGGAAGGCGTCGCTGACGTCGACCAGCGGGTGGGCATACGGCCTCGACGACGGCAACTTCGAGGTGCGCATGGACCTGTGGTGGGGCACGAACGCCACCCGGTTCCGGCTCTACCAGGACGACGCGCTGATCGCGTCGGTGCCGCTCGAGCCCGCGTCCCTTGCCGCGCAGCACGCCGTCGTGCCGATCGAGGGACTGCCGAACGGCACCTACGAGTTCCGCGGCGAGCTCGCGAACTCGCAGGGCACGACGCCGACCAAGGTGATCCGGGTGAAGGTGACGGATGCCTCGCCGGGCGAGCCCGTGCTCTCGCACGACGACTACGACGGCGACGGGACGTTCACGCTCTCGGCCGACCTGTGGTGGGGCACGAACGCCGACGCGTGGCGCCTGCTGCAGGACGGCGTCGAGGTGGCGGCGGGCACGCTCGAGGCGGCGACGCCCGCGGCGCAGCACGTCGAGGTGCCGTTCACCGGCCTCGAGGGCGCGCACGAGTTCGTGATCGAGTTCTCCAACGACGCGGGCACGACCGCGTCCGACCCGCTCACGGTCGGGTAGCGCAACGACCGAGTACGCAGAGCGCGGGAACGCAACGCGCGAATCAGCACTCTGCGTACTCGGTCACGTGAGGGCGGGCGGATGCTCCGAGGCATCCGCCCGCCCTCACGCTGCCCGGTCCGGGTGGCAGATCCGTCGCCGCACCCACGCCGAGGCATCCGCCTGGGCGAGCTCGCCCGATCGCACGAGTCGCGCGAACTCGATCGCCTGCTCGCTCAGCCGGCCGTCTGCGGAGTCGGGGCCGTCGCGCAGCACGTGCACGGTGAGCCACCTCGTGATGGGCCCGCCGACGCGGGCGGCCACGGCCACCGTTCCGGCGAAGTGCCGGGCCTGCCCGTCGGTGTCGTCGTCGACGGCGGGGTGGAACCCCCGGCCACGGAGACGATTGCGGCCGCCGCTCGCGGCATCCGTCAGCCAGAGCGGCCCGCGGCGCACCCCGGCGACGCGGCCGAGCTCCCGCAGGAACCGCCGATCGGAGTGCCCGAGGCCGGCAAGCCGCTCGATCGACTCGGCGAGCGCGGCGCAGGCATCCATCAGGTCAGGGTACGTCCGCCGCGCGCTCACATCGCATTCGAAGCGGTCCCCGGTACGCTCGACGACACCACCGACCTGCTGGAGGCGTCGAGCACACCGTGCCCAACCCCGTCGACCGTCCGTACCCGTCCGCCACGCGATACGAACCGGCACGCTCGTGATCGGCGCACTGCTCCTGCTGCTCGCGGGCCTCGTGCTCACGGCGCTGATCATCGCCGCGAACGGCTACTTCGTCGCGCAGGAGTTCGCCTACATGTCGGTCGACCGTGCACGCCTGCGCGCCCAGGCCGAGCGGGGCGACGCGGCCGCCGAGCGCGCGCTGGCCGTCACCCGCCGCACCTCGTTCATGCTGTCGGGCGCGCAGCTCGGCATCACGGTCACCGGCCTGCTCGCGGGCTACGTCGCCGAGCCGTTCATCGGCGAATCGCTCGGCACCATGCTCGGCATCGCGGGCGTGCCGCAGGCGGTCGGCATCACGATCGGCACCGTGTTCGCCCTCGCGCTCGCGACGGTCGCGCAGATGATCTTCGGCGAGCTCTTCCCCAAGAACCTGGCGATCGCGAACCCCGATCCGCTCGCCCGCGGGCTGGCGCGCTCGACGCAGATCTACCTCGGCGTCTTCGGCTGGCTCATCTCCCTGTTCGACGCGGCGTCCAACGCCGTGCTCCGGTTGATCCGGGTCGAGCCGGTGCACGACGTCGATTCGAGCGCCACGGCGGAGGACCTCGAGCACATCATCGACGACTCGCGCGCGAGCGGCGACCTGCCCGACGAGCTGTCGATCCTGCTCGACCGCATCCTCGACTTCCCGCATCGCGACGTCGAGCACGCCATGGTGCCGCGCGTGCGGGTCGACGTCGTCGGCCCCGAGGTCGCGATCGGCGAGTTGCGCACGCTCATGGCGAGCGGGCACACCCGCTATCCGGTGCTCGGCGACGGCGAGGAGCCGATCGGCGTGGTGCACCTCGCCGACGTGATGCGCGCGGAGCCGGGCGACCCGCGCCCGGTGCGCGAGATCATGCGCGACCCGCTCGTGGTGCCCGACCTGATGCCGATGCCCGACGCGCTCGAGGAGCTGACGCGCACGCGCAACGAGCTCGCGTGCGTCATCGACGAGTACGGCGGGTTCGTCGGCGTCATCACCATCGAGGACCTCGCCGAGGAGCTGGTCGGCGAGATCGGCGACGAGCACGACGATGAGCCCGGGGCGGGCGCCGAGCTCGACGCCGACGGCGCGTGGGTCATGGACGGCGACGTGCACCTCGACGAGGTCTCGCGCCTCATCGGCCACGATCTGCCGCGCGGCGACTACGAGACGATCGCCGGGCTCGTCATCGCCGAGGGGCGCGGGCTGCCGGATGCGGGTGAGAGCCTCGAGCTCGAGCTGCCCGTGAGCGGTGCCGACCTGGCCGAGGACGAACCGGTCGCTCCGCGCATCCGCGTCGAGGTCGTCGAGATCGAACGGCACGTGCCATCCGTCGTCAGGGTCTCCTCGTCGATGCGGAGGTGGAGCGATGAGCGCGTGGGTCGTCGTCCCCGTCACTATCGGGCTGATCGCGCTCAGCGCGTTCTTCGTGATCATCGAGTTCGCGCTGATCGGTGCGCGGCGCCACCGGCTGGAGCAGGATGCCGCGGACAGCGCCGCCGCCCGCGCGGCGCTGCGGGGCATGAACGAGCTGACCGTGATGCTCGCCGGTGCGCAGCTCGGCATCACGGCCTGCACGTTCGCGCTCGGCGCGGTCACGAAGCCCGCGGTCGACGACTGGCTCGGGCCGGTGTTCTCCTCGTGGGGGCTTCCCGAGTGGCTCGCGGGCGGCGCGGCGTTCGTGCTCGCGCTCCTCCTCGTCACGTTCCTGCACTTGGTCATCGGCGAGATGGCGCCGAAGTCGTGGGCGATCGCGCACCCCGAGGCCGCGGCGAAGCTGATCGGGCTGCCCGCGCGCGGCTTCATCCGCGTGTTCCGGCCGTTCCTGCTGTGGGTGAACCGCATCGCGAACGTGCTCGTCGCCAAGACCGGGGTCGAGCCCGTCGACCGGGCCGCCGTGGGCGGGCGCGACGCCGACACCATCCGCAACCTCGTGGAGTACTCGACCCAGGTCGGCGTGCTCGAGCCCGAGCTGCAGTCGCAGATCTCCGAGGTCATCGCGCTGCAGGAACTCACGGTCGACGCGATCACGACGCCGAACGCGACGCCCACGGCGGCCGAAGCGGATGCCACGGTGGCCGACGTGCGCGCCGCGGCCCTCGCATCGGGCCACCTGCGCATCCTCCTCGCCGACGGCGACGGGCGCCTGACCCGCGTCGTGCACGTGCGCGACACTCTGCTCGCCGACGACGCGGAGCCGGCCGAGGCGTTCGCGCGCCCCTCGTTCCGGGTCGACGCCGCGACACCGGCGTACGAGCTGCTGCGCCGCATGCGCGACGAGCGGGTGCAGCTCGCCGTGGTCGAGCGCGGCGACGAGCTGCTCGGCATCGTCACGCTCACCGACGTCGTGCAGCGCATCCTGCCCGTCGCCGACGAGCTGCCCGCGAACGGCTGAGCGTCGCCCGCCGAGCCCACCGAGTACGCAGAAATCGATATCGCGCGCCGGGTTCGCGCACTCTGCGTACTCGGTCAGCCGGCGACCACGTGCGACGCCTGCTCGACCACGAGCACCACCGCGAGCACGATCATCGCGGCCCCCGAGACGCGCGACACGACGCGCATCGCCGACGGACGCAGCCGCACGACCGTGCGCGCACCGTAGCCGACGACCGAGTACACGACCGCGCACGCGGCGACGAACACCCACCCGAGCACCGCCAGCTGCACCGGCAGCGGCCATGCCCCCGCGGCATCCGTGAACTGCGGCAGCAGCACCACGAGCACGAGCAGTCCCTTCGGGTTCAGCCCGCTCACCCCGGCACCCTGCATCAGGCGAAGCCAGGGGCGAGCGGATGCCTCGGGCTGCCCGCCCCCCGTCATCGCCGCGCCCGACGTGCCGCCCGTGGCATCCGCCCCGCCTGCGACTGCCACGACGGGCGGCGCACGCAGCACCCGCACGCCCAGCACGGTGAGGTACACCGAGGCCGCGATGGTGAGCGCGGCGATGAACCCGGGCAGCGCCGCGACCACCGCGCCCACGCCGACTGCCACCGCGGCCACGACGACGAGGTACCCGGCGAGGATGCCGACGAGCGACGGCAGGATGGTGCGCTCGCGCGTGCCGGCCGCGATCAGGTACGCCCAGTCGGGGCCGGGCACCAGCACCATGAGCGTCATCATGACCGAGCACGCGACCAGCAGTTGCACGTCCACGGCGTCTCCCATCTCCTCGATGGAAGGAATCTACGGAAGTCGGCGTGGAAGTCGCTGCCGATGATCGCCACCTGAAGCGCCGATCGTGGAAGAATCCACCCCATGGATGCCACGGACCGCAGAATCCTTGCCGAGCTGCAGCAGGACGGCCGCCTGAGCCTCACCGAACTCGCGGAACGGGTGCAGCTCAGCATGTCGCCGACGCACCGGCGGCTGCGCGCCCTCGAGGAGTCGGGCGCGATCACCGGCTACCGCGCGGTCATCGACCCCGACGCGGTCGGCCTCGGCTTCGGCGCGCTCGTGTTCATCACCATGGACCAGGCGAACCGCGCCACCGTGCCCGACTTCGACGCGGCGGTCGCCGAGATCCCCGAGGTGATCCAGGCGCTGCGCCTCTTCGGCGACCCCGACTACCTGCTGCGCGTCGCCGTGCCCGACCTGCCGTCGTACCAGCGCCTCTGGGACGACCGCCTCTCCGCCCTGCCAGGCGTGCGCCGCGTCGAGTCGACCCTCGTCATGAAGACCGTCGTCGACGATCGCCCGCTGCCGGTCTGAGCGCGCCCCGACCGAGTACGTCCTACCGTTCGGGGACGAGCCCGTCGGGCATCGTCAGGTCCCAGTCGCCGTCGCTCCACGCGTCGAACGCCTGCGTGTACGCATCGGACAGGCTGCCGTCGGTCATGCCTGAAGACTCGCGCAGTCGAGGCCGCTGGCGTGGGTTCTCGAGTACGATGCCCCAGTCGGTGGCAATGCCGGATGAGGTACCGCATTGCGGTCGCCGTCGCCGCAGCAGCATCCACCGTCAACCGGAGCATCCCGCTCGCCTGCTCAGGCATCGACGACCTGCCGCAGGAACGCGTTCGCCTCGGCCTGCCGCGCGTAGCCGGCGACGTCGGTCACGCAGACCGGGCACCAGTGCCCGGCCGTCAGCACGAGACGCGGACTCGCCGCGAACTCGTGGCCGGATGCGCACGCCCATGCGAGCGGTGTCGCGACGTCCCCGCGCGAGACGTCGGCGCTCAGCAGCGACCCGCCGCGGTGCGCGGCGACCTCGAGGTAGTCGAGCGCCGACCAGCCCGCGGGCGCCTTCGACTCGTCGTATCCGTGATCGAGCTCGGTCGGGATGCGCGACGGATTCGGCGGCTCGAAGCTCGACCAGTCGCCGATGGCGCGCCACTCGTCGAGCGACCCGAAGTGCGCGGCGATCTCGGCCTCGTCCCGGTCGGCGATCGCGTGCATGGTGCCGCGCGGCTGCCGGGTGAGCGGCTTCATGACGAGGTGCTTCACGATCCAGGACGGCACGCGGCCGGCCGCACGCACCGACGCCGGCGCTGCGGCGATCGCACGGGCGATCGCGTCGTCGAAGGTGTCCTCGCGGAAGGGCACGAGCTCCTCGAGGCGGTCGCTGTCGGAGTACCACATGCCGTGGAAGTTGCGGGTCGCGAACCAGTTCCGGTCGTACCAGCGGCGGATGTCGCGCACGCCCATCGCCCCGCCGAGCGCCGTCTGGAGCTGCCAGTTGGTGAGGCGCCATCCGTCGCCGCCGCCGATGTCGTAGACGCCGCCCCAGAACTCCGCCGGCACGTCGGGCTCGCAGATGTTGGCGAGCAGCCGCGCCGAGTCCTCGTCGCTCACCCACTCCATGACGCCGCCGAACGGCGAATGGGTCATGATCGGGTCGCGGATCTCGAGCATCCCCGGGTGGAAGATGCCGGTCTGCCGCAGTTGCACCCACTTCGGCAGGCCGGAGTCGACGAGCAGGCGCTCGGCGATCACCTTGCTCTGCCCGTACTCGTCGAAGTGCGACACCCGGATCGGATCACCCACCCGACCCCAGTGGTGCGGCGGGTTGCGACTCCCCGCCTGCGCAACCGTGCCGATGCCCACGACCGCGACCGTTGCCGGGTCGGGCAGCGCCCGCACCGCGTCGATGATGTTGCGCATGCTGCCGACGTTGACCCGGTGTGCAAGCTCGGGCTGCTCGTCGGCGAGCGGCGAGACGACCGCGCCGACGTGCAGCACGACGTCGACTCCGCGGATCGCGGCGGCGACGGCGGCCGGGTCGGTCAGGTCGCCCCAGGCGACCTCGAGGGTGTCCATGCCGTCGAACTCGGCGAGCGCGGCGCGGTCGCGTTCGGTCGGCATCGCGAACGCCACGACGTCGACGCGGTCGGCGCGCCGAGCGAACTCGCGGAGAGCGGCGCGGCCCCAGTTGCCGGTCGCGCCGGTGAGGAGGACTCTGGTGCGGGTCATGTGACTCCTTCCCCGGCCGGGGCCGGGCGTTCGATTTCGTCGGTGATCCGGGTCTCACCTCGCCGGCGCTCGACCGCACGAGCGCCGAGCGCCCGCCGAAGACGCGTGATCCCGGCATCGAACGCGGGCGTCCCCGGACGGTCGAAGATCCCGTGGGCCGTCTCCGGGACGACCTGGTCGGTCACCGGTGCGCTCAGCCACGATCCGTTGAGAGTGCCGGGGCGCCGGTCGCGAGGTCTCCGGGAGCGTCGCAGGCGAACTCGTGCACGCCGCTCATGCACTCGTGCTCGGTGCCGTCGGGCAGCACGACCGTCGCGGTGGTCGAGACCGGCACCTCGACGCGGAGGGCGAACCGGTCGTCGTCGAGGGTCCACGACGACGACGCGACGCCGTACGGGGTGCGCGTGCTCGCCCGGGCCGAGGTCAGCCCGCCGCCGAGCAGCGGCCGCACGCGGAACGTGCGGTACCCGCCCGAGGTGGGCTCGAGGCCGGCGATGCGGCGGTACAGCCAGTCACCCACCGCGCCGGCGGCGTAGTGGTTGAAGGACACCATGCCGCCGCCCGACTCCTCGTCGGAGCCGCCCGCCATCAGCTCGGACACGTTCACCGTGCCGTCGGGGCGCAGCGCGTCCCAGCGCTCCCAGATCGTCGTGCCGCCCGACTCGATCATGTACAGCCACGACGGGCAGCCGGTTTGCCGGAGCAGGCGGAACGCCTCGTCGACGCGACCGCTGTCGGAGAGGGCGAACAGGATGTAGGGCGTGCCGGGGAACCCGGTCGAGAGGCGGCCGTCGTTCTCGTCGACCAGCCGCACCAGGTGGTCGGCCATCGCCTCGCGCTCGGCGCCTTCGACGAGGCCGAAGTGCAGCGGCAGCACGTAGCCGGTCTGGAACTCGTCCTTCAGGCGGCCCGCGCCGTCGGTGAAGACGTTGCGGTACGCCCGCGCGATGTCCTCTCGGAGCGCGCGGTAGCGGGCCGCGTCCTCGTGCTCGCCGAGCAGGTCGGCGATCTGCGCCACGATCGCGCAGGAGTTCGCGTAGTACGCCGTGCCGATCCACTTGCCGCGGGCGAGCCAGTCCTTCGCGCCGCCGGTCGGAGCGGCCCAGTCGCCGAACTGGAACGGGAAGCGCCAGACGCGGCGCCGGTCGGGGCGCACCGAGAAGAGCCGCGCCCACCAGCCGGCGGCCTTCAGGAATCGGCGCATCGTCGGGTACCGCCGACGGAGCGAGCCCAGGTCGCCGCGCGCGAGGTACTCGGCCCAGGGGGCCAGGATGCAGACGTCGCCCCAGACCGAGGTCGCCATCGTGGGGAACGGGTTGCCGGCCTTCGGCACGACCATGGGGATGCCGCCGCCGCGCGCCTGCTCGGCCGAAACGTCGCGCAGCCACTTGTCGAGGAAGCGGCTCATGTCGAAGTTGAACGCGGCGGTCGACGCGAACACGGCCAGGTCACCGGTCCAGCCCTCGCGCTCGTCGCGCTGCGGGCAGTCGGTCGGAACGTCGACGAAGTTCGACCTGCCACCCCAGCGGATGGCGTCCTGCAGGCGGTTCAGCAGCGGGTCGGAGCACTCGAACTCGCCGACCTCGGGGAGGTCGGAGTGCAGCACGAGCGCGGTGAGCTCGAGGTCCTCGGGGTCGATGCCCCGCACGCCCACGTACCGGAAGCCCATGTAGGTCAGGCGCGGCGAGTACTCCTGCTCGCCGTCGACGCAGGTGTAGGTCGCGGTCGCCTTCGCTGTGCGCAGCGACGTCGTGAACAGCTCGTCGTCGACGAGCACCTCCGCGTGGCGGAACACGACCTCCTGGCCCCGGCGGCCCCGCAGCCGCGCGTGGACGACTCCCGCGAAGTTCTGGCCGAAGTCGTAGACGACCTCGCCGCTCGGGGCGACCGTGCGCGAGACGGGGGCCATCGTGGCCTGCGCACGGACCGGCGGGCCGACCTGTGCGACGAGCTCGGGCGTGCCGCGCGGCGCCGTGACATCCGCTCGCTTCCAGGTCATCGCGTCGGGCTCGACGGTCGCGTCGAAGGTCTCGCCGTCGTACCACTCGGCCATGCGCACGGGGCCGTCGGTCGCGACCTCCCACTCGGGGCCGGTGGCGACGATGTCGCCCGAGCCGTCCTCGTACTCGAGGTGCAGCTCGGCGAGGAACGCCTGGCGGTCGGCGTAGATCATGTTCTTGCGCTTGTGGGTGAACGACCCGACGGCCCAGCCGCCCGCGACCGTCGCCACGAGGGTGTTGCCGGCCGCGAGTTGCGCGGTCACGTCGTAGGTCTGCACCTGGATGCGGTGACCGTACGACGTGAACCCGGGCGCGAAGTACTCGTCGCCCACCTTCGCGCCGTTCAGCTCGAGCTCGTACACGCCGAGCGCGGTCGCCTCGATCCACGCGCGGCGCACGGGCTTCGTCGTGTCGAAGGCAGTGCGGAAGACCATGGGCACCGGCGACTGCTGCTTGGGGGTCTCGTAGGCGGCGTCGGTGATCCAGCGGCCGACCCAGGCGCGGTCCAGCCGCCCGGTGCGGAACGAGGTCTGCGCGGTCGCGGTCGCACCGCTCATGCCGGTCGCCTCGATGCGCACCGGGTACTCGGTGTACGGCTCGAGGGTGCCGCCGTAGCGGATGCCGACCTGCTCGCGGGTCGTCGTCTCCCAGTCGCCGATGCGCACGTGGGCGGTGTCGAGCGCCTCGCCCGGCGTCGTGGACGCCAGCGCGAACGCGATCGTGGGCGGCTCGTCGACGATGCGTCCGGTCTCGAGGCCATCGACGGTCAGGCGGGCGATCTCCATGGTTCAACTCCCGGGTGGTGCGTGCGGGTCGGTCGTGCGGGTCGGTACTACGTGGTCGGCCGGTCGGCGGTCGCAGCGCGGCGGCGCCCGAAGATGCGTCGGATGCCTCGGAGCGGATGACCCTCGGCGATCTCCGCCAGGCCCGCGGCGAGGCCGTACGGCATCGCCCCGCCGGACGACATCGCGAGGCTCCGCAGCGACATGCTCGGCATCATGCGCACCACGAAGTGCGTGCTCTTGAGCTTGGCGTCGCGCTCCGCCGAGTCGGGCATCGCCTGCGCGGCCCGGAACTCCTTGCGCACGCAGCCCAGGACGGCCCCCAGCACGGCCCGGCCGATGAACGAACGGCCCGCATCGCCGAGGCGGGTCTCGAACGTGAGCCGTCCGGAGCGGTCCTCCTCGGGGACCTCCCGGCCGAGCAGCGTGGGGAAGCTCGCGGGAATGCCCACGGGCGGCGTGGCATAGTCGGCATCGACCGCTGCCGGATACGGCGACCGCGACGTGTGGCCGCGGTCGACCGTCAGCGGGGCACGCAGGCGGATGTCGGCGGCCGACGCGGACACGCGGATCTCGTACTCGCCGTCCTCCAACACCCAGTCGTGCGCCGCGACATCCCAGTAGGCGAGATCGCCGAGCTCGAACGAGAGTGTCACGCGCTCCTCGGCGCCCGCCGCGACCGGCACCTTGGCGAAGGCGCGGAGCTCCTGCTCGGCCTTGAACACGGCGCCGTCGTTGTTGCCCACGTAGAGCTGCACGACCTCGGCGCCAGCGCGGCCGCCGGTGTTCGCGATCGTCGCGCCCACCTCGACCCGGTCGCCCACGACCCGCACATCGAGGTCGCGGTAGGCGAACCCGGTGTACGAGAGGCCGTGCCCGAAGGGATAGGCGAGCGGTGTGCCAGCGGCGTCGTGGTATCGGTAGCCGACGTAGATCGACTCGGCGTACCGCGCGATCACGCCGCGATCGTAGTCCGCGCCGGAGCTGGCGTCGGTCGCGGTGCGGGTCCACGTCTCGGTGAGCTTGCCCGACGGGTTCGCCTCCCCGAACAGCAGCGCGGCTGCGGCCTCGCCGCCGTGCATGCCGGGCAGTGCGAGGTCGAGCACCGCCGCCAGTTCCTCGGCGAACGGCACTTCGACGGGCGCCCCGGCGAAGAGGACCAGCACCACGCGCGCGCCCGTGTCGAGCAGCTCGCGAAGCAGCGCGACCTGCGGCTCGCCGAGGCGCAGGTGCGTGCGGTCGAACCCCTCGCTCTCCTCGAAGTCGTCGAGCCCGCCGAAGAAGAGCACGGTCTCCGCGACACGGGCGGCGTCCACCGCCTCCCGGGCGAGCGCCGGGTCTCGCTCGGCGGTGAGCGTGCGGTAGCCGCGTGCATAGGCGTAGTCGACGCCGCGGGCGTCGAACGCGTCCTTCGGGGTCACGACCTCCGGCGGCAGGATCAGCGACGAGCCGGCGCCCTGGAAGCGCATCTTCTCGAACAGCTCGCCGACGACGACGAGCGACCCGGCAGGTGCGCCGGCGTCGAGTGGGAGCGTGCCGTCGTTGGCCAGCAGCACGCCGCTGTCGATCGCGATCTCGCGGGCGAGGGCCGCGTGGGCGACCGGGTCGTGCGGCTCGGCGGGCGAGGCGGCGTCTGGCGTCGCGCGCTCGATCAGGCGCAGCATCCGCCGCACCGCCTCGTCGAGCACCTCCGGTGCGAGCCGCCCGTCGCGCACCGCGTCGATGATCGCCGCGCGATTGTGGGCGACCTCGCCGGGCATGTCGAGCTCGCACCCCGCCTCGAGGCTCGCGACCCGGTCGTGCATGGCGCCCCAGTCGGTCATCACGACGCCGTCGAACTCCCACTCGTTGCGGAGGATGCCCGTGAGCAGTTCGCGGTGGTCGGAGCAGAACGTGCCGTTCAGCCGGTTGTATGCGCACATCACCGTCGCGGGCCGAGCGTCGCGGACGATCCGCTCGAAGGCCCTCAGGTAGATCTCGCGGAGGGCGCGCTCGTCGACGAGGCTGTCGCCGACGAACCGGTAGTCCTCGTTCGAGTTCGCGGCGAAGTGCTTGACGCTGGTCGCCACACCCTGCCCCTGCACGCCCTGCACGAACGCCGTGCCGAAGGCGCCCGAGACGAGCGGGTCCTCGGAGTAGTACTCGAAGTTCCGGCCGCAGAGCGGATTGCGCATGATGTTCACGCCGGGCGCAAGCAGCACGTGCACGCCGAAGTCGCGGCTCTCGCGCGCGATCGCGGCGCCCATTCGGCGGGCGAGGTCGGGGTCCCACGAGTGCGCGACCGTCGCCGACGTCGGGAACGACGTCGAGGGCCGGTTGTCGCCGACGCCGAACGCGCCGCCGTCGTCCCGCACCATCCGGACACCGTGCGGGCCGTCGGTGAGGAACAGCGACGGGATACCGAGGCGGGGGATCGCGTTGGTGCGCCAGGAGTCGACGCCCTCGAGGAGCAGTGCCTTCTCTTCGAGCGTCAGCTGCGCGACGAGGTCGTCGACGCCGGCGGTGCGCCGGGAGGTCGTATCGGTGGAGCTCATGGGACCGCTGCCTCAGCGCACCGAGCGGATGCGCAGGATGACCAGGCCACCCAGCAGCACGAGTGCTGCGGCGATCACGTAGAGCAAGGTGTAGTTCTTCTCGCCGCCGGTGACGCCCACGAGCAGAATCGATGACGCGATGAGCGGGGCGGCCGACTGGGGGATCGACGTGGCGAAGCCGGTGATGCCCATGAAGCGACCGGCGTCGGTCGCCTTCTCGGGCAGCACGTCGAGCAGCAGCGCCTGGTCGACGGCGGAGAACATGCCGATGCCGGCGGACACGATGAGCGAGCCGGCGATGAGCAGCGGCAGGTCGGTCGAGAACGCCATGAGCAGCATGCCGACGGCCATGAGAGCGCCGCCCGCGACGACGAACACCTTGCGGCGGCGGAACCGGTCGGAGAGGAACCCGCCACCGAGTGCGCCGGCCGTGACGGCGAGGACGCCGACGCCGCCGAGTGTCGCGATGATGCCCGCGACCTCGGTCACGTCGACGCCGAGCCGGTTGGCGAAGAAGAAGGCGGTGAAGGTGGTGTTCAGCGTCAGGCCGAAGTAGAAGAGGAAGCGACCGAGCCAGTTCCACGAGAAGTCGGGGTACTGGGCCGGGTTGTACAGGTACTTGCGCAGCAGCCCGGCGATGGTGAGCGTGTCCTTCGGCAGCCCGCGGCTGTCGTCCTCGTGCACGAGGGTGACGAAGAGGGTGACGAGCACGACGCCGACCGCACCCGGGATGAGGAAGAGCAGCAGCGGGTTGCCGGTGACGCCGACGGTGAGGATGACGCCGAAGACGGGCGCGACCTGGGTGGCGAAGCCGGTGAGGCCGGCGACCTTGCCGCGCTGCTCCTCGGGCAGGCGGTCGGCTGTCGAGATCTGCAGGTTGCTGAGCGTGGTGCCCCAGCCCCATTGCGCGAGCACCCAGCCGACGCCCAGCAGGAACACGCTCGGGGCGAGCGCCATGACGACGAGCGAGACGACGCCCACGATCATGCCGCCGATCATGAACGGACGGCGGCGGCCGATGGCCGTGCGGGTGCGGTCGCTCCAGATGCCCATGAACGGTGCGCTGAGCATGACGAAGAGCGCACCGGCGCCCGTGATGTAACCGAGCACCTCTTCGTGACCCGGCGCGAGTTCGTTCACGCGGATCGACAGCGAGATCGCCAGCGGGGTGATGAAGGCCATGAAGACGCCGAACTGCGCCAAGACCATGAACCAGATGTAGCGGGCGTTCACCTTCGGCAGGTCGTCACCCGAACGCGGAGCGGCAGCAGCCTGCTCAGCCAGGCTCTCCGGGTCGACGGTCGCGGCCGGGATGGCCGCGGAACTCGGCGCCGGCAGGGACTCGCCGTCGTGGTCGTTCGGTGCGTTCATGGGGACTCCATTGTCGGGGGATGTACGGCTCGGGTTTCGCCGCCCGGCTTACTAGCGCGTGCTAGTGGATGGTGCTGATGCTAGCGTGAGTCACTAGCGCGCGCAAGCCGCACTCGCGAGAACGGGGGACGGATGTCGCAGACGACCGGAGCACGCCGGGTGACCGCTGCCGACATCGCGCGATCCCTCGGCATCTCGCGCGCAACCGTCGGCTTCGTGCTGAACGACACCCCCGGCCAGACCATCTCCGAAGCCACGCGCACGCGCGTGCTCGACGAGGCTCGGCGCCTCGGCTACCGTCCGCACATCGCGGCCCGCGCTCTCGCAAGCGGCCGCAGCCGAATCGTCCTCCTCGTTCTCCCCGATTGGCCGCTCGACTTCAACCTCCGACGCAACATCGAGGAGGCCTCGCTGGCCCTCGACGAGGCGGGCTACGCGCTCATCACGTACACGCCCCACCCGACCGGGCACGCACGCCCGCTCTGGGAGACGCTGCAACCCGACGTCGTGCTCGCGATGGCACCCTGGGCGCCGGGGCAGGTCGAGTCCATCCGTGCCGCGGGTGTCACGCGCATCATCCCCGATCCCGACGCGCCACCTCAGGCGGAGTGGCACGAAGAGGGTCCGGGGCTCCAGGTGCGCCGCCTGGTCGAGCTCGGCCACCGCCGCATCGCGTTCGCCGGGTCGGCCGACCCGCGCATCGTCGACCTGGTCGCCATGCGTCGCACCATCGCCGCCGCGGCCGCTGCAGAGCTCGCCCTCGACCCGCTCCCCACCGCCGACATCGAGCTGACGGATGCCTCGGCGGAGGCCGCGCTCGACGGCTGGCGCGCCGCCGGAGTGACCGCCGTCGTCGCCTACAACGACGACGTGGCCGCCGCGCTCGTCGGCGCCGCGCACCGCACCGGCCTGCGGGTCCCCGACGACCTCTCCGTGATCGGCCACGACGACACCCCGCTCGCGAGCATGCTCGAGCCGCGGCTCACGACGATCCGCGTCGACACCGTCGGCCTCGGCCGGTTCCTCGCCCAGCTCGCGCTCGCGACCGTCGAGGAACTCCCGGAGCCGCCGACCGTCGGCCCCGACCTGCGCGTCGCGCTCGTCGAGCGCGCAACTACTGCGCCGCCGACCGCCTGAGTGTCGACCTCGTACGCGAAGCGCGCGAATCCGCCGCACGTTTCCGCACCTTGCGTAGTCCGTGGCGACCCGGGTGTGGAGCCCCGCCCGGAAGCATCCGCTTCGCTAGCCTGACCCCGTCGGCACCGCTGCCGGCACGCGCCATCCCAGCCCGCCCACCGACCAGCGGAGAGACGATGACCGAGCAGGCCACCCCCGCACGCACCAACCCGTGGAAGTCCTTCTGGGACCGCGGCGGGTGGTGGAAGGCGCTCCTCTTCGTCGCCGTCTACCTGGCCGCCTACACGTACCTGCCGTTCCTCGCGCAGCCGTTCATGGGCGACGCGCTCGACGTGGACAGCGCCCTCGAGACGCCGGCGAGCGTGTTCTTCGGCATCATGCTGCCCCTCGTCATCGGCTCGATCCTGCTGATCGTGTTCGCACTCACCGTGCGCTGGCTGCCCGTGCCACTCTTCGGCCGGCAGCCCGTGCGCGGCCGCTGGTGGATGTGGTTCGCCCCGGCGCTCATCCTCATCCCGATCCTGCTGCGCGCCTTCGGCACCGACTACAGCCAGTACTCCGTGGCGGTGATCGCGACGGTGTTCCTGACGGGGGCCTTCGTCGGGTTCTCGGAGGAGCTGCTCACGCGCGGCGTCGTGGTGGTCCTGCTGCGACGAGCGGGTCACAACGAGTGGGTGGTCGCGTTCCTCTCGGCGCTCTTCTTCGCGGCCCTGCACAGCGTCAACTTCTTCACCGGCCAAGACCCTCAGACGGTGTTGGGCACCCTGTTCTACACCTTCTGCTTCGGCCTGATGATGTACCTCGTCATGCGGGTGACGGGCAGCATCGTCTGGGCGATGGTGCTGCACGCGCTCACCGACCCGACCACGATGCTCGCAACGGGCGGGGTCGACGAGCAGAACGTCCAGACGACGAACGTGCTCATCGGCCTCGTGGCTCCCGCGACGGTCCTCATGTTCGTGGGGGCGCTGGTCATGCTCGTCTTCATCCGCGGCGACGCGAACGGGCGCGCCGCCGCGGAAGAGCCGGAGCGGGTCGCAGCGCCGAAGGCCTGAGCGGAGCCGAGCGGATGCCGCCTGCGGCACGTCCCGGCGCGCTAACGTGAGTGCCATGGAGATCCTGCGCGGCATCGTCGTCCTCATCCACCTCGTCGGGTTCGCCACCCTCTTCGGCGCTTGGGTCGTCGAGGTGTTCGGCAAGCGCGGCATCAACCGCGTCATGCACTGGGGGCTCGCGATCGCCGCGGTCGCCGGCATCGCGCTCGCCGCGCCGTGGGGCATCGAGTGGGAGCTCGACTACACGAAGCTCGCGGTGAAGCTCGTGATCCTCGTGGTCATCGGCGCGCTGCTCGGCATCGGCGCCGGCCGCCAGCGCAAGAGCGGTTCCGTGCCGCCCGCGATCTTCTGGTCGATCGGCGTGCTGACGCTCGCGAACGCGGGCATCGCCGTCCTCTGGCGCTGAGCGAGCGGATGCCCGGCAGCGGCGCGGCGGGACTCGCATGACCGGCGAGGTGCGCAACATCCACGACGCGCTCGCGTCGTTCACCGAGCACTGGCAGCCGCGTCGCCTCGTCAGCGTCAACGACTACGACGTGAAGGTCGTGAAGGTGCAGGGCGAGTTCACCTGGCACTCGCACCCCGACACCGACGAGCTCTTCCTCGTCATCTCGGGCGAGCTGGTCATCCAGCTGCGCGACGGCGACGTGACACTCGGCCCCGGCGACGTCTACGTCGTACCGCGCGGCATCGAGCACTGCCCGAGGGCCGACGGCGAGGTCGCCGCGATCCTGGTGGAGCCGCAGGGCACCGTCAACACGGGCGACACCCCGAGCGAGCGCACCGCGCACCTGCGCGAGCTCGGCTGAGCCTCGTCCCCCTCCCCGAGTCGTCACGAACTGTCGGTGCGGTCGCGTTGACGGGCCCGCGCGGCTGGCCCGGCGTGCGCCCTGAGGGCCGTTCCTCGGCCTGAGGGCGAGATCTTCCGCCCTCCGACGAAGAAACGGCGCTCAGACGCGTTCGGCCGCGGGCTGTGCCCGTCCGTCAGCACGTGCGCTGAGGATCACTCACCGGTGTTGCACGATCGGTGCGTGTCGCGCATCGAACATGCGCGGGACCGCCGGACGCGCAACATCCGCAACACAACAACCCGACTCAGCGCAGCGCGCGGCCATAGACGTTACGCCCGGTCGAGCACGATTTCTAGATCTGTTTTCGCCGGTCGCCGAGTGCCAGAATCCGAGGTACTGACGTCCGGCCCGAGGGCAGCGGCCGGCAGAGAGGGCGGGCACATTGAACAGGAACAGGCGCATGCTGAGCGTCGCCATGGTCGGCGCATTCGCGGCGGCCGCACTGGTGGCGGCTCCGGCCTACGCGGCACCGAGCATCAACTCGGCCAAGAAGCTCACCAAGGCCGTGACGATCGAGGGGGTCTACGAGCACCTCGAGGCGTTCCAGGACATCGCCGACACGTACGGCGACCGGGCTGCGGGACGCCCCGGCTATGCGGCATCCGTCGACTATGTCGTCGAGGAGCTCGAGGGGGCCGGCTACGACCCGACCGTGCAGGCGTTCGACTTCGACTACTTCGAGGAGAACAGCGAGCTCGCGAGGATCAGCCCGCTGCCGACGAACTACGTCAACAACGACGACTTCCTGCGGAACGCGTTCGACAGCGGGTCGCCGAAGGGCACGGCCACGGGCACCCTGTACCCGGTCGACGTGAACGTCCCCGCCGGGGCCCTGCCGCCCAACAGCAACTCGAGCGGGTGCGAGCCGGGCGACTTCATCGGGTTCCCCGTCGGGGCGATCGCGTTCATGCAGCGCGGCACCTGCGGGTTCGCGCTGAAGGCGCTCAACGCGCAGGCGGCCGGAGCATCGGGCGTGATCATCATGAACGAGGGTCAGCCGGGACGCGACGGACTGCTCAACATGATCGGCGACGCCACCGGACTCACCATCCCGGCCGTGTTCACCACCTCGGCGGTCGGCGAGGACCTCTACTCCACGAGCCCCGGCACGATCGTCACCGTGACCGTCGACTACGAGGCCGAGACCCGCACCGCCTACAACGTGTTCGCACAGACGTCGACGGGCAGCACCGAGAACGTGGTCATGGCGGGTGCACACCTCGACAGCGTGCAGGACGGCCCCGGCATCAACGACAACGGCTCCGGCAGCGCAGCCCTGCTCGAGACGGCGATCCAACTGCAGAAGACGAAGCTCAACAACGCGGTGCGATTCGCGTGGTGGGGCGCCGAGGAGGAGGGCCTGCTCGGGTCGGAGTACTACGTCGAGAACCTGAGCGACGAGGAGATCGAGGACATCGGCCTCTACCTCAACTTCGACATGATCGGCTCGCCGAACTACATGTTCGGCGTCTACGACGGCGACAACTCCGGCGGCACCGCACCCGAAGGCTTCATCCCGCCGGGCTCGGCCGAGATCGAGGACGTCTTCGAGATGTTCTACGAGAGCCGCGGCCTGCCCTATCAGGACTCGGAGTTCTCGGGACGCAGCGACTACGGCCCGTTCATCGCGGTGGGCATCCCGGCCGGCGGCCTGTTCACCGGTGCCGAGGGTGTGAAGACTCCCGAGGAGGCCGCGCTCTACGGCGGCATCGCGGGCGAGTCGTACGACCAGTGCTACCACGAGCCGTGCGACACGATCGACAACGTCAACGCCTTCGCGCTCGACGTGAACGCCGACGCGCTGGCCACCGCGGTCATCACGTTCGCGTACGACTCGTCGACCGTGAACGGCGTGTCGACGCCGGGCAAGTCGCACGGCGCGGGCAACAGCGGCGACGCGTTCATGAACCGCCTCGCGGGCTGAACGGCATGAGCAGGGCGGCGGATGCCAAGGGGCATCCGCCGCCCTCGTCGTGCCCGGCCTGTGTCACCGCCCCCGGCTAGCCTCGCGACCATGAGCATCCAACGCATGGACAACGTCGCCATCGTGGTCGACGACCTCGACGCGGCGGTCGCGTTCTTCACCGCAGTCGGGCTGACGCTCGAGGGGCGCGCCGCGATCGAGGGCGACTTCGCCGACCAGACCGTGGGGCTCGACGGCGTACGCAGCGAGATCGCCATGATGCGCACGCCCGATGGGCACGGGCGACTCGAGCTGACGCGGTACGACCACCCCGAGGCATCCGCCCCCTCACCGGCGCAGCCGCCGCCCAACACGCTCGGCCTCCACCGCGTGATGTTCGCCGTCGACGACCTCGACGCGACCCTCGAACGACTGCGTCCACTCCGCGGCGAGCCGCTGCGCGGCGTCGCGAACTACCAGGACGAGTTCCGGCTCTGCTACCTGCGCGGGCCGGCCGGCATCATCGTGGCGCTGGCAGAGCAGGTCGGCTAGCGGACGTCTGTACCGAGCGCGGCCGACCGAGATCAGCAGGCGGCGCGAGTATGCTCATCGACCGGTCGAATCGTCCATTCGACGACCGGAGCGCGTCTGCTCGACGTATGTCTCTCCGTCGACGGTTCGCCCCGCCCAGGAGCCGGACGCACGGCCGATCGCAACCACGTCGGCAGCGGCGCGGCGGCCGGCGCGGTCGGCATACAACACGATCCCGAGCACGATCACGGCGCCCGCGAGGGCCGTGATCGCCGTCATGGGCGCGGGCATCGGCAGCAGCACGATCAGGCCGATGGCGATGGCCGCGATCCCCGCGAGCGTGTGGGCGCGCCTCGCGCGCACGTGCGCCGCAAGCCAGGCTTCGTCGCTCGCCAACGTGTCCCGCGTGCGGATTCCCGCCGAACGGTTGCGTTGCAGCCTGCCGGTCGCCGCCGCGCCCGCCATCCACACGTAGAAGGCGCCCGTCCCGAGCAGGACGACGCACAGCACCACGCGCAGCGTCAGGTCGTTCATCGCCCCGAGCCTAACCGGACCCGGGCGCCCTTGTGCAGTCGTCGCTCGGGCTGCGACGATGTGCCCACGACGCAAGTCGCGAGACCAGGAGGCCCGATGCCCGACACCCTCGACCGCGCACCTGGTGCGGCGCTCAGCACGCTCCCCGGCGCGGCCGTCCTCCGGCGCACCCGTCGCCTGCTGATCACCGGGCTCGTCACCGCACTCGCGTACAGCGTGCTGAGCTCCGCGTCGAAGGGCTACTGCGCCGACCCCGCAGGCCCAGCCGACAACGGCGGCCAGGCGACGGATGCCGCGGTCAACTGCGTCACGCTGTCGCTCCAGCCGAGCGGCATCGCGTATCTCGCCATTGCGGTCATCGTGCTGTTCGCGATCGGCCGCGTACTGCGCCGGGCGACCGACGAGGCGTCGGCGATCCGCATCCTCGATCACGCCGCGCTCGTCATGATCGGCGTGGTGGCCGCCTGGCTCATCGTGACGCACGTCTCGTTCTGGACGATCCCGTTCGAGTTCGACGGCGGTGTGCCGACGCTGCCCGGCTTCACGTTCGGGAACATCCGCGTCGATCTCTCGTAGTCCCGCCTGAGGGCCGTGACAGGCGAGGGCTCCCGCCGGCAACGCGGCCGGCTCGGCCGATTGCCCGTCAGAGGAGGCAGTCGAGCAGGGCTGCCGCCCGTGCCGCCCCGTCGGTCTCGACATCGAGGTACGCGATCGGCCGATCGATCTCCTCGGCCATGGCCGATGCGAGCACGTCGGGCGAGAGATCCTCGTACTCCATGCAACGCCCCGCGCGGTACCGTTCGAGTCGCGCGCGCACGTGGAAGCGCTGCTCGAAGTGGTCGCGCAGCGGAACATAGATGAACGGCACCTTCGCCGCCGTCAGCTCCATGGTCGTCGTCAGGCCGCCTTGGACGATCGCGAGGTCGCAAGCGGCGAGGTGCTCGTGCAGGTCGGGGACGAACGCGCGGTACTCGACGCCCGGCACCTGCGGCAGGCTCGCGGGGTCGATGCGCGGACCCGTCACGACGATCATGCGCAGCTGGGGGATGGCCCTGGCTACGGCGTCGGCGGCTTCCACGACGCGCCGCAGCAGTGCGACGCCGACGCCCGATCCGCCGACCGCGGCGATCACGACGCGTTCGTCATCGCGGTAGCCGAGCCGCTCGCGCAACTCGGCCTTCGAGCCGAGCGCCGCCGGATCGAACCCGGTGATGTAGCCAGAGAAGTCGAAGTGCTGCTCGGTCCACTCGCGGATCTTCGGCAGGCCCGGCCCGAACGTGTACGGCACGATGTCGTCCGTCGCACCGACGAATACTGCAGCGTCGCGCAAGCGACCGTTCCGCTCGACGCGCTCGAGCATCGCGCGGTTGTCGTCGACGACCGCCTGCGCCTCGCGCGCGCCGCGCGACTCGATCGGCATCGTCCCGACGAAGTCCGTCATCCATGCGAGTGCGCCCCGCTTCAGGCGCGGATTCTCGAAGAGGAAGTAGTCGACCTCCCAGGCCTCGTCCGCGACGACCAGGTCGTAGTCGCCCGCAGCCGCGACCTCCTCGAACACGAGGAAGTTGTGCAGGAGGATCGGCCCCATCTCCTGCATGGCGCTGAAGACGGCGAGCCGATGGTCCTCGCTCCGGCGCTCGATGTGCGCCGACTCGCTGCCGAGCGCCGCGGATGCGGGGTGCAGGCGCTCGCCCGCCCCCTCGAGCACGCGGGTGACCGGGTCCTGGGCGAGCCAGTCGATTCGGACATCCGGATGCTGCGTCCGCAGTGCTCGCGCGATCGCGAGGTCGCGACGGGCGTGACCGAGCCCGATCGGCGACGAGATGTAGAGGACGCGTGACTCAGGGCCCGGCGCGGTCCAAGCGGTCGCCTCGTCTCGACGGATGCCGAACACCCGATCGGCGAACGCGCGGATCGCATGGTTCACCCGAACCGGGCGGGTCGCGTGCGGTGCCCTCCCGGCCCCGTGGAGGACGAGCGAATCGACCCCGTCGGAGAGGGTTCGGTTCACCTCCCCGGTGACGCGTCCTCGTGATCGGTGCCCTGGATGAACAGGGCCGGCGGGGCGACCTGATCGAGCCGAACCGGCTGGTCGCGCGCGATCGAGACCGCTCCGCGCACTCGTTCGGGATGCGCCGCCGCGAGTTCCAGCGGAAGGGCGGCACCGCTCGCCGCGCCGACGACGACGACCGCGTCCGCCCCGCACGCGTCGACGACCGCGACGGCGTCGGCGAGCCGGACTCCGGCATCGGGCGCGATCGGGTGAACGGGCTCCGCACCGCTCGCCTCGAAGGCGACCACGCGGAAGTGCCGTGCAAGGTACGTCTCCTGCAACTGCCAGGTGGGCCGCGTTCCTGTCGACGGGTCCGGCAGCAGCAGGATCGCCGGCCCCGTCTCGCCGATCACCGAGTAACGGATGCCCGTCGTCGTCGTCTCGGAACGCATGTGCGCCTCCCGGAGTTGTTCGATCGATCGATCGAATTCTGCCCTCGACGCTACTCCTGTCCGCTCGCGCCCGTCAAGGCATGAGCGGGCGGGCAGGCCACTGCCGGCCGCCGGACCTTCCCCGCCGCGCCGCCCGGGCGTACGGTGAAACGTGAACGAGGAGGTTCACGTGAGTGCCACTCGAGCAACCACGGCCCGGCCCGCAGGCGAGCACGACTCCCGCGCGGTCGACGAGCAGGAGTCGCGCGCGGTCGCCGAGGCGGCCCGCGAGCAGGAGTGGCGGAAGCCGAGCTTCGCCAAGGGCCTGTATCTCGGCAAGTTCGACGTCGGGCTGATCCATCCGCACCCTCGACCGCCGTCCGAGCAGGCCGAGCGCGGCGCGGCGTTCCTGGCCGAGCTGGAGGCGTTCCTCGGCAGCGTCGACTTCACGCAGATCGAGCGCGATGCGCTGATTCCCGATGAGGTCGTGCGCGGGCTCGCGGCGATCGGCGCGTTCGGCATGAAGATCCCGGTCGAGTACGACGGGCTCGGGCTCGGTCAGTTCGCGTACAACCGCGCGCTGGTCATGGTCGGCTCGGTGAACGCGAGCCTCGGCGCGCTGCTGTCGGCGCACCAGTCGATCGGCGTGCCCGAGCCGCTGAAGCTCGCCGGCACCGACGAGCAGCGACGCCGGTGGCTGCCGCGTTGCGCGGCGGGCGCGATCAGCGCGTTCCTGCTGACCGAACCCGAGGTCGGCTCCGACCCCGCACGGCTGCGCGCGACCGCCGTGCCGAGCGACGACGGCTCGGAGTACGTGCTCGACGGCGTGAAGCTCTGGACCACCAACGGGGTCGTCGCAGAACTCCTCGTCGTGATGGCGCGGGTGCCGAAGTCCGAGGGGCACCGCGGCGGCATCAGCGCATTCGTCGTCGAGGCGGATGCCCCGGGCATCACCGTGCACCGACGCAACGCGTTCATGGGCCTGCGCGGCATCGAGAACGGACTCACGTCCTTGCAGGGCGTGCGCGTGCCCGCCGATCACCTCATCGGCCGCGAGGGCGACGGGCTGAAGATCGCCCTCACCACGCTGAACGCCGGCCGCCTCGCGATCCCGGCGATCTGCGCCGGCGCGGCGAAGTGGAGCGTGAAGATCGCCCGCGAGTGGTCGGCCGAGCGCGTGCAGTGGGGCCGCCCGGTCGGCGAGCACGCGGCGGTCGCGCACAAGCTGTCGTTCCTGGCCGCGACCGCGTTCGCGCTTGAGGCGGTGGTCGACCTGACCGGCGTGCTGGCCGACGAGGATCGCAAGGACATCCGCATCGAGGCGGCTCTCGCGAAGCTCTGGGCGTCGGAGATGGGCTGGACGCTCGCCGACGAGCTCGTGCAGGTACGCGGCGGCCGCGGCTTCGAGACCGCCGAATCGCTGCGCGCCCGCGGCGAACGCGCCGTGCCGGCCGAGCAGCTGCTGCGCGACCTGCGCATCAACCGCATCTTCGAGGGCTCGACCGAGATCATGCACCTGCTGATCGCGCGCGAGGCGGTCGACGCGCACCTGCGCGCGGCGGGCGACATGATCGACCCGCACCTCGACCTGTCGAAGCGCCTGAAGGCCGCGGCATCCGCCAGCGGCTTCTACGCGAAGTGGCTGCCGCAGCTCGTCACCGGCCCCGGCGACCTGCCCACCTCGTACGACGAGTTCGGCGCGCTCGCGCCGCACCTGCGCTACGTCGAGCGCACGAGCCGCAAGCTCGCGCGCGCCACCTTCTACGGCATGGCGCGCTGGCAGGGCGGCCTCGAACGCAAACAGGGCTTCCTCGCACGGGTCGTCGACATCGGCGCCGAGCTCTTCGCCGCATCCGCCGCGTGCGTGCGCGCCGCCATGATCGCCGAGGAGCGCCCCGAGCGGGGCCGGTCGGCCTTCCAGCTCGCCGACACGTTCGCCCGCCAGTCGCGTCATCGTACCGAGCGCCTGCTCGACGAGCTCTGGCAGAACACGGATGCCGCAGACGAGCGCCTCGCGAAGCACCTCCTCGCAGGCGACTACGCCTGGCTCGAGGAGGGCATCCTCGACCCGAGCGAGGGCACGGGCCCGTGGCTCACCGAGGAGGTCCCCGCCGGGGCGACCGACGACCTGCACCGCCGCATCGCGACCGACTGACCCGGTTGGGCGAGACCTCACTCCTCGCCGAGCGCCTCCGCGATCGCGACGCCGAGCACCTCCGCGCCGCGCATCGACGGGTGCACGCCGTCGAAGCTCATGCCGTCGCGGAATGCGCCGTCCGAGGTGCGCAGGCCGGCGGATGCGTCGACGAAGCGCCAACCGCGATCCTCGGCGAGCGCCGCGAGCGCGTCGTTGTAGGTCTCGGCTTCCCCGGCGCCAGCTCGAGCGGCGGGATCGACACCACGAACACCTCGGAGATCCCTACCGTGCCGACGATCACGTCGAGGTTCGCCGCCGACGTGTCGAACGGCACGTCGAGCGCGACATCGTTGGTGCCGGCGAGCACCACGAGCGCGTCGGCGTCGACCGGCAGCACCGATGCCGCCATCCGCTCGGTCGTCGCGCCCCACTCGGCCCACCCGCCCGCGAACGCGAACCCGGCGGCGGCGACGTAGGTCGCCCACGACTCCGACCCCAGGTCGCCCGCCGCGAAGTCCGGGCTGTTCGCGTCGGTGATCGAGTCGCCGACTGCGGCGAAGGTCGGCGAATCGGCGATCGGGGCCGCTTCCGACGGTGCAACGGCCCCCTCAGGGGCGGCCGTTGCGCAACCGACCATCGCGACGGCGAACGCGCCGATGACGATCTCCCGCACGATGCTCCCGAGCATGCCGCCAGTCTAGGAAGCCGCGGTGGATGACTCAGGTGAGCAGCGACGCGACCGCCGACTCGAGCGCCGCGAGGCGGGCGTCACGGTCGCCGGACACCTCGACGACGCGCGCGTCGCCGACCAGCGCGGGGTCGTCTACGAGGTCGAGGAGGGCGTCGTTCATCGCGGCGCGCAGCTCGGGGTCCTCATCGGCGGCGACGGGCAGGTCGTCGCGGAACGGCAGCGGCAGTACGACGAGCAGGTCGACCCGCTGCATCGCCTCGGCGGTTCTCGCGCGGGCGCGGTCGAGCGAGCCGGCCGCGGCGCGTCCCAGCTCGACCAGCGCCGCCAGGTAGGCGAGGAAGTCGATCGGACCGCGCTCGGCGATGACCGTGCCGGATTCGTCGTCGTGCAGCAGGCGGTGCGCGCTCAGCGCGAGCTGCTCGGCGAAGGCCGCGGCATCCGGTGCATCGAAGGCGTCGTCGACCAACTCGTACGGATCACCCCACCGTCCGATGCCGGGGTGCGCGTCGACGAAGTCGTCGATCAGCGTCGTCTTGCCGCTCGCGTGCGTGCCCGACACGACCACGCGAAGCCGCGCGCTCACACCTGGGCGTTCTCGAGGTGGGATGCCCCGTGGTTCACGACCTTCACGACGAGGCCGTGCTTGGCCAGCGCGCGGATCGTCCGCGTGACCTCGTCGGACTGCCGGCCCAGCGCGCGCTCGTTCGCGACGACCAGCACGTCGCCCGGCTGGAGCGTGTCGAACAGGCGGCCGAGCCGCTGCTCCCAGTTCTCCTCGGTCTCGGGCGCGGGGTAGCGGAAGTCGAGGATGTCGACGCCGAACCGAGCGAGGTCCATGCGCTGCTCGTAGACGGGCGGCATGTCGTCGCGCGAGACCACGAGCCCCACCAGCCGCGAGCCGTCTGGCCGCGCCTTCCACCAGAACTGGTTGCGCTGCAGCTCCTCGAAGCACTCCGGGCAGCCGATGGCGTGGTGCCCCGGGCCGTGCTCCATCGCCGGTTCTGTCAGCTCACCCATGCGCACCTCCACGTCGGCTTCCATTCTCGCCGATTCGGGCCGCCCGATGGGGAGGTCTCCGACGACCCGCGCGCGACGGCGCGGGCCGCCGGAACCGAGGGGTCCCGGCGGCCCGCGCATGTCGTGCCTGCTACCCCTTCCCGCCGGGGATCGCCTTCTCGGCGAACGTGTCGAGCACGACCGGCCCGAGCATCCCGTAATTGTAGGCGGTGCGGGCCGCGGCGCCCGAGTCGAGCGATCGCAGGCGGTTGATCAGGGTCGTGGCGACCCGCACCTCGACCGTGTTCTCGCCCTTCACGAGGTACTCGCTCACGTCGACGCGGGTGTCGAGCTGGTCGACGCCCACCTGCTGGCCGTTGACCCAGAGCGCGTACGTGTCGAACACGCGCCCGAGGTCGAGGTACGCGCCGTCGGCGCCGCCCCACTTCGACAGCTCGAACGTGGTCGTGTACGTGCCGACGCCCGAGGCATCCTGCAGCTCGGGGATCTCGGGCCACGGCAGCAGCCCGTCGAGCTCGACCTCGACGACGTCCTTCGACGTCTCGGTCGCGGCGAGGCCGAAGGTGGTCGCGTAGTCGTTGACCGGCTTCCAGTCCTCGACGGCGAGGGTCCACTCGGTCAGCTCGATGTCGGATGCCACCTTGCCGACCGGGGTCTGCACGGTGCGCCCGTCGCTCAGCGTCGTCGCGTAGTTGCCCTTCGCGTCGGCGCGCACGACCAGGTCGCCCGCAGCGTTCACCACGGCGCCGTCGGCCTCGGTCGAGGTCACCCAGGTTGCCGGGGCCGCGTCGCCGAAGCGGGCGGGGTCGTCGGCCAGCGCGATGATGGTGTCCTCGTCGATGCCGAGCTCGAGTGCGACGACCACGCGGCCGTCCTCCACCCGGTACTCGCCGATCGGCGTGATCTCCCCCGACGATGCGTCGAGCAGGAACGGGTACCCGTCGCCCTCGAGCGCCACCTCGAGCGAGATCTCCTCGCCCTGGTCGACGCACGCGGTGAACGTACCGGGCGTGACGCAGGCCCAGCCGGGCTCGAAGTTCTGCTGGTAGCCGCGCGGGCTGCCCGACGGCGCCCCGACCATGCCCTGGTTGTAGAGCCAGTAGTAGTCGGTGCCGGATGCCTCGTCGACGCGTCGCACGCTCAGCAGCCCGCTCTCCTCGCTCGGGTCGACGGCGGGGTCGACGCCGATCTCGGCGAGCTTTGCCGGCACGGATGCCTCGTCGGCGACCTGGTGCACGTTGTCGAGCGCGAGCAGGTCGGCGATGACCGACTGCAGGGCCGCGTCGTCCTCGGGGGTGTTGCCCGTGGTGTGGTCCGGCGGGTCGCTCACGACGATGACCGGGAGGCCGTCCCGTGCGAACCCGAGGATCTTCTCGGCGGCGTCGAGCGGCATGGCCGTCTTGTCGGGGAAGCGAGCCGGCTCGAGCGTCGAGTCGATGATGAGCGCGCCGTACGACGGGCCCTCGGTCGCCAGCCGCTCGTCGTCGACGACGACGTTCGGCAGGTCGAGCAGGCGGGGGCTCAGGTAGTCGCGCGTGTAGCCGGCCTCCTCGAGCGCGGGGTCGCGCCACATGCGGAACCCGTCGTCGACGGTCGACGGCTGGTTGTACAGGTAGTTCTGCAGGTACACCGCGACGTCGACCTTCGCGTCGCCCTGCGTGAGCACCTGCTGGTTGCGGGCGAGGTCGAGGTTCACCTCGGCTCCGTCGGCGAACCAGTTCGGCTGCCGGTCGCCCCACGCGTTCGAGAACCCGACGGCCCCGAAGTTGTGGTAGCCGGGCCACTGGCTGCTCGCGCTCTCGGCGTACGGCAGCACGTGGTAGACCATCTTCGTGATGCCGCCCGCGTAGCTCTTGTTCATGCGGGCCTGCACGCTGCCGAGGCTCTCGGAGTTCGCGCCGAACAGCACGGCGCAGCACTCGGTCGAGTACCACGGGTTGCCCGTGAGGTGGTTCGCCGAGGCGATCGGCAGGTAGCTGTCGACCTCGTCGACCGCGAAGAGCGACTCGTGCTCCGGCCGGTCGAGCTGGGACGCCACGTAGGCCTGGTCGTAGATCGGGATGTCGGGATTGCGCTCACCCTCGGGCTGCAGTCGCATCACCCATCCGTAGTCGCGGATCCACTCCTGCAGCGGCTCGATGTGGTTCTCGATCCACAGGTCGGTGCGCACCTCGATCAGGTCGTTGTAGACCCGCTCGGCAGTGCCATCGGTGAAGCTGAACTGCGCCGGGAAGAGGCCCGCGAGGTTCGTGGTGAGGTCGTACCCGGCACGTGCCGAGAACTCCTCGGCCATGTCGTTGGTCCACAGCTCGTCGGGCGACCCGCGGTCGCTCGAGTGCGAGTCGTAGAACAGGTCGCCGCCGTTCTCCTCCATGAGCGCGACGATCTCGGGCGTCCAGGCGGCCTCCATGCTCGCGACGAGCTGGTCGTGCCCTCGCTCGAGAACGGGTCGGGCTGGTTGAACACGCCGCGCGACCAGAACACGACGACCTGCCAATCGTCGCCCTCGGGGGCCGTCCACGACAGGTCGCCGGCGGTCGTGCCGCCCTCGACGCCGTCGGTGTTCGTGCCGGTGAGCGTGGCGGTCAGGTCGATCGCCGAGTCGGGGTCGAGCACGACCTCGCCGCTCGCGTCGCAGGCGCCGTCGCAGGCGTAGGCGACCACCGCGACGACGGTCGTGCGGTTCGCCGATGCCGACGGGGCGGGCAGCGCGCCGTCGAACGTCTCGCCGCCGGCCACGGCCGCGCGGCTCGTGACGAGCGTCTTGCGCGCGTGGTCGTCGTCGACCGTGTAGCCCTCGGGGTACTGGGTCGGGCCGTGGCTGAGGCTGACCTTGATGCCCAACTCGTTGGCCTTCTCGAGTATGGCGACGAGCTGCTCATTGTTCGGGTAGGCGCCCTGGCCGTACTCGAGGCCGCCGAGGTTCGCGGCCGCGGCCTGCTCGATCTGCTCCTGGAGCAGCGCCGGGTCGGCGTCAGCGGGCATGTTCACGCGCGCCCACGGCAGGTCGGTGGCGGGCGGGTTCGCGAACGTCTCGGCGGTGAGCGCCGTGACCGGGTTGAAGCCCCAGTCCTTCCCGGCCGCGTCGGCGGTCGAGGCGGATGCGGGTGCCGTGACGGTCACGCCGGCGAGCAGCCCGGCTGCGAGCGCCGTCGCCGAGAGCGCGCCGACCGCGCGGCGACGGGTGGCGGATGCCGCGGGCGGTGGGTCGGCCGCCAGGGGGTTCGTGCGTACTGGGTCACGTCGTTGAGACACAGGTTCCTCCCGTGGAGATGTGATCGATGAAAACTGAATCGATTCAGGATTGATTCAGGTGCCAGCATGTCACAGTCGACGACTGAAAACCATACGCATTCACAATTGAATCCGAGATTGAAACGGATGCCCCGACTAGGGTGTCGACATGGCAGCCACGGGACCGCGCGGCAAGTACGCGACGGGCATCGAGCGACGCGAGCGCATCATCGACCGGGCGACCGAGCGCTTCATGGAGACCGGCTACGCGACGACCTCGCTCGCCGACATCGCCAAGGACGTCGGCATCACGACGCCGGGCCTCATGCACCACTTCCCCACCAAGCAGCACCTCCTGCTCGCGGTCGCCGAGCGCCGCTTCGACGAGTCGGCGCGCGTCGCGTTCGAGTCCCCGACCGACACCGACGGCACGGGGACACTGCGCCTGATGTATCGGCTCCGGCAGCTGTTCACGACCCAGCCCGGGCTCATGGAACTCTTCGTACACATGGGCGGCGAGGCGGCCGACCGCACGAGCGCCGCGCACGAGCTCTTCGTCGCGCGCTACGACCGCGTCATCGCCGACCTCACCCAGCGCTTCCAGGAGGGCGTCGATGCCGGCACCCTCCGCCCTGACCGCGACTACGAGGCGATCGCGCGGGAGTGCATCGCCGTCTCCGACGGGCTCCAGCTGCAGTGGGTGCTCTCAGGCGGCACGCTCGACTTCGCCGGCCTCGCCCGCGCGCACCTCGAGCGCCTGTCGGCCGAGATCCTCGTGAGCGGCGAGCACGTCGACCTCACGGTCGACCCGCCTCCCCCGGCGTCCTGACCCGGCGCAGGTCGGGCCCACAGCCGGCCGGGCCCCGAGTTCAGTCGAGCGGATGCCGCGGGGCGGTCACCAGCCCAGGTCGCGCCCGTCGCGGGTGAGCGTGCCGGGGTCGACGCTGCCGGGCAGCAGCGCGGGCCAGAGCACGCTCTCCGCTCCCACCGCCGGCGGGCGGGCGCCCATCTCCTCCATGCCGGGCGCCGTGGCGGTGAGGCCGGGGTCGACGCCGTACACCTCGATGCCCTCCGGGGCGAGCTCGGTCGCGGCCTTGCGCACGAGCGCGTGCACCGCCGCCTTCGACACCGCGTAGCCCGCGGCGCCGGGGCTCGACGTGATGCCGAACTGCGGGTCGGAGTGCGACCCGGCGCCGCTGCCGACCACGATCACCTGCGGGTCCTTCGCGCGACGCAGCGCGGGCAGGAACGCCTGCAGCGTGCGCCACGTGCCGAGCACGTTCACCTCGAACGAGTCGAGCACGTCGTCGAGGTCGGCGTTCGACGCCGTCTGGTCCCACGGGGCGAACCGGGCGGCGTTCGCGACGAGCAGGTCGAGCGGTCGTCCGTCGAACTCGCGGGCGACCTCGTGCAGCTCGGCCGCGTCGTGCAGGTCGCCGCGCACGATCGTGACGCCCTCGACGTCGGCGAGCACCTCCCCCGCGCGATCGGGGTCGCGCACCACCGCGGTCACCGTCCAGCCGGCGCGCACCAGCCGTCGCACCGCCGCGGCGCCGATGCCACGACCTCCTCCGGTCACGACCGCGGTCTTGGTGGTCTCGTCGCCCTCGGGCATCCGCTCGCCCCTTCTCGGCGCGTCCGCGCCGTTCGATGTTCGTCGACCGCGTGCGCTCAGACGCGCAGCAGCAGCGCCTCGCGCACCCCGAACACGCCCATGATCCACGCCTCGTCGGTCGCGAACGCGGTGTCCTCGATCGGCACGATCTCGGGGTCGTGCACCACGTGGGTCTCGCCGTCGAGCTCGAGCACGGCCGAGCCCGCCGCGACGACGTTGCGCACCCAGTGCGCATCCGACCCGTACGGCAGCGCCACGACGAACCCGCCGTCGGCGGGCTTCGCGCCGATGGGCGTGGAGTACTCGGTGCCGCTCGTGCGGCCGACGTGGTGGATGACCGCCGTCTCCTCGCCCGCCTTCCCTGCGCGCTTCAGCGCCTCGGGGTTCACGGTCTCGTTGAGGAAGCGCCGCATCGGCTGCATGATCCGCGGGTCCTGCGTGCGGAAGCCGCGCACGAGCGTCGCCACGCCGGCGACGGCCGCGACGAGCGCGACCCCGAAGAGCACGAGCAGCACGCGCCAGAAGACCTTCATCGCACGAGCCCCCGTCGCATCCGCACCGTCGTCTCGCCCATGCCGATCCCCCGATCCCGTCGGTCGTTCGCCGTCGTCCGCTGACGCACCCAGCGTAGGGGTCGGATGCCTCGCGGCGACAGGCCCCGGAACGGGGGCGGGCGACGGGGCACCCCTGCCACGAGAGCAGGAGTGCCCCGCGCCGCTACCCGAGTGCGAGCGAGAGCCCTGCCACGACCGAGTACGCCGCGACCGCCGCGAGGATGACCGCCAGCGTGCGCCAGCCCGCTCGCGCCCGTGCGCACTGCAGGCCCCCGACGGCGAATGCGAGGCCGTAGAGGACGAACCCGATCACGTCGTCCTCCTGGGGGTTCTCGAACACGCCGCCGGCCAGCCGCCAGACGACCGCCGTCACCGCGATCAGCACGCCGACCACGCCGACCGCGACGAACACGCGAGTGAGCGCGGTGCCCGGAGCCGATGCGTCGCGAAGCCCACCCTTCGCCAGGCTCGCACGGTCGGGCGCGAAGGCGTACGGCAGCAGCACCACGACGACGAGCCAGCCGAGCGTGAAGACGCCGGCACCGATCAGGTCCTGCCCCTGGATCGCAGACGAGACGAGGCTGTTGACGCCGACCACTGCGAGGAGCCCGAGCAGCCACGCGGTGACGCCGGACCGTCCGCGCGGTCGCACCGCGAGCAGGACGGCCGCGGCGGCGATGGCCGCCATCAGCACGGAGCTCGCGCTGTCGGCGAGGCGGTGCAGCTCGGGCGTGCGCGTCCATCCGTGATCGACCTCGTCGGGCAGCGCCAGCCACGGGGTGAGGATCGACAGCCAGACGCCGAATCCGACGAGGAAGAGCAGTGCGATCGCGACGGCGAGGACGCGGAACGTGATGAAGCGGCGGACGCGGGTGGCCGGTGCCACCTCGACGGTGAGTTCGGACATTCGGGATTCCCTTCGAGTCGATGGAGCGGAGAGCCACACGGTCGCGCGCCCGATGACCCGGGTGCCAGATGCGCTCGTCCCGGGCGCGCCGGCCGGAACGGCCCGGCGATCCGGGACATTCGCACTGGTGCTCACGCCCTGCGGCCAGCACACTGACTCCATGTGGGCCGCGCGAGCGACGGTGGTGCTGACCGTCACGATGACGGTGGCGCTCGCGATCGGGGCGGCCGCGGCGCTCGGCGTCGCCACCGGTGCGGGCGGATCGGACCCACCGACCCCGCTCGCACTGACCGTCGCGAGCTCGACGGTCGCGCTCGGATGGACGTGCATCGGGGGCGTGCTCGCCTGGATGCGGCCAGCCAATGCGGTCGGCTGGATGCTCGTCGTCGTCGGTGCCCTGACGCAGGCGGCCATGACCGAAGCGGCGTGCGCCGGCGCGGGCTGGCTCGGTGACGCAGGGGCGGACGACTACTCGGGTCGACCGGTCGGGCTCGCGCTGACGCTCGTCGGCGGCTGGGCGCTCCTGGCCATGCTCGGCGTGCTGCCCGCCGTGTACCCGGAGGGACGGCTCCCCCGGCGAGCGTGGGCATGGCCGGTCGGCGTCGTCGTGCTCGGAGCGACGCTGATGCAGGCGCAGTGGCTCGTCGTGCAGTTCGTTCCGACCTCGGCGGGGTCGTGGCTCGACGACGTGCTCGGCACCGCGCCGATCGTCGTGTACCTCGGCGGCGCCGGGGTCGTGTGGATCCTCTCCATCGTGCGGCTGCTGCGCGCGCCGGCACCGAGGCGGCAGCAGCTCGCGTGGCTGCTCGGCAGCGTGGTGCTCCTGCTGCTCGTCAACGTCTCGGGAGACAGCGTTGCCATGCAGGTGCTCCAGGTCGCGACGCTCTCGCTGCTCCCCCTGGCGATCGCCGTCGGGCTCCTGCGCTATCGCCTGCTCGGCATCGACGCCTCCCCGGGCGCCGACCCGATGCGCACCGTCGCCGAGCTCGGCAGGCGGGTCGCGGCGAACGAGGAGGGCGAGCTGCTCGGGGCGGTGCTCGCGACCGTGGTGCGCTCCGTCGGTGCGCCGGGCGCCCGGCTGCTCGACGAGCACGGCGGCGTCGCCGCCACGGTGGGTGATCTTCGCGCCACGGGGTTCTCGGCCGAGCTGGCGGTGGGCGGTGTTCCCGTCGGCACCCTCCAGGTCGCGACCAGATGGCCAGGCGACCGATACACCACAAGAGAGGAGCGGATGCTCCGTGCCCTCGCGGCCCAGCTCGCGGCCGTGGTGCGTGCCCAGCACCTCACCGAGCAGGTCGAGGCGCAGCGCGATGCGGGCGCCCGGGCGCGCGACGTCGAGCGCGAACGCGTGCGCCACGATCTGCACGACGGCCTCGGGCCATCGCTCACCGGCATCCGGCTCGGGCTCGACGGCGCGGCCGACGCGATCCGTGCGTCGGAGCCGGCACGCGCGGGCGCCATCATCGATGCGCTCCGTGGCGAGGTCACGCGCGCGGTCGAGGAGGTCCGGCGCGTGCTCGACGACCTGCGACCCGCCGCGCTCGACGAACGCGGCCTCGCGGAGGGCCTGCGCCGCAGCCTCGCATCCATCGCGCCCGGTGTCGACGTCGAGTTGCACGCGGAGCCCGTGGACGCGGTTCCGCTCGAGGTCGAGCAGGCCGCCTACCGCATCGCGAACGAGGCGGTCGCCAACGCCGTGCGGCACGGCGGGGCGACGCGGATCGTCGTCGAGCTCGCGTCGGACCACGCCGGCCTGGTCATGCAGGTGTCCGACGACGGGTGCGGATTCGATGCGACCACCCCCGGCTCCGGCATCGGGCTCGCCTCGATGCACGACCGCGCGCGGCGGCTGGGCGGCAGCCTCGGCATCCGCTCGTCGCCGGACGGCACGACCGTCACGCTCGCGCTGCCGTTGCCGGAGCCGTTGCCGGAGCGGGTCGCGTGAGCGCGCCGCGCGTGGTCATCGCCGACGACCACCCGATGTTCCGCTTCGGCCTTCGCTCAGCGCTGGCCGCGACACCCGAGGTGGAGGTGGTCGGCGAGGCGGCCGACGGCGCGGAGCTCCGCGCACTCGTCGACGAGCTCCGGCCCGATGTCGTGCTCACCGACCTCGAGATGCCGCGCGAGGGCGGCTTGGAGATGCTCCGCCGGCTGGCGGAACGCGACGGCGCACCCGGGGTGCTCGTGCTCACGATGCACGCCGACGACGACGCCCTCCTCGACGCCGTGCGCGCCGGAGCGCGCGGCTACCTGCTGAAGGGCGCCGACCGCGACGAGATCGTGCGTGCGGTGCAGACGGTCGCCGGCGGCGGCAGCGTCTTCAGCGGCGAGGTCGGGCGCCGCGTCGCCGCGTACGCGACGCGCCCGCCGAGCAACGGACGGGTGTTCCCCGAGCTCACGGAGCGAGAGCACGAAGTGCTCGAGCACGTCGCGGTCGGGCGGGGCAACCACGAGATCGCCGCACGACTCTCGCTCTCGGAGAAGACCGTGCGCAACCACGTGTCCATCGTGCTGACGAAGCTCCAGGTGCGCGATCGCGCAGCCGCGGTGGCGAAGGCGCGCGATCGCGGGCTCGGCCCGCCAGTCGACTAGGCCCGTACCAGCCGGTCGCCGAGCCACACCTCGGCGCGCCCGCGGAACGCCTTCGCGAGCTCGCTCGACCACGCGATCGTCTCGAAGCCGTGCGGCGCGCCCGGCACGATGTCGGTCGTCACCTCGACGCCGGCCGCGCGCAGCGCCTCCGCGTAAGCGACGTCCTCGTCGTGGAAGAGGTCGATGTCTCCGACGCCGATCCAGGCGGGCGGCAGGCCCGCGAGGTCGGCGCGGCGACCGGGCACCGCGTACGCGGGCACGTCGGCGCCGCCGGGCGCCGCGCCGAGGTACGACCGCCAGCCGAGGAGGTTGTCGCGGTTCGTCCAGGCGAAGTGCCTGCGCGGGTCGTGCGCGCGCGTCGCGGCGGTGCGGTCGTCGAGCATCGGGCAGTACAGCAGCTGCGCCACGGGCCGCACCCCGCCACGGTCGTGCAGGCGCTGCACGAGCGCCGCCGCGAGACCCCCGCCCGCGCTCTGCCCGCCGACCGCCACACGCTCGGGGTCGATTCCGCGAACGGATGCCTCGGCCTGCAGCCACTCCCATGCGGCCAGACAGTCGTCGAGCGGTGCGGGGAACGGATGCTCCGGGGCGAGCCGGTACTGCACCGACACCACCGTGATGCCGAGCCGCGCCGCCAGCCCCGCGCACGCCCGGTCGTCCATCTGGGCGGCACCGATCACGTACCCGCCGCCGTGGATCCAGAGCAGCGCGCCACCCGAGCCGCCCGCCGGCGTGAAGACGCGCACCCCCGTGCCGGGCACGTCGAAGTCGACGACCTCGAACGTCGTGCCGTCGCTCAGGCGCGGCGCCGGGGCGAGCCGCATGGCGCGGTTCGCGAGCCGTCGCTGCCACGCGCGCTGCACCGCCACAGGCGGCATCATCCGGTACGGCCGGCGCAGGTCGGGGTCCAGGTCGTCCGCCCGCATGCGCGTCGTCGCCGTGCTGCTCATCGGTGCTCCCTCCCGGCCGCTCCGTCGCGACCGCCGTGTCCGGGTCGTACGGATCGTAGCCGACCCGTGCACCGCGCCACGGCGCTCGTCCTCAGGCGCGACGTGCGCGCAGCACGACGTCGGAGACGTGGTGCGACGCCGGGTCCGAGGCATCCGAGCGTTCGCGCACCTCGTCGACGTCGATCGTCCAGCCGTCGTCGAGCGCGGCCGCGAAGTCGGCGGGCTGCAGGTACTCGTCGGGGTCGAAGCCGTGCTCGAGGGCGGTCGCCCGATGCTCCTCGCCGTGGCCGACCACGAGCAGCGTGCCGCCGGGCGCGACCGCGTCGAGCATCGCGCCGATCGCGCTGGACGCCGTGTCGCGACGCAGCGCGAGGTAGTGCCCCGCGACCAGGTCGAAGGTGCGGCCCGGCAGCGGCCGGTCCGCGATGTTCGCCGCGATCCACTCGACGGATGCCCCTGAGTCGGCCGCCGCCCGCCGCGCACGCTCGACCGCGACCGGCGAGAGGTCGAGCCCCGTGACCGTCCAGCCCCGCTGCGCGAGCCAGATCGCGTCGCCGCCCTCGCCGCTGCCCACGTCGAGCGCCGTGCCCGGCGCCTGCCCGTCGAGCTCCGCGATGAGCTGCACGTTCGGCCGGCCGCTCCAGCGCTGCTCGGAGTCGGCGTAGCTCGCGTCCCAGTCGGATGCCTCGTCGCCCGAGTGCCGGTGCGGTCCGCCGTGCGCCTGTTCGCCGTGCCCGTGGTGGTCGTACTCGAGGTCGTCGTGGTCGTGCGCGCTCATGGGTCCAGCACACCCCGCCGCGAGCCGACCGGTCAAGTCGACCGGCTCAATCGCGCGGAGCGTCGGCCCCGGGGCATCCGCTCGCCCTCTGGCGGTCGCACCCGACACGGCGCTATCGTGTGCGCATCGGCCCGCCCCGCCCGAGGCGGCCGAGGGACGGCGTTCGGGAGCGATCCCGGCGCGACCGGGGAGGCATCATGCCAGCCACACCACTGCCTGCGAGCGGCGAGGCGCCGGAGGCGAAGACCTGCGATGCGAGCGGCATGGCGGAGATCCACCGCATGTTCAAGCGCGGGTTCGGCGAGGGGCCGGAGCTCGTGCGCGGGGTGCGCGCGGGCGACACCGCCCACGCCGAGGCCGTAGCGAGCCAGCTCGAGCTGATGTCGGTCGGCCTGCACGCGCACCACGAGGGCGAGGACGCGAGGCTCTGGTCGACGCTCGAGGCCCGCGCGCCGAGCTGCGCGCTGCACGTCGAGCGCATGAAGGAGCAGCACCAGGCGATGCTCGTGCAGCTGCGGGCGCTCGACGCGGCGCTGCCGTCCTGGCGCGCGTCCGCCGGCGACCCGGCCGACGTGCTCGCCGCGCTCGACGGCATCAACGCCGCCCTCGAGGTGCACCTGCCCGACGAGGAGACCAACATCGTGCCGGTGATCGAGACCACGTACACCCAGAAGGAACTCGAGTGGTTCTCGGAGCACGGCCGCAAGGCCACCCCGAAGGGCCGCATGTGGGACCAGCTCGGCGCGATCATCGACGCGCAGCCCGACGGCGACGACTGGGTGCGGAAGAACCTCCCCGGCCCGGTGCGCCTGATGTGGCGAGCCGTCGGCCGGAAGCGCTACGAGCGCACGCGCGCGGAGCTCGTCGCGCGCTGAGCTCGTCGCGCGCTGAGCGCGCCGGCGCGATCGGCCGAGAGCGCGGCGAGCTGAGCGCGGCCGGGCGCCGGCCCGACGCATCCGTCGCCGCACGCTGACGGGCGCCGGCCCGGAACACGGCGTTCCCGGTCGGCGCCCGCCCAGCGGCATCCGCTCAGTCGGCGACGTGGATGCTCGCCTTGCCCGAGAGGCGCCCCTCGACCAGGTCGTCCATCGCGCGGCGCACGTCGCGGAGCGGGTAGACCTCCGACACGGGTGCGCGCAGCGACCCCTGCTCGATCACGCCCGCGAGTCGCGCGATGTCGTCGCCCGACTCGATCGACATGAGGCCGCGGATCGTCTGGCGGGTGAACAGGTTGCGCAGCGGCGCGCTCAGCTGGCGCTGGAACCCGCCGGTCAGCTTGCCGCCCTTCTCGCCGCCGACCATGACGAGCGCGCCCTCGGGCGCGAGGATGCGCTGCATACGGCGTACCTTCGCGTTGCCGTTGATGTCGATGATCGCGTCGAAGCGCTCGTCGAGCGTGGTCACGTCGGTGGTGCGGTAGTCGATCGCGCGGGTGGCGCCGAGCGAGCGGACGTACTCCGCCTTGCCCGCGCTCGCGACCGCGGTGACCTCCGCGCCGGCCGCCGCGGCGACCTGCACGGCGTAGCTGCCGACGCCACCCGATGCCCCCGTGATCAGCACGCGCTGCCCGGCGGTGACGCCTGCGGCCTCGACGGCCTGCAGCCCGGTGAGGCCCGAGATCGGCACCACGGCGGCGGCGTCGAAGTCGATGCCCCGGGGCATCCGCTGCAGCTTGGCGACGGGCGCGACGGCGTACTCCGCGAAGCTGCTGATCGCGATGCCGAAGACCCGGTCGCCGATGGCGAACTCGTCGACCCCCTCGCCGAGCGCCGCCACGTTGCCCGCGACGTCGAGGCCGGGAATGGGGTACTTGGGCTTGCGGAACCCGAACATGAGGCGGGTCAGGTACGGCAGGCCGGCCATGAGGTGCCAGGTGCCGCGGTCGAGGCCGGCGGCGCGCACGCGCACGAGCACCTCGCCCGGGCCGGGGGTCGGGCGGTCGACCTGCTCGATGCCGAGCACCTCGCTGCCGCCGTAGCGGTGCTGCACGACGGCGGTCATGGTGCCGGGCATGCGGGCGGGGCGGGGTGCGGTGCGGGGCGAAGCGGATGCCTCGGGCGCGGTGTTCGCGCCGGCGGCGCGGGTCTCGTGGCGGGTGTCCACGGTCATGGTGTGCTCCTTCGGTTCGAGCCGTGCGGCTCCGGTGTCTGTTCGTGGGCGCTTTTCGTACTAAGTACGATGCGGTAGTGTCGACGGTACTCGTACTTAGTACGAACGTCAAGAGGGAGGCGACGAGATGTCCGGACGCGAGACTGCGGAGCATCCGCCCGCCCCCGCCCCTGCGCCCGCCCGCGGCTCGCTCTCCCGCGACGTGGTGCTCGCCGGCGCGGTCGAACTCGCCGACCGCATCGGCGTCGACGCGCTGACGATCCGCCGCCTCGCCGACCAGCTGGGCGCGAAGCCGATGACGATCTACCACTACGTGGCGAACAAGGAGGACATCATCGACGGCATGGTCGGCCGGGTGTTCGACGAGATCACCCGCCCGCCGCTCGACCTGCCGTGGAAGCGGGCGATCCGGATGCGGGCCGAGTCGGCGCGCGAGGTGCTGCGGAGGCATCCGTGGGCCCCGCCGCTCATGGAGTCGCGCACGAACCCCGACCCGAGCATCCTCGGCCACCACGAGGCCGTGCTCGCCGTGTGGTTCCAGGCCGGGTTCCCGCTCGAGCTCATCGCGCACGCGGGCGCGGTGCTCGACGCGTACCTCTACGGGTTCGCGCTACAGGAGGCGGCGCTGCCCTTCGGCGAGCGCGAGGGCGACCTGTCGGAGATCGCCGACCAGCTGATCACCCCGATGTCGCCTGACGAGTACCCCCACATGGTGCGCTTCGCGGGCGAGTACGTGATGCAGCCCGACTACGACTTCGGCCGCTCGTTCGACTTCGGGCTCGACCTGATCCTCGACGGGCTGGAGGCCGCGCTGGCGCGCTGAGCGGGTTGGGGGGCGTGGCGAGCCGGCCGTGTAGGCGTGGCGAGCCGGCCGTGCAACGGAGCGCGGAAGCCTGCGTGCGAAACGTAGGAGATCCGGGGCGCGCCGCCACCCCATCCCGGTGTGTCGCCCATCGAGTCCTACGTTTCGCACGAGCCCACCCGACCGCGTTGTGCGAAACGTAGGAGATCCCGGGCGTGCCGCCACCCCATCCCGGCGTGTCGCCCATCGAGTCCTACGTTCCGCACGAGGCGACCTCGGGCGCGGCTTCGTGCCACCCGGGTCCTTCAGTCCGCACGGACGACGAGGTCGGCCACCCCACGACGTGCGATGATCGCGCGCGCATTCACTTCGTCGACCTCGCGCACCCACGCCTCGGCCGCATCGGGCGACTTGCCGAACTCGACGTGTCGTGCGACCAGCCGCGCGCGCCGCAAATCGTCGGGCACGTCGACGAACCACGTCTCGGCGAGCACCGACGGCACCAGCGACCACGGCTCATCGCGCATCAGCAGGTAGTTCCCCTCCGTCACGACGAGCTGCACCCCGGGTTCGATGGGCACGGCCCCCGCGATCGGCTGCTCGAGCGTGCGTTCGAAGCCCGGCGCGTAGACGATCTCGCGCGACTCGGCCACGCGACGCAGCGCGGCCAGGTACCCCCACCCGTCGAACGTGTCGATCGCACCCTTGCGGTCGAGCCGGCCGAGCCGCTCGAGCTCGACGTCCGCGAGGTGGAACCCGTCCATCGGCAGCAGGGCGGCACGGATGCCCCGGGCCGCGGCGCCCGCAACCACCGCATCCGCGAGCGTGGACTTGCCCGCACCGGGCGCCCCGGTGATCCCGAGAACGGCACGCCCTCCCCGGCCGCGCCGGCGGCCCCGGCGAGCCCCGCCGCGCGCTCCACCAGGCCATCCAGCTCCATCGCCTCAGCCTACGGTCGGGCGCCCGTTCGAGGAGCCGTCCAATCCGCCCGGCCGACCGCTCCGAACTCCTCCCTGACGGCCGATCCGACGCCGTCACGGGCCCCGCCCGACGCGAGAGCGCACGGCGCCCGACGCTCAGCAGGACGAAGGAGTACCCGATGAGGAACGCAACACGAGCCGCACTGGCCGCGACGGCCGGCATCGCGCTGGCGATCGGCGGTGCGACCGCGGCGAACGCCGCCCACGACACGAACCCGTCGCCGAAGGTGGCGAGCTACAGCTACAGCCTGGACGCGATCCAGCCGGCATCCGTGCCCGAGAGCGCCGCCAGCGGCACCACGCGCGTGAAGGCGCTGCCGAACGGCAAGCTGCAGGTCACCGTCGAGGCGTGGGGCCTGTCGCCGAACCTGCCGCACGCGATGCACCTGCACGGCGTGCCCGGACCGGCGACCGACATGGCCTGCCCCGGACCCGGCGCGGCCGGCGTCGACGGCGTCGTCTCGGTGGTCGACGGCATCCCGTTCTACGGCGGCATCGTCACGTCGCTCACGTCGACCGGCGACACCAGCCCGGCCAGCGCGCTCGCGCTCGACCGGTTCGCCGTCGCCGACGCGAACGGCTACCTGTACTACCAGCGCACGTTCACCGACGTGCCGGGCTACACCGACGCCGGCACCGTGCAGGTCGTCGTGCACGGCATCGACTTCGACGGCAACGGGGCCTACGCCTTCAACGCGGACGACCCGTTCGCGAGCATGGCCTCGTCGCTGAGCGGCGCGATCCCGCTCGAGGCCACCGTGCCGGTGCTCTGCGGCGGCATCGCCAACTGACCGGGGGAACACGAGGGGAACACCAAGGGGAACACACGGATGCCCCGGGGCCACGCGGCCCCGGGGCATCCGCTCGTCGCTGCTGTCGTCGCTGTCGTTCCCCGTCGCTCAGAGCACGCCGACCGGGCCTCAGCCGCGCCGTACCAGCGAGCGCGCATCGGCCGCGGTCGCGCCCACCCAGCGTCCGGCCCGAGACAGCGGCCCCGCGCCGTTCGCGCGGCCGTCGCCGACGCTCGGCGGCTCGACGTAGCCGGGCGCTCCGCGCGGCCCGACCAGCACCCGGGCGACCTCCTGGAGCACCGGGTCCTCGGGCGCACGCCCGGTCGTGTCACCCGTGTGCCACGACAGCGTGAGCCCGTCGGCACCGTGCTCGAGCACCGACAGGTTGTTGTCGAACCACGGCCCCTTCGTCGTGCGCCACTCGAACGGCGGGTCGGGCACCTTCACCGAACGGGCCGCCGCGGCGCCGAACGGCTTCGCCACGCCGTACGACATCACCACCGAGAACCAGCGCATCACGATCGGCAGCGGATTGCGCACGGGCGAGCACACCGCCTGCACGATGCGGCTGCCGTGGTCGCGCTCGACCTCGGCGACGTACGAGTAGTGCACGTCGCCCGAGAGCACGGTCACGGTCTCCGGGGCATCCCCCGCTCGCCGTCGGCGACCTCCGTCGCAGCACGTGCCAGCTCCTGGAAGCTGTGCTGCCACGCACCCCAGTGCTCCAGGTCGACCGTCTGCCGCAGCACCTCGCCGACCCGGGCCGCGGTCGGCCCCCAGGCCCCCTGCGAGACCGCTTCGTCCCACGCCTCGACGTGGTGCAGCCCGATCGGCAGCAGCCACGGCAGCGAGGTCGCGACGAGCAGGTGCCGGAAACCGCCCTGCAGCTGGGCGTCGACCCACTCCCACTCGCCGTGGCCGACGAGCGCACGATGGTCGGGGTCGAGATCGCGCGCCGTGCGCGAGTCGACGACCACGAGCCGCAGGTCGCCGAAGTCGCGTGCGAAGCTGAACCGGTACGTCGACGGCTCGCGATCGACGCGGGCGGCGAAGGCGTCGATCACGTCGCTCAGGTCGAGCTCGTCGTCGCCGTCGTGGGCGGCGATGCGCTGCCAGAGCTCGTCCTCGGCGCGCTCGGTCGGCGACAGGTTGCCGAGGTGCTGGTACACCCAGTACGACGCGAGGCCGGCGACGATGCGGCCGTACCACCACGACGTCCGCTCCATCTTCCGCTTCCAGGTGAGCGAGGCGTTCCAGTCGTCGCGCACGTCGTGGTCGTCGAAGATCATCGCGCTCGGCACCGTGGAGAGCAGCCACCGGTTCGCGTCGTCCGACCAGGCGAGCTTGTACAGGTGCGCGTACTCCTCGAAGTCCTGCAGCTCCTTGCCCGGCGGTTCGCTGAGGTCGCGCCGCTCGGCGATGAACTCCTGCATCGGCTTCGTCGTGACATCCGCGTACACCTGGTCGCCGAGCAGCAGGATCAGGTCGGGTCGCAGCCCGTCGTCGTCGACCATGGCGAGCGAGAACGCCCGCATCGCGTCGACGCCGTGCCGCCGGTTGCCGTACGCGTCGTGGCTCACGCTCGTGCGACACGACCCCCACGCCATGCGCAGGCCGGCGTCGGTCGACCGCGTCGCGATCACCGAGGGCGGGGCGTCGGATGCCTCGGGCCACGCCCGCGCACCGTCCACGAGCACCTCGTACTCGCGCCTGGAGCCGGGCTCCAGCCCGTCCACCTCGACGAGCGCGTAGTGGTGGTCGTGCACCGCCCACGTTCGTGCGTGCCACTCGCGACCGTCGGCGCGGACGGTGACCGTGGCATCCGTCGCCGTCTCGACCCAGACCGCGGCCGAGGTCTCGTCGGTGTAGCGCAGCATCGGTCCGAGGACGATCGGGGAATCCGCCATGCCCCGATTCTCCCGCCGGCGCCCGGTCGCGTCACGGGGTTGCGCGAGATTTCCGCGCCGACTATCCGGCACCGGCGCCGGTCACGCCATCAGGCGCCCGAGCCGCTCACGCCCCGAAGTACCGCCCCGGTCGGTGGTTGAGCGCGAGCACCAGGTTGAGCAGCGCCGCCCCGAGCAGCGAGTACACGAGCCCCAGCGGGGTGATGGTGGCGATCGCGGCGAGCACGGTGACCAGGTCGAATGCCATCTGCACGTAGCCGGCGCGCCAGCCGAGGCGCTCCTGCGCGAGCAGCGCGACGACGTTGTAGCCGCCCAGGCTCGCACCGTGCCGGAACAGCACGAGCAGGCCGATGCCCGCGAGCAGGTTGCCGGCGATCGCGCCGTACAGCGGGTCGATCTCGAACCCGGGCATGGCGAGCGGATGCAACGACGACAGCGCCGACACCGCCACGATCGCGATCGCGGTCTTGACCGTGAACCGCCAGCCCTTCCGCAGGGCCGCGAGCACGAAGAACGGCAGGTTCACGCCGAGGAACACGATGCCGAACGGGATGCCCGTGACGTAGCCGATCAGCAGCGAGAGTCCGGCCGTGCCGCCGGTCACCATCTGCGCGCTGTTCAGCAGGAACAGGCCGAGTGATGCCACGAAGACGCCGGTGGCCATGCCGGTGAGGTCGTCGAGGAACGAGTGGCGCACGGATGCCGCGGGGCCGCCGGCCGGCGCAGCGGGCGCGTCGGCGGGGCGGGCGTCGGCAGCGGGGCGCGAGTCGGTCGTCATGATCACCGATCATCGGTTCGACCTGCCGGGTGTCGCAACTCAGGTGCATCCGACTGCGACAGATGCTCACATCGGAGCGGATGATGCGGCAGAATGCGCAGCATGGACGAGATCGACCCGCTCGACGCCCGCATCCTCCTCGCGCTCGACGACGAACCCGACGCGACGATCCTCACACTCTCGCGCCGCCTCGGCATCGCCCGCAACACCGCGCACGCGCGCCTGCGCCGCCTCGCAGACCGCGGCGTGCTCGGCGCGACGAGCCGCCGCATCGACCCCGCCGCGCTCGGCCTGAAGCTCACCGCGTTCATCTCGCTCGAGGCCAGGCAGGCGGATGCCCCTGCCACCGAGTCCGCCCTCGTGCAGATCCCTGAGGTGGTCGAGGTCCACTCCACGACCGGGGACGCCGACTACCTGCTGAAGGTCGTCGCGCGCGACACCTCCGACCTGCGGCGCATCACGGCCGACATCCTGGCGATCGACGGCGTCGAGCGCTCGGGCACCGTCATCTCGCTCGACGAGGTCATGGGCCCGCGCGTCTCGGCGCTGCTGGAGCGCGTCGCGGCCGGCTGACGCCTGCGCGGGCGTCGACCGTGCGAAACGAAGGACTCCCGCGGCGTGTCGGGCCGCGACGCACGGCGTGGCGCCCGTTCCGTCCGACGATTCGCACGCGGATGCGGAGACCCGTGCCGACACGCCGCTCCCGAGGCATCCGATTCGGTGTGTCGCCTGCGATCTCCGCATCCGCGAACCCGCAGCCCGCCTACGCGACCGCCTCCACGGCCGGCCGGGCGTGCGCCACCGCCCACTCGAGCGCGTGGTCGGCGACGGCCTCCCAGCCGGGCTCGGCGCAGGTCCAGTGCGATCGGCCCGCGAACTCGAAGTACTCGGTGACGGCCGGCGACTTGGCGTAGTGCTTCGCGTTCGACTTGTTCACCGACGGCGGCATGATGTGGTCGGCCCCGCCGCCGATGAACAGCAGCGGCGCACGGTCGGCCGTGTAGTCGACCCAGGTCTCCTGGTGGCCGGGCGTGAAGTTCGCGAGCAGGCCGTACGCCCAGATCCAGTTGCCGGGCGCGCCGATCGCGTACTTCTCCCAGACCGCGTCGGACTCCTCGCGCGTCAGCGTGTTCGTGAACGCGTAGTGGAACTCCTCCTGCGTGAACGAGACCGCCTGGTGCCGGGTCGCCGGGCTCTTGAGCGCCGGGAACAGCGACTTCGCCTGCGACAGCGGCGTGACGCGCACGCCCTCGGTCGGGGCCGAGTCGATGGCGACGGCGGATGCCCCGAGGCCGCGTGCGAGCAGCAGCTGCGTGAGCGTGCCGCCGAAGGAATGCCCCATGATGATGGGCGGCTTCGGCAGCGCCTCGATGACGCCGGCGAGGTGGTCGACGGTCTCGGGCACGGTGAGGTTCGCGATGACGTCGGGCTGCTCGCGGAGCGCCTCGACCTCGATCTCGAACCCGGGGTAGGCGGGCGTGAGCACGGTGTAGCCCTTCGCCTCGAAGTGGGCCTTCCAGCCCTCCCAGCTGCGCGGGGTCATCCAGAGGCCGTGCACGAGCACGATGGTGTCGGGGCTGCCTGCGGCGGGGGTCGTCTCGGTCATGATGTGTCCTTTTCGTGGTGGTGGGTGGCAGGGGGCGTTGCGAGTTCAGGGCGCCGGCCCGGGGCCGGAGCTCAGGAGTCGATGAAGGCGAGCAGGTCGGCGTGCAACCGGTCGCGCTCGGTGTCGGGCAGGCCGTGCGCGCCGTTCTCGTAGACGAGCAGGGTCGCGCCGTCGACCATGGCGGCCGAGCGCTTGCCGCCCACCTCGAACGGCACGATCTGGTCGTCGTCGCCGTGGATCACGAGCGTCGGCACGTCGACCGCGGCGAGGTCGGCGCGGAAGTCCGTCGCCGAGAACGCGGCGATGCACTCGTACGCGGCGCGGTGCCCGCACGCCATCGACTGCAGCCAGAACGCGTCGCGCGTGCCCTGCGACACGTCGTTGTTGCGGTTGTTGCCGAAGAACGGCCCGTCGGCCAGGTCGCGGTAGAGCTGGGCGCGATCGGATGCCTCGCCGGCGCGGATCCCGTCGAACACGTCGATCGGCAATCCTTCCGGGTTGTCGTCGGTGCGCAGCATCAGCGGCGGCACCGCCGACACGAGCACCAGCTTCGCGACGCGCGCGCTGCCGTGCCGGCCGAGGTAGTGCGTGATCTCGCCGCCGCCGGTCGAGTGCCCGACGAGGGTCAGGTCGGTGAGGTCGAGGTGGTCGATGAGGCAGGCGAGGTCGTCGGCGTAGGTGTCCATCTCGTTGCCGTCCCAGGTGCGGCTCGAGCGTCCGTGCCCCCGCCGGTCGTGAGCGATCGCGCGGTGGCCGTGGTCGGCGAGGAACCGCGCGGCGGCCGCCCACGCGTCGGAGTTCAGCGGCCAGCCGTGGCTCAGGATCACGGGCGACCCGCCCGAGCCCCAGTCGGTGTAGAAGATCTCGGCACCGTCATCGGTGGTGACGTACGGCATGGCGGCCTCCTCGTGGGCGAGCTGGTGCAGCGGATGCCTCGATGCTGCGCCCCACGCGCGGGTCGCCGAACCACGTGGTGCACGTAGTCGTCGCGGACGGATGGACGGGGGCGGGCGTCAGCCCCGGGGCATCCGCTCGGCCAGCTGTCGTCGGGAGGTGACGCCGAGCTTCCGGAACACCTTGCGCAAGTGGTAGTCGACCGTGTTGGCGCTGATGAAGAGGGTCGCGCCGATCTCGGCGTTGGTGCGGCCGGCGGCGGCCAGCTCCGCGATGGTCGACTCGCGCGGGGTGAGCTCGTCCGCGGCGCCGGGCTCACGGTGCGGCACGTGCTCGCCCGTGGCCGCGAGCTCCACGCGGGCGCGCTCGGCGAACGCGACCGCACCCGCCCGCTGGAAGATCGCGAGCGCCTCGCGCAGCTGCTCGCGCGCCTCGCGGCGACGCTTCATGCGCCGCAGCCACTCGCCGTAGACGAGGTGCGCCCGCCCGAGGTCACCGACCGCGAGCGTCTGGCACAGGTGCGCGATCGCGTCGAGGTGGAGCCGCTCGGCCTCGTCGTCGCCCGCCATGACCGCGGCCGACCGCGAGGCCACCCCGCGGATCCACGGCGTGCCGCTCACCTCGGCCTGGTGCTCGAGCCGCGCCAGCGACGGGCGCACGAGGTCGGCCCTGCCCGCCCGCGCGCCGGCCTCGACGTAGTCGGGCAGGTGCCGGTAGGTCACCTGCAGGAAATCGCGCTCGGTGACCATCGGATGCAGCCGCTCGAACGCATCCCGGTAGTGCCCCTCGGCGATCGCGCGCACGGCGAGGCCGTGCTCGGCGAGCGACCACACCCCGCCCCAGCCGCCGGCACGCGCGCCCTCCGCGACCTGCTCGACGACCTCGACCGGCGCGCCCGCCCACGCGAGGTAGCCGGCGTTGACCACCTGCTCGGCGTCGTAGCCGATGGCGCGCCGCAGCTCGCGCACCTGCTCGATCGTGCGGCCGCAGGCGACGACGTCGCCGATCGCGAGCTCGATCAGCCCGAGCACCCAGAGCGTCGTGTCCAGCGCGCGCAGCGCACCGGCCTCACGCGCGGCGCGCGCCGCCCGACGGAGCAGGTCGAGGCAGGCCCGTTCGTCCCACAGCGCCATGGTCGACGCCACCGTGAACGTCGTGTAGTCCCCCAGCAGCGCGTCGTCGGCGGCCTCCAGCATGGTGACGGCCGCGCGCAGCTTCGGCGCCGACTCCCGGTACGGCGCGAGGATGTGCGCCTCGATCGCCGTGAGCGCCACGTCGAACGCGCCGTCGGCGACGCCCACGCCGGCGCCGACGCGCGCGCCCACCTCCGCCAGCGTCGCATCGCGCATCATCCACTCGGTCGTGAGGCAGAGCTCGAACGCGGTCACGAGCGCGCGCTGCTCGCGCGCGGGGTCGGCGGCGTGGAACAGGGCGGCGGCCTCGAGCATCGACGCCGTGCCGCCGGTGATGCCCTGCGCGTCGCCGACGAACAGCGAGAGGACCGCGCGCAACGCGAGCACGCGCCCGCGGCCGACGTCGTCGAGACGCTCGGGGTCGAGCGATGCCACGAGCTCGAGGGCGAGCTGCACGGCACCCGCCGCCGCGGCCGCCTCGGCGGCATCGAGCAGCCGGCCGTCCCGGTCGGCGCCGCGCGGGGTCAGGTCGGCGGCCCGGGCGAGCAGCCGGGCCCGCGACGCGGTGCCGCCCCGGCCACCCGCCGAGTCGGCGGCGCGCACGAGCCGAGCGGCGGTCGCCTCGTCGGTGCCCGAGACGGCGGCGGCGGCATGCCACGCAGCGGATGCCTCGCGGCCGTCACGCTCCGCCACGTCGGCGAGCGCGCGGTGCACGCGGCGCCGGTCTGCGCTCGGCATGGCGTCGTAGACGGCGGCGCGCACGAGCGGGTGCCGGAACGCGACGTCGCCCCGCACGGACACCAGGTGGAGCCGCTCGGCGGGCTCGGGGGCATCCGTCGCCAGACCCAGCTGTGCAGCCGCAGCCGCGATCGCAGCCCCGTCGCCCGTGGACTCGGCCGCCGCGACGCCCAGCCAGAGCCGCGTGTCGTCGGGCAGTGTCGCGAACCGGCGCGCATAGTGCGCCTCGAGCCGCTCGCCGATCGGCACCGGTTCCTCGGCGACGGCCCGTGCGGTGAGCTCGCTCGGCGACCCGTGGGCGAGGTCGACGAGCGCGAGGGGGTTGCCGCCCGTCTCCTCGGCCACGCGCGTCGCCAGGTACGGATCGATCGGTTCGCTCGCCGCGCCCGTCAGCAGCCGCACGGCCGACCGCCGGTCGAGCCCCTCGAGTTCGAGCGCGGGCACACCGGCGAGGGCAGGGGCGACGGATGCCTCGGGCCGCACCGCGAGCACCAGCGCCACCGCCTCGGCCTGGAGGCGCCGGGCGACGAACGCGAGCACCTCGAGCGACTCCGGGTCGAGCAGGTGCGCGTCGTCGACGATGCAGAGCACGGGCTGCTGCTCTCCCGCCGCTGCGAGCAGCGACAGGGTGCCGAGGCCGACGAGGAAGCGGTCGGGCGGCGGGCCGTCGGCGAGCCCCGCGGCGATGCGGAGGGCGGTCGCCTGCCCGGCGGGCAGCGCGTCGAGGTGGCGCGCGAGCGGATTGCCGAGCCGCTGCAGCGCGGCGTACGGCATCGACTGCTCGGCCTCGAACCCGTCGGCGCGGATCACGCGCACGCCCTGCGCGAGGCGGGCCAGCTCGCCGACGAGCGTGGTCTTGCCGATGCCCGGCTCGCCGCGCACCACGAGGGCGCCGCCGGCGCGATTGCGCGCGTGGGCGACGAGGGCGAGGAGTTGTCCGAGTTCGCGCTCGCGGCCGAGGAGGGAAGGGGTGTCCGCGTCTATGCGCTCAACGTAGACCCGCGGCGGGCGGACGTCCAGAGAGCGTTTTCACGGCGCCGGGCGGGTGCCCCGGGCCCGCACGGAGGGCCTGGCGGCGGGGCGGGCGTAGAGTGCGGGCGAGGGGCACGGCATGCGTACGACGCGAGCGCGGGTGAGCACATGGGCCGCCGTCGGCGGCGTGTGCGGTCTGGCGTGGGCGGCGTCGTTCCGCGCGTACATGGCCGAGATCAGCGGCGCGATCTCCGCGGTGCACTGGGTCGGCACGTTCCTCGCGCTGCTGCTGCCGGGCGCGATCATCGGGGTGGCGCTCGGCGCTGCGGCCGCAGCCGATCCGGTGCGGCATCGGCGGGCACTGCGCTGGGCGGCATCCGCTCCCCTGCTCTTCGCGGCCGTGCCGCTCGCCCTGCCCGGTGCGCTCGTCGACTTCCTCACCCAGGGCCTCGGCGGCGGTGCGCTGGGCGTAGCGCTCGGCGCGATCGCCGCGGGGTACGCGATCGGCGGGCGCCGCGCGTGGGCCCGCTGGGTGTGCGGCGTGCTCGCGGCCGCCCTCCTCGTCGCGATCGTCGCGACGGTGCCCGCCATCGCCGGGAGCGTACTCGCGCTGAACTCCCCGCGCGGCGCCTGGGTCGCCGTGCTCGCGGGGTCGCTCCTCCTCGTGCTGTACGTCGCAGCGGCGATCCCGTTCCGCGCGCTGAACGCCCCGGCATCCGAGATCTCGTCGTGAGCCCTGCCGCTCCCGCACCCCGGAGTGGTAGTTTCCGCAACGGATGCCCGCGTCTGCGGCACCCCTCATCGAATCGAGGTGCATGGTGTACACGACCGAGATCACGCAGCAGCCGTCACCGACCGCGCCCGAGACGCCCGGAATCGTGTCCGCCGACGCGCTGCGCATCGGCACGGGGCGGACGCGCCGGTTCGTCGGTGCCGAGCACGGCGCGAACGTCTCGTACTTCTGGGTCGATAACGAACCGGGCGAGGGGCCCGGGCTGCACTGGCACCCCTACACCGAGACGTGGATCGTGCTCGAGGGCACGGCGCGCATCACGATGGGCGACCGCGAGCTCGTCGCCGGGCCGGGCGACACCGCCACGGTGCCCGCGGGCGTGTGGCACCGGTTCGTCAACGCCGGCACCGATCGGCTCAAGGTGCTGTGCATCCACGCGTCGGCCGTGATCGTGCAGGTCTGGGCCGACCCGGAGCATCCGGGCTGAGGCGCCGGCCGACCGGCATCCGCAATTCACCGCACTCGACCAGCAAGGAGCACCCCATGTCGTACCAGGCCTACCTCGACACGATCGAGCAGAAGACCGGGCTCACGCCGCGCCAGCTGATCGACGCGGCGCGCGAGCAGGGGTTCGAGGAGGGGGCCAAGGTCGGCCCGATCGTCGCGTGGCTGAAGGCGGAGTACGGTCTCGGCCACGGGCACGCGAACGCGCTCGCGCAGGTGATCAGCAAGGGCCCGAAGATCGTGCCGGCGAAGCACGTGGGGTCCGACGGCTCGCATCGCGACGCATCCGACACCCTCTGGCTCGACGGCGCCGCCACGAACCCCAACCGCTGAGCCCCGCCTAGCGGTAGGCGCGCTCGTACGCCGGCGGCGTGTAGTCGACCGCGACGCCGAGCTCGCGCGCGGCGCGCAGCGGGAAGTTCGGGTCGCGCAGCACCTCGCGCCCGACGAGCACCACGTCTGCGGCGCCCGACGCGACCACCTCGGCCGCCTGCTCCGCCTCGTCGATCAGCCCGACCGCAGCGGTCGGCACGCCCGTCGCGTCGCGCAGCCCCGACGCGAACGGCACCTGGTACCCGGGCCCGAGCGGGATGCGCGCGTGGACGTTGCCGCCCGACGACACGTCGACGAGGTCGATGCCGCGGTCGGCGACCCAGCGCGCGACCTGCTCCATCTCCGCAGGCGTCCATCCGCCCTCGGTCCAGTCGGTCGCCGAGAAGCGCACCAGCAGCGGCACGGTCTCCCCCACCTCGGCGCGCACGGCGTCGACGACCTCGAGCACGATGCGCGCGCGGTTCGCGAGCGAGCCGCCGTACTCGTCGGTGCGGAGGTTGCTCAGCGGCGACAGGAACTCGTGCAGCAGGTAACCGTGCGCGGCGTGCAGCTCGAGCAGGTCGAACCCGGCGTCGACGGCACGGCAAGCGGATGCCGCGAAGGCCGCCACGACCTCCGCGATGCCGTCGACGGTGAGCGCCGTCGGCACCGCGTACCCGTCGAAGGCGACCGCGCTCGGCGCGAACGCCTCCCAGCCGCCCTCGGCGACGGGCACCGATCCGCGCTCGTCCGCCCACGGCCGGTACGTCGACGCCTTGCGCCCCGCATGCGCGAGCTGGATGCCCGCGAGCGCGCCCTGCCCGTGCATGAAGTCGACGATCGGGCGAAGTGCGTCGCGCTGGTCGTCGTTCCAGAGCCCGAGGTCCTGGGGGCTGATGCGCCCCTCGGGCACGACCGCGGTCGCCTCGACGATGATCGCGCCGGCCCCGCCGCGTGCGAGGGCGCCGAGGTGCACGTGGTGCCACTCGGTCGGCATGCCGTCACGGGCATCCGCGTGGTACTGGCACATGGGCGGCACCCAGATGCGGTTGCGGGCGGTGACGCCGCGGAGCGTGATCGGGTCGAAGAGCGAGGCAGGCAGGGGATCTCCCGGGTCGGAACGGCGCGCACGACGAATCTCGTGCCCGGGCGATCATCGCACGTCGGCGATGGTCACCCGCCCAGCACAACGCGACGACCGATGCGAGCGTTCCCCGCAATCAGGCTCTAGCACACCGCGTCGGGTGTCGTCGACTGGGAGAGCGTGCCGTAGGACGTCTCCGCGATCGCCTCGATGACGACGTCGTCGCTGAATACGAGGTGATCGTACACGTCGTAGTACTCGCTGCCATACGGCGGGATGACCGAGCTCGACCCGGTCAGGATTTCGTCGGCGCCCACCCGCAGGGAGAAGCTCAGCACCTCGAGGGGGCTTTCGCACGGGTTGACCACTTCCGCCCAGATGGTTGCGTACAGGTCGCCGTCCTGGTCCCGATGACACGCGATCAGGTTGATGTACCTCTGACAGTTCGGGTCGTCGGGCGGCGCGCTGGCGGCCGCCTGCGGCGCGGTCGCCGCCACCGCGATCACGGGCACCGACCATGCGACCGCGCGCAGTGCGCCGCGCCTGGTGGTGCCGGGCGTCGTCGCGCCGCTGTCGTCGGGAAGTGGTGCACGTTCGTCGGTCATGGCCGCCCCTGATCGGTCCGTCACTCCTGAGGTGGTGCACACGCGTCGGCGCGTTGCGACCGAGCGTAGCGGATTGCAAGGCCCGCTTACCAGAGGAATCGTCGGATACGTCGCCCACCCCAAGACCCGTCGATTCCCTGCGCTCTCAGCCGCGAGAGCGCAGCCTTTCGACGGGTCTCGTGTCCAACCGACGCGAGAACGGGCGAGCGGATGCCGCGGAGCGGCGCCGCCTCAGACGCGCGCGAAGACCGCGGCGAGCGCCTGGCCACCGCCGATGCACATGGTCTCGAGTGCGAGCTCGCCGTCGAGGTCGGGCAGCTCGTGGGCGAGGGTCGCGAGCATGCGCAGGCCGGTCGCGCCGATCGGGTGGCCGATGGAGATGCCGCTGCCGCGCGGGTTGAGGCGCGGGTCCTCGGCGTCGAGGCCCCAGTCGGCGAGGCACGCGAGCACCTGCACGGCGAACGCCTCGTTGAGCTCGATCACGTCGAGGTCGGCGAAGCCGAGCCCGGCCCGCTCGAGCGCGCGGTTCGCGGCGGGCACGGGCGCGACGCCGAAGCGCAGCGGGTCGTTGCCCGCGGCGGCCCACGAGACGAGTCGCAGCACGGGGGTCAGCCCCAGCGAGGCGGCGCGCTCGGGCGTCGTGACGATGCACGCCGCCGCCGCGTCGTTCTGGCCGCTGGCGTTGCCCGCGGTGACGGTGGAATCGGGGTCGGTACGCCCCAGGATCGCCCGCAAGCCGCCCAGCGCCTCGAGCGTCGTATCCGCGCGCGGGTGCTCATCGCGGTCGACGACGGTGTCGCCCCGCCGGCCCGGCACGGTGACGGGCACGGTCTCGGCGGCGAACGCGCCCGACTCCCACGCCGCCACGGCCCGCTGGTGCGACCGCAGCGCGAGCGCGTCCTGCGCCTCGCGCGAGATGCCGTACTCGCGCCGCAGCAGCTCGGCCGAACCGACGTTGCCCTCGGGCGTCGGGAACCGCACGCCGCCGACGGTCTCGCGACCACGCGCGAGCGCGTCATGCAGCATCAGCCCACCGGCGGGCAGTCCGCGCCGCCCCTCCTCGGTATAGAGGGGTGCGTTCGACATCGACTCGGCACCGAGGGCGACGACGACATCGGATGCCCCGGTCTGCACCTCCATCGCCGCGTTGACCACGGCCTGCAGGCCCGATCCGCACCGGCGGTCGAGCTGGTAGCCGCCCGTCGTCACCGGGAAGCCCGCGTCGAGGGCGGCGACCCGGCCGAACGCCGGCGACTCCATCGTCGGGTAGCCCTGCGAGCCGATCACACTGTCGACGGCCGCCGGATCAAGACCCGTGCGCTCGAGCAGCGCCTCGAGCACGGTCACGGCCAGCTCACGCGCATGCACGGGCGCGAGCGCCCCGCCGAGGCGCCCGACGGGCGTGCGCAGGGGCGCGCAGATGACCGCGGTGCGCAGCTCGGTCATGCCGCGACCCCCTCGGCGACGGTGAAGGGCGCCTCGGTGGCATCCGTCACCTGCTCCACCGTCACGTCGGGCGCGAGCTCGATGAGCACCAGCCCGGCGTCGGTCACGTCGAACACCGCGAGGTCGGTGATGATGCGGTCGACGCAGCCGCGGCCGGTGAGCGGCAGCGTGCATTGCGGCACGATCTTCGACGAGCCGTTCTTCGCCACGTGCTCCATGACGACGAGCACGTGCTCGGCGCCGTTGACGAGGTCCATGGCCCCGCCCATGCCCTTCACCATCTTGCCGGGCACGGCCCAGTTGGCGATGTCGCCGCCCGCCGAGACCTGCATGGCCCCGAGCACGGCGTGCGTGACGCGCCCGCCGCGGATCATGCCGAAGCTCGACGCCGAGTCGAAGTACGCGGCGCCGGGCACGACCGTGACGGTCTCCTTGCCGGCGTTGATGAGCTTCGGGTCCTCCTCGCCCTCCCACGGATACGGGCCGACGCCGAGGATGCCGTTCTCGGAGTGCAGCACGACCTCGACGCCCTCGGGCAGGTGGTTCGGAATGAGCGTCGGCAGCCCGATGCCGAGGTTCACGTACGAGCCGTCCTCGAGCTCGCGGGCCGCGCGTGCGGCCATCTCGTCGCGGGTGAGCGGCATCAGACGCCTCCTCGGGTGCGCACGGTGACCTTCTCGATCGGCAGGTCGGCCGACTGCTCGGGCGTGAGCTCGACGACGCGGTCGACGTAGATGCCGGGCAGGTGGATGTCGTCGGGGTCGAGCACGCCGGGCTCGACGAGCTCGTCGACCTCGGCGATCGTGACCTTGCCGGCCATGCCCGCGAGCGGGTTGAAGTTGCGGGTGGCCTTCTCGAACCGCAGGTTGCCGTGCCGGTCGCCGACTGCGGCGCGCACGAGGCCGTAGTCGGTGCGGATCGCCTGCTCGAGCACGTACTCGCGGCTCGCGCCGAACGTGTCGAACGGGCGCAGCTCCTTCGGGTCGCTCGCGAGGGCGATGGAGCCGTCGGGCGCGTAGCGCAGCGGCATCCCGCCGTCGGAGACCGCGGTGCCCGCGCCGGTCGCGGTGTAGAACGCGGGGACGCCGACGCCGCCCGCGCGCAGCCGCTCGGCGAGCGTGCCCTGCGGGGTGAGCTCGACCTCGACCTCGCCCGAGAGGTACTGCCGCCCGAACTCCTTGTTCTCGCCGATGTAGCTGGCGATGATGCGGCGGATGCGGCCGTCGGCGAGCAGCAGCCCGAGGCCCCAGCCGTCGACGCCGCAGTTGTTCGACACGATCTCGAGGTCGTGGACGTCGCGGGCGAGCAGCGCGCGGATCAGCACGATCGGCACGCCCGAGAGCCCGAACCCGCCGACGGCGAGCGACGACCCCGACGGGATGTCGGCGACGGCCTCGTCGGCCGACGCATAGGTCTTGTCCATAGTTCCTCCGGGTCAGTCCTGGTCAGGCGCGGTCGGCTCGGCGGCGGGGTCGGCCGAGTCGGGCGCGGTATCGGATGCCTCGTCGGCGGCGACCTCCGCGAACACCTCGCGCGCGATCGCGAGCCCCGAGTTCACCGGCGGCAGGCCGGCGTAGAGCGCGGTGTGCAGCAGCACCTCGGAGATCTCGTCGGGGCTGAGTCCGTTCCGGAGCGCAGCGCGCACGTGCATGCGGAGCTCGGCCTCGTGGCCGCCGGTGACGAGGCTCGCGAGCGTGGCGATCGACCGCTCGCGGCGGCTCAGCCCGGGCCGCGACCACACCTCGCCCCAGGCGTAGCGGGTGATGAAGTCCTGGAACGCGGCCGTCTCGGGCGTCGTGCCGGCGATCGCGCGATCGACGTGCGCGTCGCCGAGCACCCCGCGCCGGGTCCGCATGCCGCGGGCATGGGCAGCGGATGCCTCGACGCCGGTCTCCGCGCGCAGCAGGAGCCCGAGCAGCAGGTCGGCCGCCGCATCCGGCGCCTCGAGCACGGCGAGGTGCGAGACGCCGTCGAGCTCGACGTGCACGGCGTCGGGCATGGCGTCGGCCATCGCCTGCATCGACGCGGGGGTCGTGACCGCGTCGTGCTCGCCGCTCACGAGGAGGGTCGGCACGTCGACCGCGGGCAGGTCGGCCGTGCGGTCGAACGCAGCGAGCGCCTCCGCGCAGCGCGCGTACGACTCGTCGTCGATGTCGACGAGCGCGTGCAGCGCGCGCGAGCCCGCCCCGTCGTCGGCACCGAGGAACCCGGGCGCGAACCAGCGCTCGGCGCTGCCGGTCACGAGCGACGCGGTGCCGCTCGCGCGCACCGACGCGGCCCGGTCGGCCCACCCCTCGGGCGTGCCGATGCGGGCCCCGCTGCAGGAGTCGACGAGGCTGCGCACCCGGTCGGGGTGGGCGGCGGCGAGCTCGAGCGCGACGGTGCCGCCGAGCGAGACGCCTGCGAGGTGGAACGACCCGCCGCCCGCCTCGTCGACGATCGCGAGCACCGCGTCGGCGAGCTCGGCGACGGTGAACGGCTCGGTCACGACGGGGCTCGCACCGTGGCCGGGCAGGTCGACGCGCAGGATGCGCAGGCGCGACCCCGCGGCGTCGGCGCGCAGCCGGGCGACGACGCCGTCCCAGAGCGCGGTCGTGGTGCCGAGCGACGGCAGCAGCACCAGCAGCGGCTGGGTGCCGGCGGCGACGGTGCCGGGCGCGAACGATCCGCGCAGCACGGGCACGCTCATGCGTCTCCTCCTCTGACGTGGGCGAATCGGGCGACGGCCCGGTCGACGATGCGGTCGGATGCCCCGAGCTCGACCTCGCCCGCATCGCCGACGCCGCTCGAGGCGAGCAGTTCGGCCGCGCGGCCGGCGTCGAACGCCATGCCCCCGGTGAGCCGGGCGGACGCGGCTGACACCGACTCGGCGAGCGCGAGCAGCCGTCGGAACGCACCCCATCCGGCGTGCCACTCCCCCGCGGGCCGCTCGTCGGCGGCCGAGGCCGATGCGGTCACGGTGGCGACGAGTCCCGGCGCCTCGACCGCGGCCGCCGTGAGCGCCACGGCGTCGACGGGGTTGCGCTTGTGCGGCATCGCACTCGATCCGCCGCCGCCCGCGAGCACGACCTCGCCGAACTCGGGGCGGGAGAGCAGCGTGGCGTCGCGTCCGATGCGCCCGAGCACCGCGACGACGGTCGAGGCGACGTGCGCGACGGCGAGCGCCGCGCTGCGCTCGGTGTGCCACGAGCGGCCGGGGTCGGCGAGCCCGAGGTGCGCGGCGAGCGCCGCTCGCACCTCGTCGGCCGCACCGGAGCGTCCGGCAGCGGCATCCGCCCCCGCCCCCGTGCCGACCGCGCCGCCGAACTGCACCGGGCACTCGAGTGCGTCGAGGGCCGCGATCGCGGAGGTCACGCCGTCGAGCCAGCCCGCGGCGAGCACGCCGAGCGTCGACGGGGCCGCGGGTCGAGCCAGGGTGCGGGCCACCCGCGGGTCGCGGTGCCCCGCGGCGGCGAGCGCCGCGAGGGCCGACCCGGTGGCGAGCAGCGACTCGCGCGCCGACGCGAGCGCACGCGAGGCGACGAGCATGAGCGCCGAGTCGACCACGTCCTGGCTGGTCGCGCCGAGGTGCAGCCGGTCCGCGGGCTCACCCGCGGCCTCGAGCTGTGCGCGCAGCAGCGGCACGAGCGCGACCACGACGACCCCGTCGCGCGCCACGCCCTCGACGAGCGACGTGCGGTCGAGCGCGTCGGCGTCGAGCACCGCGGCCGCCGCGTCGAGCGACTCGCCGAGCACGTCGCCCCACGCGCGCAGCAGCGCCGCCTCGACGTCGACCATCGCCCGGAGCACCGCGTCGTCGCCGGTCGCCGAGGCGCCGGCACCGGCCGGGTCCAACAGACCCCAGGAGGCTGCGGTCATATCTCCGTACCGTAGTCGAGGAACACCGTCTCACCCTCGCCCTGCAGCACGATGTCGAACCGGTACGAGCGCTCGCCGTCGGGCGTCGCGATCAGCGTGTCTCGCCGCCCCTCGTCGATGCGGCCGAGCAGCGGGTCGCCCGCATTCGCCTCCGCCTCGTCGCCGAAGTACGCGCGCGTGAACAGGTGCTGCAGGATGCCGCGGCCGAACACCGCCACCAGCAGGTACGGCGCCGAGCCCTCGCGCATCGCGCCGGGCTTGATCGTCGTGAACGAGTAGTGGCCCGCGCGGTCGGCGGCCGACCGGCCGAAGCCCGCGAACCCGTGCTGGTCGCGGTCGAACGAGCCGAGCTCGGTGGACGGTTTGCCGGAGGCATCCGCCCCCAGATCTCGACGAACGCGTCGGGCACCGGGTCGCCGGCCCCGTCGAGCACGGTGCCGTGCACTCGCACGGCGTCGGGCTGCCAGGGGGCGCGCACGTCGGGGCCGCCGGCATAGGGCAGCGCGTAGCCGAAGAACGGGCCGACGGTCTGGGAGGGGGTCTGCAGGTACTCAGGCTCAGGCATGGTCGGCGTCCTCCGGCTCCATCCAGGTCGACTTGGGCCCCGTGAGCACCACGTCCCACCGGTAGCCCGTGGCCCACTCGGGCACGCTCACGTCGTGGTCGTAGCCGGCGACGAGCCGCTCGCGAGCGGCCGGGTCGACGATCGACTGGTAGATCGGGTCGAGGCCGAACAGCGGGTCGCCGGGGAAGTACATCTGCGTGATGAGGCGCTGCGTGAACGCGGTGCCGAAGAACGAGAAGTGGATGTGCGCGGGGCGCCACGCGTTGCGGTGGTTCTTCCACGGGTACGGGCCGGGCTTGATCGTCGTGAGGCGGTACGAGCCGTCGTCGCCGGTGACGATGCGGCCGACGCCCGTGAAGTTCGGGTCGAGCGGAGCCGGATGCTGGTCGCGCTTGTGCACGTACCGGCCCGACGCGTTCGCCTGCCAGATCTCGACGAGCTGGTTCCGCACGGGGCGGCCGTCGCCGTCGAGAATGCGGCCGGTCACGATGATCCGCTCGCCGAGGGGCTCCCCCGCGTGCTGGATCGTCATGTCGGCCTCCTCGGGCGCCACGTCGGTGTGGCCGAACGCGGGCGAGACGAGCTCGATCTCCTCGGGGTCGGCGCGCACGAGCTCGTGGGTGGGGTGGCGGAGGGTGGTCGACCGGTAGGGGCGGTAGTCGCGACGCGGATGCGACGGGAGGGCGCCGCCCGCGGCGGCATCCGTCTCGGCGGCGCTGCGCTCGGCGATCTCGACGTCGATGTCGGCCTGGGTCAGTTCCGGCTGGTTCGCGCTGGGGTGCATGTGCGCTTCGGTGCCTCTCGCATCATCGGGGTGGGACGTGGTCGATGATGACTCCGGCGGATGCCTCGTGGGAGCCGATTTCCACTGAGTGGAAGGCTTTCCGTGCTGGACGACTCAGGGGCATCCGCTCACATGCCCGGCGGCCGGTACCCCAGCGCCGCCGAGATGCCCCGCGCGGCGATGCGCACGCCGAGCGCGAACTGCGGCTCGCCCAGCCGCTCGACGTGGGCGATGATCGACACCGCCGCGACCACCTCGCCGGTCGCATCGCGCACCGGCGCCGCCACCGAGAACGCGCCGCGGGTGAGCGCCTGCACGCTCGTGGCGATGCCCGTCTGGCGGATCTCGGCGAGCCGGCGGCGCAATTCGGGCTCCTCGGTGATCGTGTTCGGCAGGAACCGCGTGAGGCCCGCAGCGACCACGTCGTCGTACACGTCGGTGGGCGCATGCGCGAGCAGCGCGAGGCCCACGCCGGTGGCGTGCAACGGCAGCACCGTGCCGACGTCGGAGACCATCGCGACCGCATGGTCGCCGCTGCGGCGCTCGAGGTAGACCACGCCCAGCCCGTCGCGCACGGCGAGGTGCACGTGCTCGCCCGTCGCGTCGAGCAGGTCCTCGAGGTACGGCATGGCGGCGTTGCGCAGCCGCATCGCGGTCGGCTGCCGCACGCCGAGGCGCCAGAGCCGCATGCCCACCCGGTAGCGCCCGTCGTCGGCGCGCACGAGCCCGCCCCACTCGGCCCACTGGCCGACCAGGCGGTGCGTGGTCGACAGCGGCAGATTCGCGCGCCGGGCGATGTCGGTGAGCGTCAGCTCCTCGCCGCCCGCGAACGCGTCGGCGATCGCGAAGAGCTTCTCGGCGACCGAGCGGTCGTCCCTGCCGCCTCCCGACATGCGCTCACTCTATCCAGCCCCCGCACGCTCGCCGCCCAACCCGAGACCCGTCGAAACCCTGCACTCTCAGCCGCGAGAGCGCAGGGTTTCGACGGGTCTTGCGGGGGTGCTCCCTACTTCACGACCACCACCGTCGCCGTGGACTGCAGCTGGACCTGCTCGCCCGCGTGCAGGAAGTTCGCACGCAGCGTGAGCGAGGTCTCACCGGTCGGCACGTTGTTGTCGACGGCCGACTTGTCGAACTTCACGATCAGACGGTTCTTGTTGGCCGACACGATCGTCGCGGGCAGCGGCGAGTCCGACAGCGGCGTGATCAGCTCGGCGCCGCTCTCGTACTCGTACCCGGCGGGCAGCTCGAGGCGCGCCGTGATCGTGCCGTCGACGCCCGTGAACAGGCCGGTGTCGGATGCGAGCTGGAGCGTGCCCGGCGTGAACCGGAGCGCACCCTCGAGCACCTGGGGCTCGAGGACGACCTCGATCTTGCCGGTCGGCCGCGGGTCGGTGCAGTCGTTGAAGAAGTACTCCCCCGCGCGATCGAAGGTGTGCTCGTAGCTCTCGCCCGGCGCCAACTTCACGTTGAACTCCCCTCGAAGAACTGCGTGGCGCAGTGGTCGAGCACGTTCGGGTAGTTCGGGAACGTCTCCGCACCCGGGTTGAGGAATGTCACGGTCGTGCCGACCGGCACCTGCAGATGCGTCGGCTGCATGGCCGACTGCGAGGTGCTGTCCTGCGCCGACGCGGTGTCGGCCGTGCGGCTCGAACGGGCGAGCAGCACGGTGTCCTCCACGGTCTCGCCCGCGACGGGCCCGCCGCTGACGGGGCGACGGATCGACAGCGGTGCCGTCATCGGTCCCTCCTGGCTGCCCGAGGCCGTGACGTAGTCGCCGCCGAGCTTGAACGCCCAGAGCGAGTCGCCGCGGGTGACCGAGCCGCCGTACGGGTTCGTGGCCCCGGCCGCGAGCACGGCGACGTACTGCTCGCCGTCGACCATGTAGGTCACCGGCGCGCCGCTGATGCCCGAGCCGGTCTGGAACTCCCAGAGCACGTCGCCGTCGACCGCGTCCATCGCGAGCAGGCGCCCGTCGATCTGCCCCGCGAAGAGCAGGTCGGATGCGGTGGTCATCGGCCCCTGGCCGTGCGACATGTCCGTGCCGAGGTGGTTGGTCCACGCCACTTCTCCCGTCGAGGCGTCGTAGGCGAGGATGCCGCCGGTCTGGTACTGGCCCATGGCCCGCTGCCCGTTCGCCGAGGCGCCGTTCCAGTGCGCCACCGGGTTGGTGCCGTACGGGAAGTAGACGAGGTTCGTCGAGTGGCTGTACGAGTTGTTCGACCAGTCGCCGCCGCCGTTCTGGCTCGTCGTCGACAGGATGGGCGCGTCCCACTGCGGGTCGTACATGCAGCCCTCGCGGTGGCCCGAGGAGCCCTCCGGGTAGGTCAGGAACGGCTCGTCCTCCGCCACGTAGCTGTCGGGGTTGAACACCAGGTCGCCGTTCTCGTCGGGCTGGTAGCCGTTGTAGTTCGGCACGCCGCGCCACGGGTCGCCCGGGATGTTCTCGGGGTCGAGCGACTCCCAGACGAGGCACTCGGGCAGCAGGCGCTGCTCGGGGAACGGCTGGGTGTCGGCGTGGAGCTGCCGCGAGTCGGTGATCATCTCCTGCATGGTCACCGGCAGGGCGGGCTGTCCGTCGGTGCGGTCGAGCACGAACTGGTGGCCCGACTTGCTGCCGTAGAACACCACCTGGCGCTCCTCGCCGTCGATCTCGATGTCGGCGAGGGTCGGCGGGTGCACGTTGTCCATGTCCCACACGTCGTGGCGGATCGACTGGTAGTGCCACCGGTACTCGCCCGACTCGGCGTCGACGGCGACCATGGTGCTCGAGAACAGATTGTCGCCGGGTCGCTCGGAGCCGTTCTGCGACGAGGTGCAGCTGCGCGCGTTGCCGAACGTCATGTAGTACATGCCGAGCTCCGGGTCGACGGCGCCGTGCATCCACGGCGTGGCGCCGCCCTCGAGGGCGCAGTCGGTGCCGTCGGGCAGCACCGGCCCCCAGGTGGCGCCTGCGTCGACCGAGTTGCCGTTGACGTCGGTGAAGATCGTGCCGCGATCGGGCCCGCCGAAGAAGTGCCAGAGGAAGCTGCCGTCGCTCGCGTCGAGCGCGAACACGGCGGCGCGGTCGCCGTTCGCGGCGTGCGCGTAGACGATGCCGTCGCTGTACACGGTCGCGACCCGGTCGATGCGGCCGAGATCGAAGCCGGCCTCCGCCTCGGGCTGCACGACCCAGACCTCCTCGCCGGTGGCCTGGTCGAGTGCGACGACCCGGTCGCCGCCTGCAAGCGTGTAGATGCGCCCCTCGCCCGCCGAGACGCCGCGGCGGGTGGTCGAGGTGCCGAAGTCCGTCGGCATCCACTTCCAGACCGATTCGCCGGTGACGCCGTCGACGGCGATCACGCCGCCGCTCGGGGTGTCGAGGTAGATGACGCCGCCGACCACGATGGGCGTGGTCTGCTGGCCGACGCGGTCGCCGGCGGGCTCGACGGCCTCGACGTGGGTGCGCCACGCGGGGGCGAGTTCGTCGAGGTTGCCGGCGTCGATCTGGGTCAGGCCCGAGTAGTGCTGGTTGCCCAGGTTGCCGCCGACGGTCGGCATGTCGGCCATGGTCGGGTCGACGCCCGTGAGTCCGTCGCTCGGTGCGGCGAATCCGTCGGAGGGTGCGGCGACGAGCACGGCCGCCATCAGGGCGCCCAGCCCGATCGCGCCGAGGCTCGTCCGCTTCGCTCTCGTCCCCGCGTCGCTCGCGCGGGGGCCGTTCGGTGAGGTGTTCGCATGGTTCGGCTCCTTGGATCGTCGTTGATCGGTTCGGATCGGCACGCAAGCTATCCCCCGTACGGGGGGCCTGCAATGCATCGGCCCACCGAGTGGGCCTCCGAGCCGCCGCCGCCGCGCAAACGCGCCGCATCCGCCCACTGGCCGGGACTCCCGTTGCCCGCCGGCCCGGCCCGCGGCTACGGTCGGCCGGACCATGACCGTGCCCGAGACCCGACGCCGCGACGCCGAGCGCACGCGCACGGAGCTGCTGGACGTCGCGACCGCGGCGTTCGCCGAGGCCGGCTTCTCGGGCACCCGCGTCGACGAGATCGCGGCGCGCACGCGCACCACCAAGCGCATGATCTACTACCACTTCGGCAGCAAGGAGGAGCTGTACCTGGCGGTGCTCGAGCGCGCCTACCGCAGCATCCGCACCGCCGAGCAGGCGCTCGACGTCGGCACCCTCGCACCCGTGCAGGCGCTCCACCGCATCGCGGAGTCGACCTACGACCACCACGTCGCGCACAGCGACTTCATCCGCCTGGTCTCGATCGAGAACATCCACCGCGGAGCGTTCATCCGACGGCTCGACGCCCTGCGCACGCTGAACCGGCCGGCCCTCACCCTGCTCGACCGGGTGCTGACCCGCGGCCGGGCCGACGGCAGCTTCCGCACCGACGTCGACGCCCTCGACGTGCACCTGGTGATCAGCTCGTACTGCTTCTTCCAGGTGGCGAACCAGTACACGTTCGGCTACCTGTTCGGCCGCGACCTCTCGGCGCCCGAGCACCGCGACCGCAGCCGGGAGCTGATCGGCGACGTGGTGGTCGCGTGGGTGGGCATCCCGGCCCGCCCCACCCGTGCTCAGACCGGGGGTGAGCGGATGCCCCGAGGCGACCGCGCAGCGTGAGCGCCGCCGTGCGCACGGCCGTCGCCGCGCGCTCCGCCTCGAACGCCTCGGCCGGCCCGCAGACCGCGAGCGACGCGACGACGGCGCCCGACGGGTCGAACACGGGACTGGCGACGGATGCCACGCCGTTCGCACCGCGCAGGTCGGTCGCCACGCCGGCACGGCGCACCTCGGCGAGCGCGCGGGCCAGCGCGCTGCCCTCGCCCGACCGGTCGGCGCCCGCCACCGCCGCCAGCTCGTCGGCCGGGGCGTGCGCCAGCGCCGCGCGCCCGAGCGCACTCGCGGCCGCAGGGATCCGCACGCCGACGCGTGCCGCGGTCGCGGCCGCGGTGCGGCTGCGCATGACCGCGACGACGACCATGTCGCGCCCCTCGCGGATCGCGAGCTGTGCCGAGTGGCCGGTGACGCTGCGCAGGTCGGCCATGGTCTGCAGCGCCGCGTAGCGCAGCTCCTGCGGCTTCTCGGCGAGCTGGCCGAGCTCGAACAGGCGGATGCCGAGGTGCACGAGCTTGCCGTCGCGCTCGAGGTAGCGCTGCCGCACGAGGTCGGCGACCAGCCGCGACACGGTCGACTTGGGCAGCCCGGCGCGTGCGGCGAGGTCCGAGATGCCGAGCCCGAAGTCGTCCTCGTCGAACGCCTCGAAGATCGCGGTGATGCGGTCGAGCACGCCGAACGGCTCGCCGACCTCCGCGGGCTGGGTCGCGCTCATGCGGTCTGGAGCGAGAGTCTGCGGGTGAGGGCGGATGCCGCCTGGCGCACGAGCGGCACCATGCGCACGGGGTCCATGTCGGCGACGGGCCCGGCGATCGAGATCGCGGCGACGGGATGCCGGTCGGGCGCCAGGATGGGGCTGGCGAGTGCGACGACGCCCGGGAACGTGCCGCATCGGTCGATGGCGATCGACGTGGCCCGCACATCGGCGAGCTCGCTCGCGAACGTGCGCCGGGAGCGCGGCGCGATCTCGGCGGCGATCGAGTCGACGAGCTCGTCGTCGCTGAAGGCGAGCACGGCCTTGCCGAGCGCAGTGGTGGCGGCCGGCACGCGCACCCCGGGTCGCGAGGGCGCGGGTTGCAGCCGGCCGCGCACGGCGAGCACCGACACCATGTGCGGCCCTTCGGGCACGGCGAGGTTCAGGTGCTCGCCGGTGGCGTTGAACAGGTGGGCGAGCACGGGCAGCGCCGCGGTGCTGAGCCGGCGGGGCCTCGCCGCACGGGCGCCGAGTTCGAACAGCCGCAGCCCGATGCCGATGCCGTGGTCGGAGCGGCAGAGGTAGCGCTGGCGCACGAGCTCGCCGACGAGGCGCGAGGCCGTCGACTTCGGAATGCCCGTCTCGCGGGCGACGCTGGTGATCGTCGTTGATCCGTCCGACGCTCGCACCACCTCGAGGATGGCGATCATGCGGTCGAGCACGGAGACCGGCTCGCCCGATTGAGCGGTTCGCATGTGTGCAGTATGTGCCGCGATCGGGGGCCACGGCAAGACCTAAGTAACGATTCGGTACATTGGTTCCACTCACTGGGACTGCGTGTTGTCCCGAGGGGTCGGCATCCTCAGGATCGGATGCACCGTCGGCAGTGCAGCCGGCGCCGGCCCTGAACCACTCGACGACGAGACGCATGCCGACGAGGGCATCCAGGGATCCGGACAGGATCGGAAGGAACTGGATGACCCCCGAGGACCCCGTCGTCGACGCCGCGGGCCACCGGCTGAAGCCGGCGAAGCCCGAGCCCCGGTTCTTCCGGGTACTCGGGGCTGTGGAGGTGACGCTCGGCTGCACCTTCCTGGTGCTCATCTTCCTGGGCGTGCTCGCCCAGGTGCTCGGGCGCTACGTGCCGGTCCTGAGCTGGCCGGGCTCGGGCGAGATCGCCCGATTCAGCCTCGTGGCGCTCACCTTCGTCTGCGTCGGCTACCTGGTCGGCAACAACGGGCACATCACCATCCAGATCATCGACTACGTCGCGAAGGGGCGCGCCTTCGTCGTCGTGAAGGTCGTCGCCGCCGCCGCGACCGCCGCGATCTGCGGACTGCTCGCCTACGAGGCGTACGTGCTGATCGGGCAGAACATGTTCCGCAGCTCGACGGTCACGCGCATCCCCGTCGGCTACTTCTACGTGATCCCCCTGCTCGGGTTCACCTCGGGCATGATCCGCGCGGTCTACCGCATCTTCATCGCCGACCGCGAGGACCCGGCGCCCGTCGAGGCAGAGGCGGAGGTGCGCTGACCATGGACGTCGGAATCCTCGCGCTCGTCATCGCGGTGCTGCTCTTCCTCAGGGTGCCGGTGGGCCTCGCCATCCTCGGCCCGTGCGTGGTCTGGGCGATGCAGCAGGGCCTCTCGGTCGGCTACACCGTCTCGACCGCGTTCACCGGGGTCAACAGCTTCCCCCTGCTGGCCGTGCCGCTGTTCATCCTCGTGGGCGTGCTCGCGAACCGCCTCGGCATCGCCGAGCGGCTCTTCGAGTTCTGCCTCGCCGCGCTCTCCCGGGTGCGCGGCAACCTCGCCTACGTGAACCTCGGCACCGCGGTCGGGTTCTCCTGGATGAGCGGCTCGGCGCTCGCCGACGTCGCCGGCCTCGGCAAGATCCAGATCCCAGCGATGCGCCGGGCCGGTTACCCGATGGGCTTCGCCTCGGGCCTGACCGCATCGTCGTCGCTCATCGCACCGGTCATGCCGCCCAGCATCCCGGCCGTCATCTTCGCGTCGACGGCCGCGGTCTCGACGGGCGCCCTCTTCGCCGCATCCGTCATCCCCGCCACCCTCATGGCGACGGGCCTGCTCATCTACATCGCGATCTGGACCGCCCGCCGCCCCGAGTTCACGAGTGTGCCGTTCGACGCGCGGCGGTTCTGGCGGGCGTCGGTGCGCGTGCTCGGTGCACTCGCCACGCCGGTCATCATCCTCGGCGGCATCCTCACCGGGGTGTTCACCCCGACCGAGGCCGCCGCGACCGCCACCGTGTGGATGCTGATCCTCGGCGCGTTCTACCGCACGCTGCGCCTCAAGGTGCTGCTGCACGCACTCAAGGAGACGCTGCTCATCACGGGCGGCATCATGATCATCCTCGCCTCGGCGGCGGCGCTCGGGCTGATCCTCGCCCGCGCCCGCATCTCCGACACGGTGGCCGACTCGCTCGGCGCGCTCACCGACAACCCTCTGGTGTTCCTGCTGCTGCTGAACCTCCTGTTCATCATCCTCGGCGCGGTCATCGACGCGACCGCGATCATCCTCGTCACCGTGCCGGTGCTGATGCCGGTCGCGATCCAGTTCGGCATCGACCCGATCCACTTCGGCGTGATCACGATCGTGAACCTCATGATCGGCCTGCTCACCCCACCGGTCGGCAGCGTGCTCTACGTCACGAGCTCCGTGACGAGGGAACCGGTCGACGTGGTGATCCGCGGCATCGCGCCGTTCCTCATCCCGCTCGCTGCAGTGCTCGTGCTCATCAACCTGTTCCCCGACGTCGTGATGTTCCTGCCCAGGGCACTCGGCTTCTAGACCCCGGGTCGGCGACTCCCGAGCCGGCCACACCCAAAGAAGGAGAGAGAAAATGCAACGCAGAACACAGCGCGCGACCCGGCTGGGAACCGCCGCCGCCGTCCCGCTCGTCGTCGTGCTCGTCGCCGGCTGCGCCAGCGGCGGGGGCGACACGACCGACCCCGGCGACGGCGACGCGTCCAACCCCGAGGTCACGCTCCGGGTGGCGACGAGCCAGCCGGAGACCGCTCCGAACTACTACTGCGGCGTCGAGCTGCTGAAGGAGCGTCTCGAGGACGCGGACGTGGGGCTCACGGTCGAGCTCTTCCCCGCCAGCGCCCTCGGTCCCGACACCGAGCGCCTCACGGCGCTGCAGGCCGGCGACATCGACATCGACCTCCAGGGCTCGCCGAACCTGGCGACCATCTGGGAGCCGCTCGGCACCGTCGAGGCCGCGTACGCCTGGGACAGCCTGGACGACTTCTACGCCTTCTACGACGGCGCCGAGGGCGAGCAGCTCCAGGCCGACTGGACCGCCGCGTCGGACCTCACGTTCGCCGACCCGTGGCTGTTCGGCACGCGCACCTTCTCGACGGTCGACGCGCCGATCACCTCGCCGGACGACCTGCCGGCGGTGCCGATCCGCTTCCCCGACTCGCCGCAGTTCCTCGCGAACGCCGAGGCGATGGGGGCCAACGTCGTGACGATCGCCTATGAGGAGGTGTACGTCTCGCTGCAGCAGGGCATCGCCGCGGGCCAGGAGAACCCCATCCCCGCGACGCACAACGCCAGCTACGACGAGGTGCTCAACACGTTCAGCCTGAACGAGCACCAGTACGGCCTGCACTGGGTCACCGTGTCGAACGTCACGCTCGACAAGATGAGCGAGGAGCAGCAGGAGCTGCTGTTCAGCACCGTGAAGGAGCTCCGCGAGGAGGTGCGCGGCTGCGAGGAGGCCGACACCGAGGAGCTGCTCGACGAGTACCGCGCGAACCCCGACTTCACGGTCGTGGAGCGCGAGGACATCGACCTCGACGCGTTCCGCGAGATGGCCGAGGAGTACTTCCTCGAGTACTACGACGGCGAGACGCTCGAGCTGTACGAGACGATCCGCGGGTTCTCCGGCTGATCGGACCAGGACGACGGGATGCGGCGGCGATCGACCGCCGCATCCCGCCCGTCCGCCCCGATCGTCCCGTCACGCGCCTGAACGAAGGGCTCCCCATGAAACCGCCGCTCCACGTCCTCAACGGCCCGAACCTGAACATGCTCGGCGTACGCGAACCGCACCTGTACGGCACCACGACGCTCGCCGAGATCGAGGGCGAGTGCACGCGCATCGCCGACGAGCTCGATGTCGACCTGCGCTTCCGCCAGTCGAACGCCGAGCACCAGCTGATCGAGTGGGTGCACGAGGCCTACCGAACGGATGCCGCGGTGGTGCTGAACCCCGCGGGCCTGTCGTTCCGCTCGGTGCCGCTGCTCGACTCCGTGAAGATCCTCCGCACGCCGGTCGTGGAGCTGCACCTGACGAACATCCACCGTCGCGACGACCTGCACCGCCACTCGATCATCTCGAGCGTCGTGGACGCCGTCATCGCGGGCGCCGGGCCGTTCGGCTACGAACTGGCGATTCGAGCCGCGCACCGCATGCTCGCGACCGACGCCGTCGCGCACCGCCCGATCCCCGCGAGATGACCGTCGAGCCGTCCCCGATCCGCGTCGGCCTGGTCGGCGCGGGGTTCATGGGTGCGAAGCACGCACGGCTGGTCCAGCGGCATCCGTCGACCGAACTCATGGCCGTCGCCGACCCGCGCCCCGGTGCCGCGGACGCGTTCGACGGGGCATCCGCCTTCGCCGACCACCACGAACTGCTGGCGGCCGGCGCGGTCGACGCCGTCGTCATCGCGAACCCGAACGCGCTGCACGTCGACACCGCCATCGACTGCCTCGAGGCGGGGGTCGCCGTGCTCGTGGAGAAGCCCGTCGCGACCTCGTACCTCGAGGCGCGCCGCCTCGCCGACGCCGTCGCGCGCACCGCGGGCACCCTGCTCGTCGGCCACCACCGACGTCACCACCCGTCGATCGCGGCCGCCCGCTCGGTGCTCGCCGCAGGGGAGCTGGGCCGCATCGTCGCTGTCAGCGGCATGTGGGCCGCGCGCAAGCACGACGCCTACTTCGACGAGGAGTGGCACCGCTCCCCCGGTGCCGGCGTCATGCTCATCAACCTCATCCACGACCTCGACCTGCTGCGGCACCTCCTGGGCGAGGTGACCGCCGTGCAGGCGACCACCGGCAACGCGATCCGCAACCTGCCCGTCGAGGACACCGCGGCCGTGAACCTGACCTTCGCCGGCGGCGCGATCGGGAGCTTCCTCGCGACCGACGCCGGCGCCTCGCCCTGGGGGTGGGACCAGGGCAGCGGCGACATCCCCGATTTCCCGTTCACGCGCGACGCGTACGCGTACTGCATCACGGGCACCGCGGGCGCGCTCTCGATCCCCGACCTCGCCGCCTACGGCTACCCGGCCGGCGTCGAGGGCGAGTGGCGCAGGCCCATGCAGCGCCGGTACGCGCAGGCGGCGGCCGGCGACTCGTACTCGCGCCAGCTCGACCACTTCGTCGAGGTCGTGCGCGGCGCGACCGCTCCGATCGCGAGCGCGGCCGACGCGGCCGAGTCGCTCGCCCTCGTCGAGGCCGCCCGGCTCGCCGCCGAGCGCGGCGCGACCGTCGAGCTCGCGGACTTCCGCGATTCCCCCGGCACCCCCGGGCGCGACGCACGATGACAGTCGACGTGGTCGTGGTGGGCGGCGGGCTCGCGGGCCTCGTCGCCGCCACGGTCGCGCGCGAGGCCGGAGCATCCGTCACCCTGCTCGAAGCACGGCCCGAGCTGGGCGGCAGCACGGCGATGAGCGGCGGATGGTTCGCCTTCGCCGGCACGCCCGCACAGCGCGACGCGGGCGTCGACGACCACGACGACGCATTCCGCGCCGAGCTCGCCGAGGAGGCCGCCGGCTTCGCCGACTCCGCGCTGCTCGACGCGCTCGTCGCCGAGCAGGACGCGAGCCGCGCGTGGCTGGAGCGCCGCGGGTTCGCGCCCGAGCTGCTCACGATCAGCGCGGGCATGCGCCGGCCCCGCAGCCACCGCTACGACATCGCGGGGCTCCTGCGGGTGCTGGCCGCGGGCCTCGCCGACGACCCGGAGGCCAACGTGCTGACCGGCCGCGCGGCCGAGCGGCTCGTGGTCGACGCCTCGGGGCGGGTGACCGGCGTGGCCGCGGCGCCGACCGGCCAGGTGATCCAGGCCCGGCGCGGCGTCGTGCTCGCGACCGGCGGCTTCAGCCGCTCGCCCGACCTGCTGCGCCGGTTCGCCCCCGAGCAGCTCGCCGCGATCCCCTACGGTGGTGCCGGCAACACCGGCGACGGCCTGCGCATGGCGTGGCGGCTCGGCGCCGACGTGCTCGACGTCGGATTCGTCTCCGGCACGTTCGGCTCGCACCCGCTCACGACCGACGCCGAGCACGAGCTGCTCTCGGCGTTCTACCTCGGCGCCATCGTCGTGAACGCCCGCGGCGAGCGCTTCGCCGACGAGGCGTCCAGCTACAAGGCCATCGGCGCGAGCTGCCTCGAGCAGCCCGGCGGCATGGGGTACGAGGTCTTCGATGCCCGCGTCATGGCGAAGTCGGTGCCCGGCGCGCCGCTCTCCGACATCCGCGCCCTCGAACGCAAGGGCCGCATCGTCACCGCCGACACGATCACCGCGCTCGCCGACGCCGCGGGCATCGACCCGGACGGCCTCGCGCGTACGGTCGACGACTACAACGCCGCCCTCGCGCGCGGAGAGTCGGCCGGCCGTTCGGGCCTCGTCAACGGTGGCGGCACCCCCACGCCGATCGACCGCCCGCCGTTCCACGCCTACCCCGCGAAGACCCTCATGTCGTCGACCTACGGTGGCCTGCGCATCGCGCCGAATGCCGACGTCGTCCGCGTCGACGGCACCCGCATACGCGGACTCACGGCCGCGGGCGAGGTCACGGGCGGCTTCCACGGCCCCGGCTACATGACCGGCTCGGCCCTCACCAAGGCGCTCGTCTTCGGACGCATCGCCGCGACCACCCTCTGCGGGAGGCACCCATGAAGGCACTCGTCACCGGAGCGACCAGCGGCATCGGCCTCGCGATCGCGCGCCGACTCGCCGCCGACGGCGCCGATGTCGCCGTGGGGCATCGGCAGCAGACGGATGCCTCGGAGGTGCTCGACTCCTCCGCGCGTCGGGCGTGCGGGCCGTCGACGCCCCCGGCGACCTCGGCACGCCCGACGCCGCCGACGCGGTCGTGCGGGCGGCGGCCGAAGGGCTCGACGGGCTCGACGTCGTGGTCGCGAACGCCGGCATCATCCGCCCCGGCCGCCTGCTCGACACCGACCTCGCCGACTACGAGGAGACGTTCGCGGTGAACACGCGCGCCACCTGGCTGCTCGCCCGCGCCGCCGACCCGTGGCTGCGCGAGACCCGGGGCGCGTTCGTCGCGGTCTCCTCGATCGCCGCGAGGCATCCGCTGCCCGCCCTCGGCGCGTACAGCGCGTCGAAGGCGGCCGTGTCGGCCATGGTGCGCCAGCTCGCACTCGAGTGGGCGCCGGCGGGCGTGCGCGCGGCGAGCGTGTCGCCCGGCATGATCCTCACCCCGCTCTCCCCCGCGGCGCACGACGCCGAGCTGCGCGAGGCCCGCGCCGGCCGCATCCCGCTCGGGCGCATGGGCGCGCCGGAGGACGTCGCGGACGCCGTCGCGTTCCTCGTGGGCGAGGGCGCGTCGTACGTGACGGGCGTCGACCTCCTCGTCGACGGCGGCGTGCACGACGTGCTCATGCCGTACGCCACGGGCCTGCGGGGCTGACCGGCCCCGAGGCATCCGCTCGCACCGCCCGCAACTCGCCGTCGACTACGGGCCCGCGCACGCCGAAGCCCGGCCCCCGATCGAACCAGGGGCCGGGCCGCGTGCGACGGACGAACCGTCAGAGGGTGCAGAAGGGCTGCATGCCGATCGCCGACTCGAGGCCCGCCATGACGTGGTCCTGGAAGAACTCGTCGTTGGTGGCGCCGCCCGTCCAGACGTCGACGTTGTGGCCGAGCGTGGTGAGCCACGCCTTGCCGCCGTCGTAGTAGTGGCACCAGCTCACCGCGTGCTCCTCGCCGTGCCCGGGGTGACCGGAGTCGCGTCCGTTGAGGCTCGTGTCCTCGTCGACCTCGAGCAGCACGTTCACGTAGCTCGGGTACGGCACGAGGTTGTACCACTCGTCCTTGAACTCCCACTCGTCGGGCATGAACTCGGTCGACACGTCGTTGCCGTTGATGGTCTCGACGGTGCCGTCGCGGTTCGGCGCGTGGTCGTAGAAGTTCGCCCCGCCGAGCAGCCCCTCGTACCACGGCCAGTGGTACTCGGCGCCGAAGGCGTTGTGGATGCCCACGAAGCCGCCACCGCGCCGCACGAACTGCTTCAGGTTGGTCTGCGCGGTGTCGTCGAGCGTGTCGCGGTTCGCGCTGAGGAACACGACCGCGTTGTAGTTGTTCAGGCGGGTGAAGCTGCCGAGGTCCTCGGTGTAGTCGGCCTCGATGCCGCGATCGGCCGCCCACTCGACGAGTGCCGCCTGGGCGACGTTGGTCTCGTTCAGCGGCGGGTTCAGGCCCTCGCCGAGCCGGTCGCCGAGGTGCGCGTGGCGCGGGCCCGGCGTGTGGCTCCAGATGAGGATGCGCGGGGCGTCGTCGCCCTCCTCCCAACCGTTGCCCCAGTCGTTGTAGCAGACCGGGTCGACGCCGCGACAGACGCCGTAGTCGGTGATCGGGTCCTGGTAGACCTCGCTGATGGTGGTCGGCTGGCCGCCGAGGCCGTTGCCGTTGCCGTTGCCGGGTGCGGCCGGGGCCTGCCCCCGAAGCCGGCGGTCGCGGTGACCACGCCCGCGCCGAGCGCGGCCGCGGCAAGCAGGCCGATTCCTGATCGTACGAGTCGTTCCACTGTGATCTCCCTTGATCGATTGCGTGAGGCCGTTGGGGCGAACGTACGAGGCGAGCGGATGCCCCGGCCAGCGTCGTCCCAGCCAGCGGGAGCGTGTTCCAGTCAGCGGGACTCGGCGGCGCCCTGCTCCCTCGCCGAGTCGTCATGAAGTGCCGCTTCGGGCGCCGGAATTCCGGCACTTCATGACGACTCGCGGAGCGTCCGAGGCGAAACCAGAAGGCAATTTGGTTTTGGAGCGCCTACCGGTCACACTTGTCCGGTCCCGAACCAGCGGCACGCTCCCCACTCGCGCGTGCCGAACCCCGAAAGGCCGACTTCAATGGCGAACGACCAGCCCGCCGCCCCTGCGTCGACACCCGACCACGACGCTCCCGCCACCGCGAAGCGGAAGCACCGGAAGGGGCTCGGCAGGCGCATCCTGAAGGCCACCGGCCTCGTGCTCGCGCTTCCCGCGCTGCTGCTCGTCGCCGGCCTCGGCTACATCGCCTTCGAGCTCCTCACGAACCGCCCCGACGACTCCCCCGAGCACGAGGCACTGAAGGAGGAGTACCTCACCAACCGCCTCAGCACGACGGCGGCGACCTCCGGCGAGTCGCCCAACGTGATCCTCGTGCACTACGACGACCTCGGCTACGGCGACCTCGGATTCATGGGCGACACCCCTATCGAGACGCCGAACCTCGACGCCCTCGCCGAGGCCGGCGTCGTCATGACGAACTACCACTCGCCCTCCGCCGTCTGCACCCCCTCGCGCGCCGCGCTCCTCACCGGCCGCCTCGCGCCCCGCGCCGCCGTGCCCGACGTGCTGTTCCCCAGCGAGGGCGTCAGCAACCTGATCAACGTCGTGTCGGGCACCTTCGGCCTGACCCAGGCCGAGATCACGATCCCCGACGTGCTCCGGGCCTCGGGCTACGAGACCGGCATGATCGGCAAGTGGCACATCGGCGACACCGAGGGCTCGCTCCCGAACGACTTCGGGTTCGACTCGTTCCTCGGTTCGCGGTACTCGAACGACATGGTGCCGTTCCAGATCTACGAGAACGACGAGGTCGTGCTCGAGACCGTCGACCAGACCGAGCTCGACGCGCTCTACACCGACCGCGCGGTGGAGTTCGTCGCCGACGCCGCCGAGACCGAGGACCCGTTCTTCCTCTACTTCGCGCACAACTTCCCGCACGAGCCGCTTTTCGCGGCCGAAGAGAACGAGGGCCGCTCGGACGCCGGCCTCTACGGCGACGTCGTCGAGGGGCTCGACGACGGCATCGGCCGCATCGTCGACGAGCTCGAGTCCACGGGCCAGCTCGAGAACACGATCATCATGGTCACGAGCGACAACGGGCCCTGGTTCCAGGGCGACGCCGGCGACCACCGCGGCCGCAAGGGCATGATCTCCGAGGGCGGCACGCGCGTGCCCTTCCTCGTGCACTGGCCCGACGGCCTCGAGGGCGGGCGGACCGTCGACACCATGGCGATGGGCACCGACGTGCTGCCGACGCTGCTCGACTGGCTCGACCTCCCCGCGCCGACCGACCGCGCGCTCGACGGCACGAGCATGGCCTCGGTCCTCGGGGGAACCGGCGACACCGTCAGCGAGTACTACTACTCCTACGCGAGCAAGAGCCTGCTCGCCGTGAGCGACGGCCGCTTCAAGTACTACGCGGAGCAGCCGTACCTCTACACGATCAGCGGCACGTCGTTCGCCAGCCCGTTCACGCAGGGGCCGTGGCTGTTCGACCTCGAGGCCGACCCGAGCGAGTCGTACGACGTGCTCGCGAAGTACCCCGACGTGGCGGCGGAGCTCGCGGCCGAGCTCGAGCGCCGCAACGCCGAGACCGAGGAGAACCCGCGCGGCTGGCTCGAGACGACCAACGCCGCCGGCTGACCTCAGCGCTCGCGGCCGACCCAGCCGACGACCACGTCGCCGATCATCGCGCGGTAGTGGTCGCGGCGGTCGGCCGCGAGCAGGTCGCGGTCGAACAGGTAGCCGAACGTGTACTGGTTGGCGACCTGGAAGAAGCAGTACGAGCTGATCACGAGGTGCACGTCGAGCGCATCGACGTCGTCGCGCAGGCTGCCGTCGGCGCGGCCGCGCTCGAGCACGCCGTCGAGCACGCCGAGCGCGGGCTGGTTGAGCTCGCGCAGCGAGTCGAGGCGGCGGATGAAGTTGCCGCGGTGGATGTTCTCGATCGACACCAGGCGGATGAAGTCGGTGTGCGCGAGGTGGTGGTCGTACGTGAGCTCGGCGAGCCGGCGAAGCCCTCGACGGGCTCGAGGTCGCCGACGTGCAGGGCCTGCTCGGCCTCGCGGATGCTGCGGTAGGCGCGCTCGAGCACGGCCATGTACAGCTGTTCCTTGCCGCCGAAGTAGTAGTAGATCATCCGCTTCGTCGTGCGGGTGCGCTCGGCGATCTCGTCGACGCGGGTGCCCGAGTAGCCCGACTCGGCGAAGGCCTCGGTGGCGACCGTGAGGAGGTCCTCGCGGGTGCGCTCGGGATCGCGCTGGCGGACCACCGGTTGTTCGCTCACGATTCCACCCTAGTTCTCGGCGACCCCGCCGCCCGGGAGCGGCACGGGCACTGTGCAGGCCGCCGGCATCTCACGCCCCCGCGAGCACGCGCCGCGGGTTCTCGACGAGCAGCTGCTCGATCGTCGCCTCGTCGACGCCCGCGTCGCGCAGCCGGGGCAGGATGCCCGTGAAGAGGTGCTCCATGTGCCAGTCGGGCGCGTGCGCGGCGCGCCACGACGGCGGCGTCACGCGGCTGAAGAACGCGGCGTCGTGCGAGAGCACGATGCGCTCGGCGTACCCGAGCTCGAGCAGCGCGAGCAGCATGCGCACGCGGTCGTCATCGGATGCCACGTGCGCCATGCCGAACCGGTCGAACCCGAGGTACGAGCCCGCGTCGGCGAGCTCGCGCAGGTGGTCGAGGTCGGTCGAGTCGCCGCTGTGCCCGATCACGACCCGGTCGAGGGGTACGCCCAGCTCGCGGAGCATCCGCTGCTGTTCGCGTCCCCCGCCCGACCGCGCGTGCGAGTGCGTCGTGATCGGCACGCCCGTGCGCAGGTGCGCCGCGGCCGCGGCCTCCCACACGCGCCGCACGTCCGGCGTGAACCCCTCGACGTCGGTGACGACCTTGAGCATGCCGGCGCGGACGCCCGTGCCCGCGATGCCCCGTTCGATGTCACCGACGAACAGCTGCTCGAGCGGGTCGGGACCGTCGACCAGGCGCCCCGGACCGTGCAGGCGGATCGCATGCGGCAGCACGTCGGCGGTGTAGTACCCCGTGGCGACCACGATCTCGACGGGCACCCGCTCGGCCACGCGCCGCACGCGTGCGACGTCGCGGCCGAGCCCCGGCACCGTGAGGTCGACGACGGTCCGCACGCCGAGCGCGTGCAGGCGCTCGAGTCCGGTCACGGCCCGCTCCACCGCATCCTGCTCGTCCCACTCGGGGTGGGGCAGGTTCAGGTCGAGCTCCTGGTGCCCCACGAACAGGTGCTCGTGGATCAGGGTCGTGCCGAGGCGTTCCGCCTGCACCTCGCCGGTGCAGGTCGGAACCGTGCGGACCATCTCGTCGTCAGTCGCGTCCGATCACTCGGCGGTCGCGCGGATCGCCTCGAAGACCGCGAGCGACTCGCCCTCGAAGTTCTCGAGGAAGAACTCGACCGCGGGGCCCTGGAAGGCCTCGACGTCGACGTCCTCGATGACCTCCCAGTCATCGCCGTTGCGCCACTCGTCGAGCACGACCTCCTCGTCCTCGGCGACGCAGGCCGTCACCTCGGTGACCGCGGTCTCGACCGCGGCGGTCAGCGCGTCCTGCTGCTCGGTGCTCAGCTCGTCGTAGATCGGGCTCATCACGACGAGGTTCGTGTTGAGCTGGTGCTCCGACAGGCTGACGTAGTCCTGCACCTCCTGGAAGTTCTGGGCGACGATGTTGGTGATCGGGTTCTCCTGCCCGTCGACCGTGCCCTGCTGGAGCGCCAGGTAGAGCTCCTCGTACGCGACCTCGGTCGCGTCCGCCCCGAGCGCCTGCGCGTTGAGCAGGTACTGCGGCGAGCCCGGGAAGCGCATGCGCACGCCCTCGAGGTCCTCGGGGGTGCGGATCGGCGTGTTCGCGGTGAAGAGCCGCGCGCCGGCCGACCAGGCGCCGAGCGTCTGCACGCCCGAGGCCTCCTTGAAGCCCTCGACGAGCACGGCCGAGTCGTCGCTCGCCATGAACGCCGCGAGGTGGTCGGGCCCGTCGAACACGTAGGCCGCGTCCATCACGCTGATCGGCTCGTACACCGCGCCGAGCGCCGAGGCGCCCTGGATGTCCATGTCGATGTCGCCGGATGCCACGGAGGCGATGCGGTCGGCGTCGCCGCCGAGCTGGCTGGCCGGGAAGATCTCGATCGTGAGGCCCACGTCGGCCGCGGCGACCTCGTCGGCGATGACCTGCGCGCCGCAGCGGTGCTGCGGCTGGTCCTCGGTGTAGCTGTGCGCGAGCGTGAGCTCGATCGTCTCCTGCTCGCCCGACTCGTCGCCGGTGTCGGTTCCGCCGTCGGAACCGCTCGAGCAGGCGGCCAGCAGGAACAGTGCCGGCGCCGCCGCCAGAGCGATCCACGTCGTTCGCTTGGTGCGTCGTGCATTCACGGTGTGCTTTCCTCTCATCGGTGCCATGGGGGTGGGGTCCCGGTCGCCTCGACGGCGACCAGGGCTGTGAGGTCCGCGAGCATGGCCTCGCGGTCCGCAGGTTCTCCGGTGAAGATCTCGAAGGCGTCGGCCGCCTGGTGCATCGCCATGCCGAGACCCGACATGACGCGGCATCCGCGGTCGCGTGCCGCGACGAGCAGCTCGGTCTCGACGGGCCGGTAGACCACGTCGGCGACGAAGGCGCGGCTCGGCACGAGCCCCACGTCGAACGCCGCGCCGGGGTGCGCGGCCATGCCGAACGGGGTCGCGTTGACCACGCCGTCAGCGCCGGGGAGCACGTCGGCCAGCTCGTCGGGTCCGATGGCGCGCACGCGCCCGGTCGAGACCTCGGCGACGGATGCCGCGAGGGCGGCCGCCCGCCCCGCGGCCGCGTCGGCGATGACCAGTTCGCCCACGTCGCGCGCGGCCAGCGCGCTCGCCACCGCGGCACCGGCCCCGCCGGCGCCCACGAGCACGACGAGGTCGCGGTCGGCGTCGCCGAGCGTCTCGTCGAAGGCGGCGCCGAACCCCGTGACATCCGTGTTGTGCCCGATCATGCGGTCGCCGTCGAAGACGACCGTGTTCACGGCGCCGACCGTGCGCGCCGCGGGGGCCAGCTCGTCGAGCAGCGGCAGCACCGTCTGCTTCACGGGGTGGGTGACGTTCAGGCCGTCGAAGCCGAGCCGCCGGGCGTCGGCCAGGAGCCGCCCGACGTACTCCTCGGTGCTCTCGCCGGGCGCGAGGTCGATCGTGCGGTAGACGTAGTGCATGCCGTGGCGCGCACCCTCGAGCTCGTGCATCGGCGGGGTGAGCGACGGGGTGACCCCCTCGCCGATCAGCCCGATCAGCACGGCCCGCCGCAGCGGCACCTCGGGCAGCGCATCGATCGTCACAGGCCCAGCACCCCCGGCAGCCACATCACCCAGTCGGGCACGAGGATCAGCAGCAGCATGATCACGAGCGACGGGACGAGGAACGGCAGCGAGCCGCGGAACACCTCGCCGACGCGCGTCTTCGAGACCGATGCGGTCACGAACAGCACGGTGCCGACGGGCGGCGTGAGCAGGCCCACCATGAGCGAGACGATCATGAGCACGCCGGCCGCGATCGGGTCGATGCCGTAGTCGCGTACGAGCGGCAGCAGGATCGGCACGACGAGCACGAGGATCGCGGTCGCGTCGATCACCGTGCCGAGGATCAGCATCAGGATCGCGATGAGCAGCAGGAACACCGTCGGGTTGTCGGTGATGCCGAGGAAGAACTCGGCGAGCAGCTGCGGCAGGCGCTCGATCGCGAGGATGTACCCGAGCAGCGACGCGGAGGCGACGATCAGCATGATGCCCGCGGTGGTGAGCACCGCCTCCTTCACGGCCTCGAAGAAGCCGCGCCAGCTGAGCGAGCGCTGCACGATGCCGACGATGATGATGTAGACGACGCCGACCGCTGCCGCCTCCGTGGGGGTGAAGATGCCGCCGAGGATGCCGCCCAGGATGATGATCGGCGAGATGAGCGGCAGCACGACGCCCTTGAGCGACGCGACGAGCTCGGCGCGGTCGAACTCGCCGCGGGTGACCTTCGGGTTGCGCCGCACGAGCACCCAGACGACGACGCAGAGGCCCGCCGCCATGAGCAGGGCGGGTATGACGGACGCCGCGAAGAGCGCGCCCGTCGACACCGCGGCGAGTCCCGCGAAGATGACCGCCGGGATGCTCGGGGGCATGATCGGCGCGATGAGCGACGACGAGCCGGAGAGGCCGGTCGCGAACCGGCGGCTGTAGCCGGCGCGGAGCATCGCCGGGATCTGCACCTTGCCGAGCGCGGCGGCGTCGGCGACGGCCGAGCCGCTCATCCAGGAGAACCCGACGCTCACGCCGACCGCGACGTAGCCGAGGTTGCCGCGCAGGCGCGCGAGCAGCGCGAGTGCGAACCGGAACAGCCGGTCGGCGATGCCCGCGTGGTTGGCGAGCGCGCCGAGGAAGACGAACAGGGGCACGGCGAGCAGGGGGAAGCTGGCTGCGGCGTTGGTGACCTGGCGGAGGGCGAACCCTGTGGACTGCCCCTCGATGGCCAGGTAGACGAGGGCGGGCCCGAGGAAGGCGAATGCGACGGGCACGCGCAGCACGAGCAGCAGCGCGATGGCGAGGCCGAGGAGCGCGAGCGTCATGCGGTCGCCTCCTGCTCGCCGTTGCCGGCCGACCGGTCGGGCTCGGCGCCGTCGGCGGACGCGTCGGTGCTGATGACGGGGCCGTTCACGGCCACGTCGATCGCGGCGATGGTCGCGCGGATGGCGGTGCTCGCGGCGCCGATGAGCACGGGCACGTAGACCCACGACATGGGCATGCGCAGCACGGGCGACTTGATGATCCCCTGCGTCTCGATGAGCGCCCACGCCTCGAGCGTGAGGCCCACGCCGGTCGCGGCGACGACGAGCATCGCGAACACCTGCACGATGCGTACGAGCATCTTGTTGCGGGCAACGTCGACGACCTCGAGGGCGATGTGGCCACGGCTCGTGACGAGGAGGCCGGCCGCCGAGAACGTGAGCCAGACGAGCGAGAACCGGGCGAGCTCGCCCGTCCACGGGAACCCCTCGATCGGCAGGTACCGTTGCAGCGCCTGGAGGAAGACGAAGGCGAGGATCGCCAGCAGCGCGATCGACCCGATCGCGAGTTCTGCGATGAAGACGATCCTCGAGATGCGCCGCAGCACGGGCACCCTGCCCTGCGGTCGTTCAGGTTCGGTCACGAAACACCCTTGTCCGTTCCGGCGGTCGAGGCGGCAGCGCCTCGGGCCGCAGTTATACGTACCAGTTATTACATTACGCACCGCGCGAAGTCGATCTCCAGCCCGGAAGGTCTCGATCCGGTCTCGGAACTCGACCTGCCCACGGTATGTACGAACTGGTACATTACATGCATGCGCACTTCGATCGCCACCGTCTGCCTCTCTGGCGGGTTGGTCGAGAAGCTCCATGCCTGCAGCGACGCCGGCTTCGACGGAGTGGAGATCATGGACGCCGACCTCATCGGCGCCATGGAGTCCCCCGAGGAGATCCGGGCCCTCTGCGCGAGGCTCGGGCTCTCGATCGACCTGTTCCAGCCGTTCCGCGACCTCGAGGGCGTCGCCGACGAGGTCTTCGCCGACAACCTCCGCCGCGCCGAGGCGAAGTTCGACGTCATGCAGCGGCTCGGCGCGGACACCATCCTCGTCTGCAGCAACGCGGGCACCGCCACGATCGACGACGACGAGGTCGCCGCCGCACAGCTCGCGGCCCTGGCCGACGCGGCCGCGCAGCGGGGCATCCGCATCGCCTACGAAGCGCTCGCCTGGGGCCGATTCGTCGACGACTACCGGCACGCCTGGCGCATCGTGCAGCGCGCCGATCGGCCGAATCTCGGGGTGTGCCTCGACAGCTTCCACATCCTCTCCCGCGGGCACGACCCCGCGGGCATCGAGGAGATCGACGGCGAGAAGATCTTCTTCCTCCAGCTCGCCGACGCGCCCGCGCTCGACATGGACGTGCTCTCGTGGAGCCGCCACCACCGCCTCTTCCCCGGCGAGGGCGACTTCGCGCTGACCGACTTCCTCGCGCACGTGCTGCGCGCCGGGTACACCGGCCCGCTCTCGCTCGAGGTGTTCAACGACACGTTCCGCCAGACCGACGTCGTGCGCACCGCCGGCCACGCCCGCCGGTCGCTCACCTGGCTCGCCGACCGCACCGCGGCGGCGAACGGCTGGACCGACGACCTGCTCGGCGAGCCGCAGGTCGCGCGCGGCATCGACTTCGTCGAGATCGCCGGCGCCGACCTCACCGCCGTCGACGAGACCCTCGAGCTGCTCGGCTTCGCGTTCGGCGGCCGGCACCGCAGCAAGCGCGTGCGCCTCTGGACCGCCGGCGAGGCGCGCATCATCCTCGACGAGCAGGTGCGCGACGAGACGCCGCGGCTCACGGGCATCGGGCTGATGGTCGACGACGCGGATGCCGCGGTGGACCGGGCCGTGGCCCTCGGCGCGCCCGCGGCGTTCCGGCGCACCTACGCGGGCGAGCAGGAGCTGCGCGGCGTCGCCTCACCCGACGGCACGGTCGTGTACTGGAGCGACCGCCCCGCCGACACCTCGTGGATCACCGAGTTCGAGGGCGGCTCCCCCGGCTCCGACGCGTGCGCGTCGGGTGTGGTCGACCACGCCAACGTCGGCTACCGCTGGCAGGACTTCGACGAGGCCGTGCTCTTCGCGTCGAGCGTGCTCTCGCTCACGACGCAGTCGTCGGCCGACGTGCCCGGCCCGCAGGGGCTGGTGCTCAGCCAGGTGATGCGCACCGCCGACGGCGTTGTGCGCCTGCCGATGAACCTCGCACCGCCGACCGCGCCCGTGCCCGACCGGCACGTCGCCGTGCGCTGCGACGACGTGGTCGCCGCCGCCCGGGCCGCGCGCGCCGCCGGGCTCGACTTCCTCCGCATCCCGACGAACTACTACGACGACCTCGCCGCGCAGTTCGACCTCGACCCGGCCCTGCTCGCCGAGCTGCGCGAGCTCGACCTGCTCTACGACCGCGACGGCTCGGGCGGCGAGTTCATCCACTTCTACACGCCGACCATCGGCGGCGTGTTCTTCGAACTCGTCGAGCGCCGCGGCGGCTACGACGGCTACGGCGCCGCGAGCGCCCCCGTGCGCCTCGCGATGCAGCGCCGCGCCTCCGCCTGACGTCGAAGACCGTCACTTTTCAGGAGCCCCAGCCGGCCCGACGGCGGATCCCGGCGTGACGGGCCCGGATCCGGCCGATTCCGGCCGAGATCCGGGCCCCCACGCAGCATCCGTGCGCGGGGTCGCAACCAGTTCCTGAAAAGCGACCCCCGAACGTCAGGGGTGCACGATCGCGACCCCCTGCGGCGCGAGCACCAGGCCGGAGGCGTCCGCACCGGTGAGCACGTCGGTGCCGGTCAGCAGCACGCGGGCATCGGATGCCCCGTGGTTGATCACGAACGTGAGCTCCCCGCGCCGCACGACCTCGACCTCGTCGCCGGTCGCGGCGGGCTCGGGCGCCGTGACGCCCGCGTCCGCGGCGAGCGCCGCGGCGAGCGCGCGCAGCGGCTCCGGGTCGGGCAGCGTGGCGACGTACCAGGCCGACCCGTCGCCCGCAGCACGGCGAGTGACGGCCGGCGAACCCGCGAGCGCGCCGTCGGTGAACGTGGCGCGCACGTCGGCGTCGGTCACGCGCACGACCTCGGCCCAGGTCGAGCCCGTGGCATCCGCCCCGAGCACCTCACCCGACAGCCCGACGGGCGGCACCTCGCCCCCGCCGGTCGCCGCGAGATCGGGCCCGGCCGGCGGCGCGAACTCCTCCACCCAGACGCCCAGCGCCTCGCGCAGCGGCTCGCCGAGGTAGCCGCCCAGCCGGATGCGCAGGTCCTCGTCGGTGATGCCGGTGCCGAACCCGACGACGAGCGTGCCGCCGCCGTCGGCGTAGGCGGCCAGCCCGGAGACCTGCGCGTCGGTCGCCACGAAGTGCGCGGGCGCGACGACCAGGCCGTAGGCCGACAGGTCGCCGTCGGCGCGCACGAAGTCGACCGTGTGCCCGAGCGACGTGAACGCACGGTGCCAGGCGAACAGCACCTGCAGGTACGGCACGGTCGTGGGCGACGCCGGCTGCTCGATCGCCCACCAGCTGTCCCAGTCGAGGGCGATCGCCACCGCCGCAGGCACCCGACCGCCCTCGACTCCCCCATCGGGGCCCGACAGGTCGCGCAGCTCTCCCCGAGCTGCGCGATCTCGCGCCACACACGGGTGTCGGTGCCGCCGTGCGGCACCATGCCCGAGTGGAACTTCTCCGCGCCCGCGGCCGACTGCCGCCACTGGAAGAAGAGGATGCCGTCGGCACCGCGCCCCACGCACTGGTACGACCAGGCGCGCATCTGCCCGGGCGCCTTGGGCGCGTTGCGGGCCCGCCAGTTCACCGCGCTCGGCGCCTGCTCCATGAGCAGCCACGGCTTGCCGCCGCCGAGCGAGCGCATGAGGTCGCGCACCATCGCCGCGTACGCCGGCGAGCGGGGGTCGGCCGGGTCGGGGTACGTGTCGTCGGAGACGACGTCGACGAGCGGCGCCCACTTCCAGTAGTCGACAGGCTTGAAGAACCCCATGAAGTTCGTCGTGATCGGCACGTCGGAGGCGGCGCGGATCACCTCGACCTCCGCCGAGTAGCAGGCCATGAGCTCGTCGCTCGAGAACCGGTCGAAGTCGAGCAGCTGCGTCGGGTTGCGGAAGCTCGGCGCGGCCGACGGCGGCGACACCTCGTCGAACGCGTCGTAGCGCTGCGACCAGAACGCGGTGCCCCACGCCCGGTTCAGCTCCTCGACCGTGCCGTACTTCGCCTCGAGCCACGCCCGGAACGCGTCGGCCGACACCTCGCAGTAGCAGTGGCTCACGTGGCATCCGTACTCGTTGTTGACGTGCCAGAGCTCGAGTGCCGGATGCCCCGCATAGCGCGCGACCAACTGCTCGACCAGGCGCTTCGCGTACGACCGGTACACCGGCGAGCTCGGGCAGTACTGCTGCCGGCTGCCGACCGCGAGGCGCACGCCCTGCTCGGTGACGGGCAGGGTCTCCGGATGCCGCTTCGCCAGCCAGGGCGGCGGCGAGGCGGTCGCCGTGGCGAGGTCGACCCGCACGCCCCCGGCGTGCAGCGTGTCGAGCACGTCGTCGAGCCAGCCGAAGTCGTACTCGCCCGGCCGCGGCTCGAGCCGGGCCCACGAGAACACGCCCACGGTCGCGAGGCTGATGCCGCCCTGCTGCATGAGCGAGACGTCCTCGTCCCACACCTCGCGCGGCCACTGCTCGGGGTTGTAGTCCCCGCCGTACCAGATGGTCACGATGCACTCATCCCTTCACTCCGCCGGTGGCGAGGCCCGACTGCCAGTACCGCTGCAGGAACAGGAATGCGATCACGAGCGGCAGGATCGATACGAACGATCCGGTGATCACCGTCGAGAACAGCGCCTGCGACCCGCCGCCGGCGCTCGCCGCCGACTGGAGCTGGGCCAGCCCGACCGTGATCGGGTACAGGTCCGAACTGTTCAGCATGATCAGCGGCAGGAAGTAGTTGTTCCAGGTCGCCACGAGCGAGAACAGGAACACCGTCACGAGGCCCGGCCCGAGCAGCCGGAGGCCGACCTGCCAGAAGATGCGGAACTCCCCCGCACCGTCGACGCGCGCCGCCTCGATCATGCTGTCGGGTACCGCGTCGGCCGCGTACACCCGCATGAGGTACACGCCGAACGGACTGACCAGCGACGGAATGATGATCGCCCACGGGGTGTCGGTCAGGCCCGCCCGCGAGAACAGCAGGTAGGTCGGCAGCGCGAGCGCCGTGAGCGGGATCATGATGGCGCCGAGGATGATGCTGAACAGCGCTGCGGAGCCCGGGAAGCGGTACTTCGCGAACGCGTAGCCGGCTGCGGCCGCGAGCAGGGTCGCACCGACCGCCGAGACGCCCGCGTAGAGCACGGTGTTCAGCAGCCAGCGCGTGAAGATGCCGCCGCGGATCGTGAACAGCGTCTGCAGGTTCTCCCAGAGCGACAGCTCGCCGCCGAACCAGAGCCCGAAGGTGGAGAACAGCGCCGAGTTGTCCTTGGTCGAGGAGACGAGCAGCCACCAGAGCGGCAGGATGAAGTAGAGCACGCACAGCCAGAGCAGCACGGTGAGCATCCAGTTGCGGCGTCGCTCCGGGGCGAAGCGGCGGGCGGTCGCGGCGCCGCGGCCGAACGGGCTGCGTCGGCCGCCCTTCGCGCCGACGGTGACCGCGGCCCGGGTCTCGAGATCGGTCATGCTCCGCTCCTCTCCTTGCGCGCCCGTCGTTGCTCGTTGAGCTGCACGACGTACGACACGATCGCGATCACGAGGCCCAGGAGGAACGCGATCGCCGCCGCGTAGTTCAGCTCCTGGTTGATGAACGCGAGGTTGTACGCGTAGTAGTTGGGCGTGAACGAATTGGTGATCGCGTCGGGCGCGATCGTGTTCAGCAGGCTCGGCTCGTTGAAGAGCTGGAACGTGCCGATGATCG